>NZ_AJLK01000072.1 GCF_000317205.1 Fischerella muscicola PCC 7414 | reverse complement strand
GTTATGATGCTAAACATCCTGCCCCTACAGCCTTACGGCAATCATGGGCAAGGTTTCAAAGAGGTGAACGTCCGGTGATACCGAAAAGAAATATATAGGCGATCGCTTTAAAATCATTCAAATTCAACTTGTCCTGGTAAATCCAAAGCAATGAGCAACGCTCGATTCAATAGCTGCAAAGATGCAGATGAAACTGTCCCTCGCAGACTCAAAAAACGATTTTTAGCTAAAGCACGCACTTGTTCTGCCATTGCTACAGAATCTCTATCTAAGCCTCCATCAGGGGCAGAAATCAGTACTTGACTCGGATAGATACGCTTTCCAAGGCGATAAGTCGTACAGGGAACTGCAAGTACAACTGAACTCGCAGCATTGATAGCGTCACGACTGACAATGATTACAGGTCGAATTCCTGCCTGTTCAGAACCTTCGGTCGGATCTAGACAAACATCATATACCTCACCTCTCCTCATTGCTGAGATTCACCTATTTGAAATGCTTCCCAATCAGCTTTCGCAAAATCATTATTTATTTTTCTAACTTCAGCTTGATACTCTACATCACCTGCCATTGCTGTAAAAGCAGCATCAATCTCAGCCCGTTTTTGTGCTGCTAATTCATGACGTATGGCACGAGCAATAAAATCATTGCGACTTTTGGCTTTTCCTTCCTTTACAGCACGATCAGTTGCTTCTAAAAGTTCGCCTGGCAAGGTTAGTGTTGTGCGGACAGTACTATTTTCCATGCTAGTTATCAAAATTTTGATGATTGAATTGATGCCTATTATGACATCTCTAATTATGACATCTTTAACATAAAGCTACGAATTCTTCATTCAGAGTAGGAATCTGGCGGCACACCACCCGCTCCGTTACTAATGAAAAAATAAGTCAAATTCTCTTCCCTTCTGCCCTCACACCACATAGTCATGAATTGTTAATTCCCTCTTCTTGGCCACTGTACAAAATGCTAAAATTAGCTCTCATGCTAGGGGTGCCTGTATGCAGGCTGAGATTATACCCTTTGCACCTGATTCCGGGTAATGCCGGCGCAGGGAAGCTGTTTATTGAGGAAAGCAAATATGCGGACAGAATGGGTCGCCAAGCGAAGAGGCGAGAGCAATGTGAGTCAAATGCACTATGCTCGTCAGGGTGTGATCACTGAAGAAATGCACTACGTCGCTAGGCGGGAAAATCTCCCTGTTGAGCTAATCAGAGATGAAGTGGCGCGGGGACGGATGATTATTCCTGCAAATATCAATCACACTAACTTAGAGCCAATGTGTATTGGCATTGCTTCCAAATGTAAAGTGAATGCTAACATTGGCGCTTCCCCTAACTCTTCTGATATCAACGAAGAACTGGCAAAACTAAAACTGGCGGTAAAATATGGGGCTGATACCGTCATGGATTTATCCACTGGTGGTGGTAACTTGGATGAAATCCGCACCGCTATTATTCAAGCTTCACCCGTTCCCATCGGTACAGTGCCAGTTTATCAAGCTTTAGAAAGCGTACATGGCAGGATTGAAAATCTCACTGCTGACGATTTTCTGCATGTAATTGAGAAACACGCCCAGCAAGGGGTAGACTACATGACTATCCACGCTGGGATTTTAATTGAACACTTGCCTTTGGTAAGAAACCGCCTGACTGGCATTGTCTCTCGTGGTGGTGGTATTTTGGCAAAATGGATGTTGCACCATCACAAACAAAACCCACTTTACACCCACTTCCGAGATATCATTGAGATTTTCAAGAAATATGATGTCTCATTTAGCTTAGGTGACTCACTCCGTCCTGGTTGTACTCATGATGCTTCTGATGAAGCCCAATTAGCAGAACTCAAAACCCTTGGGCAATTGACTCGTAAAGCTTGGGAACACGATGTACAGGTGATGGTTGAAGGCCCTGGACACGTGCCGATGGATCAAATTGAGTTTAATGTCAAAAAGCAGATGGAAGAGTGTTCAGAAGCACCTTTCTATGTGCTAGGGCCGTTGGTAACAGATATTGCCCCTGGTTACGACCACATCACCTCCGCTATTGGTGCAGCAATGGCTGGTTGGTACGGTACTGCGATGTTGTGCTATGTTACACCTAAAGAACACTTGGGTCTGCCGAATTCTGAAGATGTACGAAACGGATTAATTGCTTACAAGATAGCAGCCCATGCAGCAGATATCGCTAGGCATCGTCCTGGGGCTAGAGACAGAGACGATGAACTCTCCCGCGCTCGTTACAACTTCGACTGGAACCGTCAGTTTGAATTAGCACTCGATCCTGATAGAGCTAGGGAATACCACGACGAAACTTTGCCAGCAGATATTTACAAAACTGCTGAGTTTTGTTCTATGTGTGGGCCTAAGTTCTGTCCGATGCAAACTAAAGTTGATGCAGATGCATTGACAGAACTGGAGAAGTTCTTGGCCAAGGATAAAGAAGTTGTAGCACAAAGTTAATCTGTGTTCTTATTAGCCCTCAGACTAGAAGTCTGGGGCTAGACAAGCAAAGCCCACCTGTGTGGGCTATTTTTTGCTAGCGTTTATACAACTGAGAGTATGCAATTTTTTTGTAACTTTATGTGCTGTGCGATCGCTCAAGCAGGGTGGTTTCATACAAACACTAGAAAATGAAACAACCCTGCTTTGGGGATTAGAGGCTGTCTTGGTGGTGAAATTTTTTCAGCGAGACTGCCTTTGTTCAAGACTTGCCTGATGGATCAGCAGCATGAACTAAATCTGGCTGTTCTTCACTGGCTGGAATTTGAATTACCTGTTCACTTGTTGGTCTTGCTTGTTCTCTAAACTCGCGTAGTTCCACAGGTTTAGCTGTTTGTGCTGATGCGACAATAGCGCGAATAATGCGAACATCTGCTAAACCTTCCTCTCCTGATGGTTCTGGGTTTTGATTATTTAGTATGCAATCTGAGAAGTAAACAATTTCGGCAGCAAACTGATCACCAGCAGGATAAGATTGCTCCTGAGTCTGGTTATCAATAGTAATTTGTTGCTTCAGTTCTCCTTGATAGGAGTATGCAGAATCCATCCGTAAATCGCCTTTTGTTCCTAATATCTGCAAAGTAGAGACTGGTGCAACACCAAAACTAGAAGTAAATGTTGCCAGTTTATTACCAGGAAAACGCATAATAGCGCTAGTCATTTCGTCAAGTTCCTCAAAGCGCTTCTCACCGTTATTCGCACAAAAGGCAACTACTTCTGTTGGTTCATCTTGGAACAAATAACGAGCAGCATTTATGCAATAAACACCCATATCATAGACTGTACCGCCACCATTAGAAATTGGCTCTAAGCGCACATTACCTTCAGCTACTTGCTGAGAAAAGACAGAGTTAAAAATGCGCGGTTCACCTATTTTCCCAGAATTAACAATCTCTACCGCCTGCATATTGGCTTTATCAAAGTGCAAACGGTAGGCAATCATTAGCTTGACATTATTATCACGGCAAGCACGAATCATTTCTTCACATTCTTGTTCTGTTACTGCCATTGGCTTTTCGCAAAGTACATGTACTCCGGCATTAGCAGCTTTGACAGTGTATTCACAATGTAGATGATTAGGTAGAGCAATGTAAACTGCATCTGCTGCCCCACTTCTGAGAAATGCTTCGTATTCTTCGTAGGTAAAAACAGGAACATTATACTTTTCGCCTAGTTCGTGACGCTTGACTAAGTCGTCAGAAAATAATGCTACTAATTCCGAATTATCTGCATTTGCAAAAGCAGGTAAGACTGTTTCTTGAGCAATCCAACCTAGTCCAATCACTGCATAACGCACTTTGCTGTTTTTCTGATTTTGAACAGATGTCATTATTCTTTCCTCCACTTAAATAGGTTTATGACCTGGTAGCAAATTTTCTATATAAACACTCTGCGTTGAAAAATGCGAAGATTTTACGCAAATCTGTAATGATTCACTGGAATATTTTTACAAAGACAATAGTACTTATTAAATCTCTTCAAAAATCCAGATAATTTTTAATTACGAACACTCATGGAACACAGATGGACACAGATATGGATTCGGTGCAGGATACATAGATATTATCGGTGTTTATCGGTGTTCGTTTTTTTTGGAAATAGACTCTTGCGAGAAGTATATTAATTAGGGTGCGTTACGCTCTGCTTTCACGCACCAAAAACATATAATGCGTAGCGCACTTTCATTTATTTTTTTACTTTCAATATCAATGTAGCGCCGCTACACAAAGCTAATAAAGTGGGAGGAACATCTACACCTCTTTTTACCTCCCCTAAATGCACTTAATAGTTTATTTCTATATAGCCTCTAACAGAGTTGAATGAGAACAGCTTTAGATAAATTCTCAAACTAATCTAATTCTTCCTCTCCTTTGGCAACAGTGAGGAAGAGAGACATTGATAATATCTAAAGCTGTTTTAATGTTTAGCTAATATTTGTTTATTCTCGACAATCAACGATGAATTTATCGTTGATGCTAAACAAACTACCACCAAACTCGATTACCTTCTTCGTCTACTCTTGCTTGCCGAATGACATCAGAAATTTCTTCTGCATCCTTAACATGGTGAAGTGCCTTTTTTTCACCATCTGGCTCTTCTACTACAAAGTAGGTAGGAACTTTGATGTGATCTCCTGTGATGTCAGGAGAATCTACAGCTACTTGTTGACTTTTTTCTTCGATTGTTTGAGGTTCATCGGCAATGCGATCGCCAGGATTTGCTGTTAAATTTCTTTCCTTGACGTTTGGCTCTTGCTGGGAATGCCAATCTTCACTTACTGGTTGATTGATTTGATTTTCTTGTTGGTCTTTCATAAGTAAAATTTTTTGTGTTTTTTATTGATTTCGTTACTATGACCACTCTAGTCAATCAACTTCTTGATTTGCTCCTTCGTCAGGAGTAATCTCAGTTTATGTACATTGATATAAATATCAGAGTCTGTAGTTAATAGATAATAACCTATTGCTCTTTATTGCTGGATTTTTCTCAACAAGTATAAACAAATGACTACTGTACAGACTGATTTAGCTTATGATAGTTAGAGGCTGGGATCATGAAATATTTACCAAAACCAGTCTTTAATAACCAGTAATTACTAATCTGATTTTGAAAACAAATAAAAAATAAAGAATATCTATCATCCATCTATGGATAGAGGTTTTGTCCTAAAATCTAATTCATTAAGAGATAAACTTAGTTAAAATTTTGTATATTTTTCCAATTGGATAAAAAATGCCAGATTTTGAGCAGTCTCTACAACCATTGGCTGATGACAAGCTGTCTTGGCAGCAGCAAATCTCGGAACAATCTACGTCTTCGATGATTACAGAGCCAGAACAAGCAATGGTGCTTCAGCTTGCGGATGGTCGCATCCAGGCTTGTAATCCTGAATCTGAGCGGATTTTAGGTCTAACGGCAGAGCAGTTCATTGGGCGTAATTGGCTGGATACACCCTGGCAAGCCATTGGTGTAGATGGTTTTCCTTTGAGAAATGAAAATTATCCATTTATGGTTGCCCTAACCACAGGTAAACCCTGTTTGAATGTTGTGATGGGATTGTATCAGCCGCATGGTAAGCTTGTCTGGCTACTCGTGAACTCACAACCTTTGTTCTTACCAGGAGCAACTAAACCTTATAGTATTGTCACAACTTTTAGTGAGATTACAGTCACATCAAATTTACAATCGATTTTTGATGTGAATGAAGTTGCTTTAGCAACTGCCTTAACAGAAAGTCCAAATTTAATTCAAAGGATTGCTAGTAGTAGCTCAGGTGCGCTGTATCTTTATGATTTAGTTGAACAGCGTGTCATCTATATTAATCATCAAGTTACTCAAATTCTTGGTTACACCCAACACGAAATTCAATCAACAGGGCTGCAATCACTTTTGCAACGAATGTACCCTGAAGATATTGCTCGACTTCCCGCTCATTATGATCGCCTCAACTCCGTTCCTGATGGTGAAGTAGTTAGCTTTGAATTCCAATATCGACACGCAAACGGTGAATGGCGCTGGTTACGTTGCTATGATACGGTATTGCGGAGAACAGCCGAAGGTTTATCGCAGCGAATTCTGGGCTTCTGTGAAGATATTACAGAGCGACGGCGTACAGAAACCGCCTTACGACAAAGTAATGAACGGTTTGAACTCGCAGCAGCAGCTGTGAATTGCCTAATTTACGATTGGGATAGGAAAAGTGATTTTGTAAACAGAACTCAAGGTTTAACTAAGCTTTTGGGTTACACACTGGAGGAAACTGAACCAACCTCAGGATGGTGGCGATCGCATATTCATCCTGATGATCTCCAACAAGTTGAACAGGAGTTTACAGAAAGTCTAGCCCAGGGAGACCGTTTTTGCACTCAATATCGAGTCCGTCATAAAGATGGTTACTATCTGTGGGTAGAAGATCGGGGATTAGCAGTAAGAGATCATAATCACCAGATCATTAGAATAGTTGGCATCACTACTGATATAAGCGATCGCAAACAAACAGAAGCAGACTTGCGCGAAGGTGAAGAACGCATTCGCCTAGCCACCGCAGCAGCAGAGTTAGGAATGTGGTTTTGGGATCTCACCACCGATGAATTAATTTGGACTGTCAAATGCAAGCAGTTGTTTGGACTTGCGTCCAATATAGAAATAAGCTACGAGGTGTTTCTTAATTGTCTGCATCCAGATGATCGCCAGCCTACCCATGAAGCAATTAGACAAACTCTCCAAGGCAAGGTTGATTACGATGTAGAATTCCGTGTAATTTGGCCTAACGGTAGTGTACGTTGGATTGCAGCCAAAGGTCGCTGCTTGTACGATTATACAGGTAAGCCAGTGCGGATGATGGGTACTACCCAAGATATTACCGAGCGCAAACACACAGAGGAAGCCCTACGTCAAAGCGAAGAACGCTACAGAATGCTGAGTGAAGGCATTCCCGAAATGGTTTGGACAACCAATGCCCAAGGTATAACTGATTACACAAATCAGCGTTGGTATGAATATTCAGGGCTAACTCTCGAAGAAACCGTGGGAACTGGTTGGCACAAAGTACTGCATCCAGATGATTTAGAGGCTACCATCCAACGCTGGCAAGAATCTTTGCAAACTGGAATCCCCTTTGAAAACGAACAGCGTTTCAAAAGAGCCAGTGACAGTACATATCGTTGGCATTTAGTCAGAGCTTATCCTCTCACAGACAATCAAGGCAACATTATTAAATGGTTTGGGACTTGTACCGATATTCATGACCAAAAACAAATAGAACAACAACGCGCTCACCTGTTAGAGTTGGAACAAGCAGCCCGTGCAGAAGCAGAAGCTGCTAACCGCGTCAAAGATCAGTTTCTAGCCATTCTTTCTCACGAATTGCGATCGCCCCTCAACCCTATCCTCGGTTGGACAAAATTACTCAGAAGTCGCAAGCTAGATCCAACAGCCACAGATCGTGCCTTAGACACAATTGAACGGAATGCCAAATTACAGATTCAATTGATCGATGACTTACTAGATGTTTCCCGCATTCTCCGAGGCAAACTCAGCCTAAATTTAGCCGTCGTCAACTTAACAACAGTAATTGATGCGGCATTAGAAACTGTGCAACTAGCCGCACAAACCAAAAAAATTCAACTTGAGTATGTACCTCCAGACAGAGAGGATACGGGGACACGGAAGACAAGGAAGACAAACCAGACAAGGGGGAATTTCTCCACGTCTTCCATACTCGTTCAAGGAGACTCAAATCGCTTGCAGCAAGTCGTTGGCAATTTACTTTCCAATGCGGTTAAATTTACACCCAGTGGCGGTAGGGTAGAAGTGCGCTTAGAAGTAGTCAACGATGGGGAGATGGGGGGAACAATATCACCCCACCACCCCACCTCCCCACCTCCCTATCATGGAAGCCCCACTACCCCACCTCCCTATCACAAAAACCACTATGCCCAAATCACAGTCACAGACACAGGTATGGGTATTTCTTCGGAATTTCTGCCCCACGTATTTGAATACTTTCGCCAAGCAGATAGCAGTACCACCAGAAAATTTGGTGGATTAGGATTAGGATTGGCAATAGTCCGCCATTTAGTCGAATTGCATGGCGGTGTTGTTACTGCCGATAGCCCGGGGGAAGGACAAGGAGCCACATTTACTGTAAAATTGCCCCTTATAGAACAACAAGGGAAAGGTGGGGAAAAAGACACAGAACAACAAGGAGATAAGTTTACCTCTTCCTACCTAGCGGGATTGCGGATACTAGTAGTTGATGATAATCCAGACACACGAAACTTTCTTGACTATTGTTTAAAAGAGTATGGAGCGACAGTAACTGTTGCTGGTTCAGCCAACCAAGCTCTCACAACCTTAACACAATCACAGTATGACTTATTAATCAGTGATATCGGGATGCCTGAGGTAGACGGCTATAGTTTGATAGAGCAAATCAGAACCTTGCCTCCAGAACAGGGTGGAAAAATCCCAGCGATCGCATTAACAGCCTACGCTGGAGATAGCGATCGCTCACGACTATTAGCAGCAGGTTTCCAAGCCCACATTGCCAAACCAGTCGATACAGATCAATTATTGTTAGCGATCGCAGATTTATGTGGCAAAAGAAATAATTAAGTAGTCGTCATGAACAGAGTTGGCAACAAAGGATGAAAAGTTTATTCCTTCTGCCCTCTGCCTTTATTCTTGACTTTTATGCTTAACTGTGCTATCTTGGCGCTGACCAAATAACTAAAACCAAAATCATAAGCGTGAACATATCTCATTTACAAAAAAAACCGCGTGTCTTATCCTGGCAAGCGGTTTTCTCGCTATTAATGTTTGTGTTCATGTATCTGCCAATCTTGGTACTGGGCTTTTACAGCTTCAATAAATCACCTTACAGTGCCACTTGGCAAGGCTTCACCCTAGATTGGTATCGCCAACTATTTAGTGATGAGCGAATTTTGTTGGCTTTAAAAAATAGTTTAATAGTAGCCTTCAGCGCTGTAGGTATATCAGCAGTGCTGGGAACTTTAATGGCGGTGGGGTTAGCGCGCTATCAATTTCCAGGTAAAGCCTTGTATCGCGGTATTTCTTACCTACCATTGATTATTCCCGATATTGCGATCGCTGTTGCGACTTTGGTGTTTCTCGCAGCGGTTGCTATTCCTCTTGTTGGCATTTCTTTAAGTGTATGGACTATTGTCGCGGCTCACGTAGTATTTTGTCTGGCTTACATTAGTCTAGTTGTGTCAGCAAGATTGACTAATTTAGATCCCCATTTAGAAGAAGCCGCCTTAGATTTAGGAGCAACACCAGTGCAGGCTTTTATCAAAGTGTTATTACCTCAATTAATGCCTGGTATTATCGCTGGTTGTCTGTTGGCATTTGTCTTGAGTTTGGATGACTTTCTCATCGCCACTTTTACTGCTGGTAGTGGTTCCAACACTCTACCAATGGAAATTTTCAGCCGCATTAGAACAGGAGTAAAACCCGATATTAATGCTCTCAGTGTTATCTTAATTGTAATCTCTGCAACAGTTGCTTTGATCGCCGAATTAATCCGTGCTTCTTCAGAAAGAAATAGTTATTAG
This sequence comes from Fischerella muscicola PCC 7414, assembly GCF_000317205.1. GTDB lineage: Bacteria > Cyanobacteriota > Cyanobacteriia > Cyanobacteriales > Nostocaceae > Fischerella > Fischerella muscicola. The sequence goes on along the minus strand of NZ_AJLK01000072.1, from coordinate 40,622 downwards.
TCAATTGTCAATGGTCAATTGTCATTAGTCACTATTTATTCTCCTCACACTCCTCACCTCCCCATTGCCCCCCAACCCCACAAAGTGGGGACCCCTAGCCCCCCATCGCCCCACCTCCCCATCGCCCCACCTCCCCAACTCCCCAACACTGGCGCTTGACAAGAGCGATCGCTTCAGCTATTATCCTCTTCAGAACGGAAAACCGTACGCTCATATTTATTTATATTTAAAAAGTTCTAAGGTACAGATAAACAAATAAATAAAGGATTTCTTCATCTGTATAACTTTCTGTACGAGCAATATTACAGATGAACTAATACTCATGCTTATTTGTCCACATATCTGTTTTCGATATAGATAGTATTGGGCCTGCTCTCGAAAAGATGTAATCCCTGGCTCGGCTATGCAAATCTGCCAAAATCCCAATTGCTCAAATCCCTTCAATGCTGATGACAATAGGTTTTGCATTAGTTGCGGACAAAGCAACTTTGGTGAATTGTTACGCAACCGCTACCACGTATCAAGATTGTTAGGCGAAGGCGGGTTTAGCAGAACTTATGCAGCAGAAGACATTGATAGACTCAATGCTCCCTGCGTCATCAAGCAATTTTTTCCACAAGTTCATGGCACATCGGAACGCACTAAAGCAGCAGAATTATTCAAAGAAGAAGCTTTCCGACTGTATGAACTAGGAGAAAATCACCTACAAATTCCAAGATTATTGGCTTACTTTGAACAAGGTACAAGCTTGTATTTAGTACAAGAATTTATTCAAGGAAATACCCTTTTTGCAGAAGTTATTCAACAACCTTTTACCGAAGAAAAAATCCGAGAACTTTTAGCTGACTTATTACCAGTTTTAGAATTTATCCATTCGCGCAATGTCATTCATCGTGATATTAAGCCAGAAAATATTATTCGCCGTCAAAGCGATGGCAAACTAGTATTAATTGATTTTGGTGGCGCTAAACAAGTTACACAAACAAGTTTAGCTAGACAAGCTACAGTCCTTTATACACTTGGTTATGCACCCAGTGAACAAATGGCAGGCTTTGCTTGTCATGCCAGTGATTTGTATGCTTTAGGAGTGACTTGTGCGCGCCTCATCACTGGATGTTTACCTGTACGAGATGCTTATGGTCAAATTTATGACCGCCTGTTTGATCCCATGAGTTGTAAATGGTTATGGCGGCAAATTCTCGAAGAAAAAGGCATTACTGTCAGCGAAGATTTAGGAAATATTTTAGATAAATTGCTGAAACATTTAGCCTCAGAAAGGTATCAATCAGCAACAGAAGTTCTCAAAGATTTAAATCCCCAACAAGCATCTTTTTCATTACCTGTTGTATCTACAACATCGCCAACTTTGACGCCACACCAAACTCAATTATTGACAACAATACCACAATCAGTAACACCAGGATTTCCTGCTCTAGAAGTTTTTGAATTTGACACAGTAACCGTAGACTCCACAGGCAAGGAAATTAAGCGTGATTATCGCACCGCCAATTACTATATAGAAGATTTAGGAAATGGGGTGACAATAGAAATGGTAGCCATCCCCGGCGGTAGTTTCTTAATGGGTGCAAGTGAAGAAGAAGGAGATGCTGATGAACGTCCGCAACATCAAGTCACCGTCGAACCCTTTTTTATAGGGAAATATCCTGTCACACAAGCACAGTGGAAAGCAGTTGCAGCTTTACCCAAAGTTAAACAATCTTTAAATCCTTACCCCTCTAAATTCAAAGGTGCTAATCGACCAGTAGAAAATGTATCTTGGCACGAAGCAGTAGAATTTTGTGCGCGTTTGTGGAAAAAAACCAGGCGACATTATCGCTTACCCAGCGAAGCCGAATGGGAATATGCTTGTCGTGCAGGTACAACAACACCTTTCCATTTTGGTGAAACAATTACCTCTGAGTTAGCGAATTGCAGTAGCGGCGAATCTTCAGAAATCAAAACTAAATATCGCAAAGAAACAACACCAGTAGGTAGTTTTGGTGTGGCAAATGCCTTTGGCTTATACGATATGCATGGGTTAGTTTGGGAATGGTGTGCTGATCCTTGGCATAAAAATTATGATGGCGCTCCCACAGATGGAACAGTATGGGAAGTAGGTGGAGATATGCACCGTCGAGTGTTGCGGGGTGGTTCTTGGAGTTTTAGTCCAGAACTTTGCCGTAGCGCCAGTCGCAGCTGGAACGAAGCGGATGGGGGATTACGGATCTGTGGTTTTCGGGTTGTGGCGACTTCTTTTGGATGGATTCCGTGAACTACCCACACGCTCCCTGACGGTATAGTGTGGGCTTCCAACTTCACAGAAGAATGCCTCATCTTAGACTTAACGTGAGTTCAATAAATATTATCAGACTAAGTAATCAACTCGCCCGCAAGTAAACTGGTTCAATCAGTTATCAGTTGACAGTGATCAAAAACTGATAACTGATAACTGTTAACTATTAACTGATTTCATCAGCCTCCTCTACGTAATTCAGAAAATCACCCGGTTGGGCGTTTAATTTTTGACAAATAACTTCCACGCTTCCTCTATCTGGATAAATACTTCTATCCCTCCACAGCCTAAATGCTGTTGCTCTTGGCAGTCCAGTGATTTGCCAAAACTTGTTGGCGCTGGGAATGCCTTTTTCTTTGCCAAATTCTTGAATTCTGTTAATTAGTCCCATTGATTAAGACTACTCCAAGTATAATATTTTTTTTAATATAACTCATTGACACGTGCTATTAAATGGGATTTAATGATAGTAGAGAAGGGCGATCGCACCTCCAAGTACCCTCGCCCCCTCTGTTCCTAAACATACATTCAGGACATTTCCATCAACATACATTTAGGATATTTCCATAATGCCACAACTCATTCTCTGTCAAACATCTACAAAAGGATTAATAAATTTAGCTTACATTCGTCAAGTTGATTTTCGGAATTTATCTAGTCACAATCGCTCCCAATATACCTGCTTTATCACTTGGAGTAACGGCGAAAAAGAAATTTTTGTAGGCAAAGATGCTCAAGCGATCGCTCAAACACTAAGAAAAGTTACAAAACTAATTTAAATCTTCATCTAGGGTGGGCAATGCTCACCCTAGATAATTAAAGAAATATTTGTTACAAGAATTAGAAGTTGCGATCGCCAATTGTGGTTTTCGGCAAATTTGGATTGAAACTGGCAGGTTCCTCAAATCAAGTCTGCATGGCAAATTCTGTTGGTGCAACTCCCCAATTTGCCCAAGTAATGGCTTCTTGCGCTGATTGTACATTCGGCGGCACACGCAATACATGAATATATCCTGTACTGGGACAAGTCATTTTTAATAAATAAATTGGTTCTACATCTACATCGTTCTCTATTTTTAATAATGTATATTCTTGATACCGATCTAACTCAGATGCTTGTAATTGTTCGATAATACGAGCGTAGCCGATACCTTGAATCAATACTCGTCGTAATTCGGCGTTATCTTCTTGTAACAACCATTGTGCTTGCCATTGTTGGGGGTGTAGCTTACCGTATTTTTCCGGTAAGATGACACCGTGATAGGCGTAAAGCTTGTACCCGTCGGCAAATTCAATCGCAGTTTCACCTTCAGCGTGGAGGCGGTTGTCGCTGTCAAAGCACAGTTTGGTGGGGCGATCGCACACTACTGCTACTCTTTTATAAGGAAAAATCCAACCACAAGATTTAGCCAAAGATTGAAATAACTGCAATAACTCTTGATCAGCAGTGTAATTTAATGCAGATTTCCAAAATTCTAACCAACTGCAATAGCTGCAAAATGTAGTAGCAGGTATGAAGTTACTGTCATATTGTTTGCCTAATTCATTTTGCAGTTGATGATACAGTGCTGATAAGTTTACTTCAATTTCTAACTCTATGAGATATCCTAAGTCAGTTTGTAACTGCTGTTCTAAATATTTCATGTAAGAAAGAAATTGATAATATAATGTGGTGTGAATGTGTATATTAACATTATCGGGTCTTTGAATAGCAATAGGATCTTGATAATATCTTGCCTGAGCGGGAAATAAATTTAATATACGTAAACGCAATTCTAACAATCTCTGAACTAAGCGTGGAATAATTAAATTCTCACAGCTTGGTAAAGCCTTACTCATAGCCTCATAGGGGCTTTCACAGAATACTACTTCTGGGATAGCAAGACCACAAAAAGTATAAACTTCTTTAACTGCCTCAGCAGCTTTTTTTCGATCAATCCGCTGAGTTGAAATAGCGATATTTCTCCATTTACGTTTATAAATAGGAACTAAATTCTCCTGTTCTAGACTTAGTGTTGCAAATTGGTATGACATAATAAAAATAGGTTTAGTTAATATGTTCTCTTCTCAAACTAACTCCAATATTCAAAATCTGCGATAGTGTCTGTTTTTCACTATTGCAATAGTCGTAGCCAATCGCTCAAAACAATCAAGAATATTGTTACTAATATAACAAAATCAACATTCTGTACTTTGAACTGTCACATCAACAAAGATGATGGCTAAAATTGCATGTTTTATACAAAATAGATGCTCTGAATTTGTATGTTATGCTGGCGTCTCTTAGAAAATCGTCATAATTATTACTATTACACAGTTAATTCAGAAATAACATTAATAATCATGAGAAGACAAGAGATATGCAACAATAAATATATATCTTGTATCAATCTTTATTTCTCCATAGACAAATAAAATACTTTCTCCCTAGTTGAGTCAATATTAGTTAGAATGCGGATTTTAAGGTTTAGCCAGGTTAGGTCAGCCTGAAATTGCTACATTATAGCTATGGTGTATAATCAACGACTATGTTTCCTGACATAATTCATTAAATATTTTTAAAATACAAGTATTTTTTACACTTGTTAGAGATTTTGTGAAGATAGGTAATTTGTGATTACACGACCAAAATAAAGCTTAATATTCGTATCCTTGAGCGATCGCTAATTATTTAGCTGGGATAACTATGATGATTTTAGTAACAAGTGTGCTAATATACCAAATTTAAATACTTATAAAAATTTTATATATTTTTTCGCACTAATTTTAGTGATAATACTGAATATACTTTCCAAAGGGACGCAAAGCAATGAACTGCACCAGGCAAGAGAGAACACAGACAGAAGCAAGAGAAGGAAAAAAATACTTAACTGAACTGTATTGTTCTATAAGCAGAGTTCACAATCAAGGTAGGAAAGCTTCTTTTTACTCCTTCTGCTTTCTGCCCTCGCGCTGGTGCCTTTCAAGACAAATGTGAAAATCCACAATCTAAAATCGAATGAATTTTTCTGCTAACCAGGTGAACAAGACAATACCACAAAAGTCAGAGGCGAGATCAATTAAATCAAAGGTGCGATAAGGCGATAAAATTTGTAAGCATTCTTCTGTTACCGTCAATATCATTACAAGTATTGGGGCTAGGGGCAGAGAAATATTTAAGTAAGATATACGGCGTTTTTTCAGCGCTAAATGACTGAGAAAAGCTGCAATGCCAATTAAAATAAAATGTCCTAGAGTATCATAAAAAGGAATTGTGGAACTTTTCACAGGGAGAATTTTTAGGTACGCAGAAATAATAATAATCATTAAAATGCCAAGATAAAGCCAAAAACCAATAATCCAAAAGCGATGAGGTTTCATTGTGATGATTTTGAAACTAATGATTTTATTACTTCAAAAATAACAAAGAGCATTCCACAATTGAGAATGCTCTTTTTCGGTAAAATCTGTGAAAATTATGTAAATTTTAGTCAAATATGGCTAGTAGATAATAATTTTTTTCTCGCTAATATTACAAATCAAAACTAGCCTGATTTAACTTAACGCAACTTGTGTATATTTTGCTCCCAATTTGCTCCATCAAAAGGTACAATTTCAAAGTTTTTCACTACATCACCATCTAGACAACGGATGTTAACATCTATGCTGTCTGGATGACTGCGAGGAATATAAAAAGAGTGTATTCCACAAATGCGACAAAATTTATGCTGGGCAACCCCTGTATTAAATGTGTAAGTTGTTAATACATCATTGCCTTGGAGTAATGTAAATTTATCTTTTGGCACGATTAAATGCAGAAATCCTTTTTTTCTGCAAATAGAACAGTTGCAATCATCGGCTTTGTGCCTATCAACTACAACTTGAAAACGTACTGCGCCACAATGGCATCCGCCTGTGTATGTAACTGGTTCTTGGTTATTGGCTGTCATGTGAATCAAGAAATTCTATGTTTTAGGCATGTAAATTAGCTTGTTCTTGTAACCAAGGATCTACTGGTTGTCCGTCTTTGCGCCGCAATTCAATTTCTACTACCATCACTTCTTTGGAACCTGGAGGAGCAGGTTTTTTGTGGAAAATAATCTCGTAATCTGCGGGATTATGATTACGCTCTTTCAACCATTCTTGTACTTTAGTTGTGGCGAAAAATGATTGCCCTTGTTCAAACATCTGGGTAATTTGCATCTGTAAAGAGTAAGGATTTAAACGACCCATTTTTTACCGCCTTTTTTAAGTAATGTTAAAGTTAGGACTTTGCCTTACTTTATCTTATCTGGCGTTGTTATCTTGAACGGGTATATTGAGATTTTGTACCAGTTTTTGTGTCCGCCAAGAAATTTATTTCTTGGCTCATAGCTAAAGTCCACTCAAGTGGATTTTAGTCACTAGTGGGAGTAACATGTTCCTGAACCCACAACTAAGTAGGCCGACTGGAAAAAACCGAGCCAGCCTTTATTAATTAGTTTTCCTTCAAAGTCTCTCGTGGAGGTCGTCCCAGCCCGCAGGGCTGGGACAAGGCTGGCTCGGTTTTTTTGTGTCTATGTGCTTATCTTTGGGTTGATGATATTCGATGCTTTGAGTATTAGTTCTGTTCCCAAATATCAAAACCAACTAACTAAGTAATAAATTGGCAGGCTATTTGCCTGCCAAAGATGAATCTTAACTCAAAGCGTTTCTTAATTCTGTTCTAGCACTTTCTCAGGTTTCTGGTAATTTACTGGTATCACTCTGTTAATTTTTAGAAAATTGGAGAGTTCGGTAAACCTCATTACCGATATTTGAGCTATGGCACTCAAAGTTAATCTGTCTACAGGAAAAGCCTGAAAACTTCTTGGTACGGCAACCTGCAATACTAAATTCATTAGGCGATCGCTACAATCAGAGCTAGAAAGCGAATTGGAGAGCTACCAGGATGCAAGTCACATATGATTCCGATAAGCGCAAATTGCTATCATCTCTGTGTCATGGAGCGATTTTCTTTAGTACAGCGTTGTTTTCGATTGGGGTTCCAATTGTAATTAACTTACTTTCTGACGATCCAGTTGTGAAAAGCAACGCCAAAGAATCAATTAATTTTCACTTCAATGTTTGGTTTTGGGGAACCGTGATCGGAGTCCCTATTGGAATTCTATCTTTCCTAACCTTTGGTATCGGCGGAATTTTGTTCTTTCCTGTTGTTGCTTTTGGTTTTCTACTGCACTGGGGATTGACAATCTGGGCATTATTAAAGTGTTTCAGTAATCCTGATCAACCTGTGCGTTATCCGTTTATTTTTCGACTGTTCTAATTGTTCCTACTCAAGAGCAAGTTTATTTTTGGAAAAGGGATTGAAATAAGCGTCCCTTTTTTTGTTTTAGGATGCGATCGCTCTTTGTTGTAAGTTGGGTGAAGTGCGATCGCTTTAGTTTAAACAGATTATAGTTAAAATCTACAGAGCTAGGTTTTCTTCTTAAAGTAGATTATATATACCTTTGTATATTCTATTTTTAAAGTATAAATTAAACCCAATACCGATGTCTCAACCCACTCAAAAAAATTTAATTCAAAAAACTCCTGGAGTTTGCGGAGGTAACGCACGCATCCGCGATACTCGTATTGCCGTTTGGACTTTAGTTTCTTTTCGTCAGCAAGGTGCTTCCGAAGAAGAATTATTAAGAAATTATCCAGGGCTAACACCACAAGATTTAGAAGCCGCTTGGTCGTATTATCAAGAACATCTACAAGAAATAGACCAATTAATAGCTGACGATTAATAGAATGACCAAGTTTTATGCTAATGAGAATTTTCCTCTTGATTTAGTTCAAAAGTTACGTCAGCTTGACTATGATGTACTGACATCTTATGACGCTGGACAAGCAAATCAATCGATTAGCGATGAAGAAGTATTAAATTTCGCCAATCAACAAGGACGAGTTGTTATCACTCTTAATCGAGAAGATTTTATTAGCCTTCATAAACAAGGTCAAAAGCATAGTGGCATTATAATTTGTAAAGAAGATCGAGACTATGAAGGACAGGCTAAAAAAAATTCACGAGTTTCTCACTCAGACTACCCAAGTTTTAATAGGTAGATTAATTAGAATCAAGAAGTAAAATCAAAAAGGTTTCTCTACACAAGTGTTTGTTATCCAGGAATATTAAAGTGCGATCGCTTATTCGATGATTCTGGAAAATTAGTGCGATCGCTCTTTTTTGTAAGTTGGGTGAAGTGCGATCGCTTTTAACTTCCTAAATGACATTGATGGAATATTTAATGATTTCTGGATCTACTGTTGCGATAGTTAAGTTATGTTGTAAAGCTTGACAGATAAGCATTCTATCAAAAGGATCGCGATGCAATAATGGTAGCTTGGTAAGCTGGGTAACACTACCTTCATCGAGATCAAGATTCGCAATTTGATGGCGTTCGCGTTGTTTGGGAAGATAAATTTCGGGAGATAGTGGTAGTGGTAGCTTGCCCAATTGATACTTAACAATGGACTCCCAGATTGAGACAACACTCAAATAAACTTCATTGTCTGAATCGCGAATGGCATCTCGAACATCTGCTGATAGGCGATTATCTCCACTGATAAACCACAAGAAAATATGGGTGTCTAGAAGAATTTTCATTCGCCCTCAAATGCATTTAGAATCTCTTCAGGCAAAGGCGCATCAAAATCATCAGGTACTGTAAATTCCCCTGCACACAAACCAAATGGTCGTAATTGCTTGTTAGTATTTGTAATTGGTTTTAATTCGGCAATTGCCTTGTCTGCTTGGACAATGACAAAGCTTTCACCTGCCTCAACTTGATTGAGAAACTTTAGGGGATCTCGTTTGATTTCATCAACTGTGACTCTCTGCATTTTGGTACTTTGGTGTAGCGTTATGAGGTCAGTACATTGCCTAACTCAATTGTAGATGATGGGTTGGAAGGTACTTATCAAAAGTGCGATTGCATTCTGCGTTACGTTGAATCAAGCAATGGCATAACTTAAAACTTGATTAATTAACGTTGTATTTCGTTCAAGCTACTCACAATCGTTCTAGTTTGAACAAAATATCTTGTCCTGGATTTAAATTTAAAAAGTTTTGATTTACCTCTTTGAGGTACAACTGAACATATCCACTATTGTGGAATATTCGTAAATCTTTATTGTTCAAAGTAAAGCCTAACTGAAGCCATAAAATTGATTTTAACAAAGTTGATTTTCCAGAATTATTAGAACCTATTATTAAATTAATTCCTTTAGACAATTGAAGACTTGCATCGGAAAAGCATCTAAAGTTGTTCAATGTGATTTCAGAAACCCACATAAAAATTAGTTTTAGAGCAAGAAACTAGTACAGATGATAAAGTATAACACTTAGTATAGTTCATTTTTATTGAAAATATATATACAAGTATTTAGGGTGGATCAGTACTAAATCTAACCCACCCTACACATTTGTTACGCTTTTCAAGCAAGGTAAAAATTTACCCTACAATAAAACACAATTAACCCAAAACTGAATTTAACTCTGCTTTCGCTTTCTCCAACGCCTCTGGCAATTTACTTGCATCCCGTCCGCCGGCTTGTGCCAAATTGGGACGTCCACCACCGCCACCGCCACAAATTTTGGCGATCGCACCGATAAATTTACCAGCTTGCAGTCCCTTCTTATTCACTTCTGGGGAAAAAGCAGCAACTAAACTAACTTTCCCGGCTTCCGGAACCGAACCCAACACCACCGCCGCACCTGCACCAAGTTTTTGCTGCAAGCGTTCCGCCGCAGTTTTCAAAGACTCTGCGTCAACGTCTTCCAACTGGGCGACGAGAATTTTATAATCGCCTACAGTTTCCACAGTTTGCAGGAGTTGATCAGATTTAACAATCGCTAACTGTGATTTAAGGTTTTCTAATTCCTTTTGGGTGTTTTTGAGTTCGTTTTGCAGAACCGTAATTCTGTCTGGTAACTCTTCTGGTTTAACTTTGAATCTGTCGCTTAAATCTTTGACTACCGTATCCCGGACATTTAAGTAGTCCAGTATAGCGGTGCCAGATACCGCTTCAATTCGCCGTACCCCAGAAGCAACTCCAGCTTCGGAGATAATTTTAAACACACCTATCTCGGCAGTATTACTGACGTGAGTACCACCGCACAATTCCATTGACACGCCAGGGAAATCAATCACGCGTACGTCGTCACCATATTTTTCGCCAAACATAGCGATCGCACCTTTCGCTTTTGCTTCTGCTAGGGGCAAAATTGCTACTTTCGCAGAGTGCGCCTCAGCAATCCAATTGTTTACCTGTTCTTCTATTTGCTGAATCTCCTCAGCAGTCAACGCCCGGGGACAGTTGAAGTCAAAGCGCAACCTGTCAAAGTCCACTAAAGAACCCGCCTGGGAGATCGAATCATCAACTATTTTCTTTAACGCCGCTTGCAGTAGGTGAGTGGCGGTATGGTTAGCTTGGGCGCGACGGCGACAAGCGCGATCGATTTGGGCGGAAACACTATCGCCGACTCTCAGCGTACCCCGTTCGATGCGTCCGAAGTGGACATGAAAATCCGATTCTTTCTTGACATCGTTAATAGTAACAACGACACCTTCACCACTCAGATAACCCTTATCGCCAATTTGTCCGCCCGACTCTGCATAAAATGGCGTTTTGTCGAGGACGATTTGCACGTCTGTTCCTGCTTCTGCTTCTTCTTGTGCAATACCATTGACAAGTATCGCTTCAACTTTTGCAGTTGCTGTTGGTTCTGTATAACCCAAAAATTCTGTGGCGTGGATATGTTCTGCTAGTTTGTCGAGAGAACCTTGCACAGTTAAATCGATGGTTTCGTGGGCTTCTCTGGCGCGTTGTCTCTGCTTTTCCATTTCCGCATCAAAGCCAGCAACATCAACTGTGAAGTTGTTTTCCTCAGCAATCTCTTGAGTTAATTCTAAGGGGAAACCGTAAGTATCAAACAGGGTAAAGGCATCTTCACCGCTAATTTGGGTTTTGCCCTGTTGCTTCACCTTAGCAATAATTTCCTCAAGCAGCTTTTCGCCTCTTTCCAAAGTTTGCAAGAAGCGAGATTCTTCTCGTTGCAATTCTGCTTTAATGTTATTTTCCCGTTGACGGAGATTGGGGTAAGCATCTTCGGCTTGGGAAATGGCAACTTCCGCAACTTGGGTGGTAAATTCTCCTTGAATGCCAATTAAGCGTCCGTGTCGTACCAGACGCCGAATTAGACGCCGCAATACATAACCCCGTCCGACGTTGGCAGCGCGAATTTCATCAGCGATCATATTGACGACAGCGCGAGTGTGATCGCCGATAATTTTCAGGGAAACTTGAATTTTCTCATCCGACTTGTGGTAGTCAATACCAGCGATTTCTGCTGCTTTTTTAATAATCGGGAAAATTAAATCAGTTTCGTAGTTATTGGGAACACTTTGGAGAATCTGTGCCATCCTCTCCAAACCCATACCGGTATCAATGTTTTTGTTAGCAAGGGGTGTGAGGTTGCCTTCTGCATCCCGGTTGTATTGCATGAAGACGAGGTTGTAAAACTCAATGAAGCGAGTATCGTCTTCTAAATCTATATTGTCGTCGCCCCGTTCTGGATGGAAATCATAGTATATTTCTGAACAGGGACCGCAGGGACCAGTGGGGCCAGAATTCCAGAAGTTATCATCTGCGCCCATGCGTTTAATGCGCTTTTCAGGGACGCCAATTTTATCCCGCCAAATGGCGTAAGCTTCGTCATCTTCTTCGTAGACGCTGACAACTAGGCGTTCTGGGGGTAATTTAAAGACAGTGGTGGAAATTTCCCAACCCCAAGCGATCGCCTGTTCTTTGAAATAGTCACCAAAGCTGAAGTTACCCAGCATTTCAAAGAACGTCTGATGCCGTTTGGTACGCCCGACATTTTCGATATCGTTGGTGCGGATGCATTTTTGGGAAGTTGCCGCCCGTTTGAACTCTGGCGTGCGCTGTCCCAAAAATATCGGTTTAAATGGTAGCATCCCCGCGATCGTCAGCAGTACTGTCGGATCTTCTGGAACGAGGGAGGCACTTGGGAGAATCTGGTGTCCCCGTTGGGCATAGAAGTCAAGGAATAAGGTGCGTATTTCGTTACCGCTGAGGTACTGGGGATGAAAAGACATGGCTTTTTACACGAAGACTAGGGAGTTAGGGGACTGTTAGTTGTTGGTTGTTGGTTGTTGGTTGTTGGTTGTTGGTTGTTGGTTGTTGGTTGTTGGTTGTTTAACATCATCCCCAAACCACTAACCACTGTACGGGCGCGTGCATTTGTACCAAGATATTTAGTTCTGACCAAAGATACCCAGCCATAGCTTCGCCCCTACTAACCACTAACCACTAACTAGTCTCTCTTACAAAAAAAGTATGCCGCAGAAAAGGACTTCTGTGCCACTAACTACGTAATACTTCTGAAGGGGGATTTACTTGTTCAGTGTAATTGCATAACTAAGTTGTGACAAAGTAGCTGTCAAATGTGCCGCTATATGAAGCTGCACATTTTCCTGACTTTAGTAGGATGAGGAGTTTAACTTTGTTCCATAAAATAAAAATCTCAAGATTGTAGTATTTTTACGTACCGAGGTTGTTCATGGCCCTGAAATTAACAGTTCCAAACATATCTTGTGAAGATTGTGCTAGCACAATTAAAGAATCTATTCACACAATGGAACCTGATGCAAAAGTCACGGTAGATGTAAAAGGTAAAACTGTAACCGTAGAATCCGCAGCATCAGAAGAGTCTATTAAACAAGCAATTGTTGCAGCTGGATATACTATTGAAGGCTATCAATAATAAATAATTAATAATTTGGGATTTTGATTTTGCGAAAAGTTTGTAGACACGTAGACGCGCTCATAGGCTTCAAGGCAGAGTAGGGCAGAAGGGGTAAGAATTTTCACGTTTGGTTGTACCAAAACAGCAGCATGAATGACTGTCTTGAAAAGCTTACCCGTCCTTAGGGAAGTTACCGATACTCTGGGGGGGATTGACTTCGTCGGAAAGCGCCTATTCTCCACGCTGGTTCACCGAGTAAAGCGCGTCTACAAACTTGTTTGACACCGAAGTGATAAATATAATCTATTTGTAGAGGAAAATAAGTACGTAATGGTTTTTACGGATAATTCCATTAAATTATTCATACACTTGATGTCAGTACAATAATGTCTGAAACTTATACTGAGAGAATGATTTTCTTTTAAAGATTAGCAATTAAGGTAATTATTTTATCATCGTAAAAATTTGGATAACAGACTCCTGGAAATTACAGTAATACTTTTATACTTAAAAAGATTATTCAGTATTTATACTGTTTGAAATTAAGGTTATCTGGGCAGAAATTAGGTATCAGAAATTTTACCTCTAGACACTGTAGTAAAGATTAGTATTTTAAGGAGATAAACATTGAAAATTGCTTGTAGTTCAGACAGCGAGACAATAAAATAAGGGTTAATATCTCTAGCTAAAGATGTAGGTATATATAGTAAGGACAGTAAACCTGAATAGGTTTCACGAATACAATTCCCTCAAAGTTAAAATGGGGCAAAAAGCAAAACAATGAAGATTTCTATTCTGATCTTTGGAAGTGATAACTTTATCGCCAAACTTCCAGATCAGATCCATGATGCAAACTCTTTTAATTTAGAAGTTATCACTAATCTTAATCAGGCGATATCTCGCATTCAAATTACTCCGCCCGATATATTAATTGTCCAGGCAAGCTGTGATGGCAGCATGGAACTCTGTTATTGGTTAAAAGAACAAACAAAATTATCTTGGATCTACTGTATTCTTTTGGAGGATCGCTCTCAATTACTTTTTGATAGAAGTAAATATGGCAGAGAGTGGGAATTAGAAATGACTTCGATCGCTCTTAGGGAAGGGGCTGATGCCTATATATGGCTACCTCTAGAAGAAACAGATTCTACTTCAGCAGAGTTAACTGCTAGCCAAAATTTGTTGCTAGCACAATTAACTATTGGTTTGCGAAAAGCACAGAAATACCGCGATTTGATCCGGACAAATGATTTGTTGTCAGCGATCGCTTTAGCTGATTCACTCACACAATTGAGTAATCGTCGGGCTTTAGAGTGGGATTTACCCAGACAAATCCAAAAAGCCCGTACTAATGGCACTCCTTTGAGTTTGATTATTTTAGATGTTGATTATTTTAAAAAAGTTAACGATTCTTACGGTCATTTAGTTGGCGATCGCCTTTTGCAGTTATTATCTAACCGACTGCGGCAAAATCTCCGATATCAAGACACTCCTTTTCGTTATGGCGGAGAGGAATTTGTGATCATTCTTAGCCACACAAGTTGTGATGAAACAGTAGTGGTGGCGCGACGTCTCAACCGTATAGTCAGCGAACAACCATTTGCAATCAACAATCAACTCTCAATCAACATCACTATTAGCTTGGGAACAGCTTGTCTGCGCATGGAAGATGATGTTAACGGTATAAGCCTGTTGAACCGTGCTGATCAATGTTTATTGCAAGCTAAAGCAGCTGGACGTAACTGTGTAATTAGCTGTGAGAAGTACTTTGCTCACCATAACTCCCATCTGCGGGTAGTTTCTTCTTAAAAAATTTTATAATTTCTCGTCAATTATTTTTAGGCATTCTGCTACTGTAGCCTTCTGTCGCATCGCATCTACCAAAGCTTGATAAGCCGACCAATTTTCTTGCAGGAGGGTTTTGGCTTGCAACACACAAAAACGTTGTTTTTGTTCGCAAGCAGACACAGAAAAACCCAAACTCCTCAAAACGCCTGCCAATTTGCTTTTATCATCAGCCCCACCTTCAGCATTTTCGTATACTAAAGTTTCAGCAGTAATACCCGCCATCCATACAGTGCAGTAACGGTCTAGCATTTGGGCGCTTAGCGTACCCTGTTCTAGTTGAGATGCTAACTCAGCATCATCAAAACTGACACCACCTTGTCCTGGTTGTTTTTGCTTCCAAGCTTCCCAAGCACTGAGGGTATAGCCGATGACGGGAATACCCAACAGATACGCAACCAAAAAATGTCCAGCTTCATGATGAATGATACGTTCTCTGTGTTTTGGCGAAAACCCTGCTATCCAATCTAAAAATATAGTTCCCCCCTTACCTTGCAAGCCGAAAGAATCGAAGGTGGCTATCCCCAAAATCGTGAAGGTCGCAAGTGCTGGTAAAGTGGGCGATAAATTGAACATTGACCCCAGTAGAGTCGAAAGGGTCATGAGAAAGACAAAAATTGCAACTAAATTCAGGGCGATTTTGCTCATACTAGACTGAAATCTTGCTGCTTAATATTTCTTAATTACATTATGAAGCGATCGCAGCAAGTCTAAGTAGATCGACACAATTTAAAGTTAAGTCAATTGTCATTTGTCATTGGTTAGTACAGACGCGATGTTCCTCGCGTCTGTACAATATTAGTGGTTGTACCAGACGTGCCATGGCACATCTGTACATTGCTTAGTGGTTGGTTATTCCTCACACTTCTCACACTCCCCAACTTCCCTTACCCATGAGTACCCTCAGGGGTACTGCCAAGATGCGAAAAGAATTTTACAATGCAACCAGTTTGTAGTTGGTGCTTTATGCTATTTCAATGTACTGACGCACTTGTGACTTTCGCATCTTTTGAGTTTGAAAGATTAGTTAGTTTTTATACTAATCTTTTTAATCAAAAACCCGAACATATCATCTCTAATGTCTATGCTGAGTTCCAACTACCTAGTTTAAAATTAGGAATATTTAAACCAAAACAAACCCATTATTTAGAATTTGAGTATTCAACTAAAAGCAAAATTAGTTTGTGCTTAGAGGTGATAAGTTTAGAGGATGCGATCGCTCACTTAACAGCTTTAGGCTATCCCCCACCAGGGGAAATCATCATTGCATCCCACGGTAGAGAAATTTATGCTTATGACCCTGATGGCAATCGTTTGATTTTACATCAGTCTGAACTTAAAACAGGGGTGTAGGGGAGTAAGGATGTAGGGGTGTAAGAAGAGCAATATTTTTATTCACCCTGATGTACACGAATTTATTCGTAGAAAAGATAATAAGATTTGTATCAAGCAAAAAGTGCGACAAGTCTACTTGGCATCCTCAGAGCAAAAGCCCATTATTTATGGGGTTGCCCTTTTGCCTTCTCATATCAAAAGATTAAAAAAATGGGTATAAATCAGAACTACAAATTAAATTTAATTCAGTGGTATCCCGGTCACATTGCCAAAGCTGAAAAAAACCTCAAAGAACAACTCAAGCTTGTAGATGTGGTGCTAGAGGTACGAGATGCCCGCATTCCTTTGTCAACCTTCCATCCCCAGATACCACAATGGATAGGGAATAAAAAACGGTTGTTGGTGTTGAACCGCTTAGATATGATTTCTGACCAAGTACGTCAGTTGTGGATAGACTGGTTTAAACGCCAAGGTGAACAAGTTTTTTTTACCAATGCCCAACATGGTCAAGGAGTCACCGCAGTATCAAAAGCAGCACAAGCAGCTGGTGTGGAACTCAATAAAAGAAGACGCGATCGCGGTATGTTACCCCGTCCAGTCCGCGCTGTGGTGATTGGTTTTCCTAATGTTGGCAAGTCAGCTTTAATTAATCGCTTGGTGGGACGACGAGTAGTCGAGAGTGCAGCGCGTCCTGGGGTGACTCGCCAATTGCGTTGGGTGCGAATTTCCGAAGAGTTGGAATTACTAGATGCTCCTGGTGTAATTCCTGCTAAGTTAGAAGATCAAGAAGCGGGATTGAAATTGGCTGTTTGTGACGATATTGGTGAAGCAGCTTACGATAATCAATTGATAGCAGCAGCATTCGTAGATTTAGTGAATGAACTTTGTGTGATCGCGCCTGATGTGTTACCAGAAAATCCTTTGCGATCGCGTTACGACCTCGATCCTACATCTTCCACAGGGGAATCATACTTGCACAACTTATCAGAGTTACGTCATAAAGGAGATGTTGAACGAACTGCACGGCAAATCTTAACTGATTTTCGCAAGGGATTGTTGGGTAAACTTCCCTTGGAACTTCCGCCAAATTGATGGGAAAGTTGCAAAACCAATTATGAGCAAAGCTAACTTAATACTAGGTCATATAAAATACTAATCCAAACGCAGAGATCGCAATTAGTGCAGGAACCACAGTACTGAACTCGAATTGTCTTGTCTTGACAGTTTGTAAACAGTGTATGGGAATGACTAGGGGCCAGCAGATAATTGCGATCGCCAACAACACTAAAGATAAAAATTTATCCTCAGGAGAATCAACAGGATGACGCAAATAAAATTTTAACCAGTTGATGACAAAATAGCAGGTCATCAGTAGGTAACTAATAACCAAAGATAATTGGATCTTGTTCACCTTGGGTTCTCCTTTAATCTCTGAGTTCAGCAAAAATGAATTTGATTAATTCATGACATACTATTCTCAATAATATTTATATGTTCTAAAAATGTTGTTATTTTTGCCACTTACGCTTAAACTAAACTTTTATTCGTAGATAAATTTTAATAGAATCACTCAGGTAGATAAATCAGTACTTCTACCGAATTTTGATTGCTATAGATTAAATTAGCAATGATACCATACCCATTATAATTAAGCATATTACACATCATATATTCTGTTTTGATTTTCTCTATCATGCTATGGCAATCCGATTTGATTCCTGAACAGTCATAGAGACAGGGAAATCCAAACAGTGAACAGAAAACAAGGAAGAAGGAATAAACGCATACTGAGTTTTTTAAAACATCAAATAAGATTCCTATATTAATTCGTTGTTCAATAAATATAAAGTCTTTCTAAAAAATAAATTGATTTATATAAATAACACTGGAAAGACAAATTTTGTATATGAGATGCACCTCAGTATCTTGATTGCATAATATTCGTATCACTTCAAAGAAAAATAATTGAACAATATAAAAACTTTTAAATCAATTACATAAGACATTCGGAAGAGAAAATTCTGATTTTACTTGATAAAGAGAAGTATGCCAGAGAATTTAAATCTTTTTGAATTAGTACAATTCCATGAAAAAAAATAATATCCCTTTTACTTTCTTTTACCAGTTATCTTTATCAACTGTTGTATAGAGTTGCATAAAAATAGCATATAAGTTGTAATTAAGAGTATAATGTGCTTATCAGTTTCAATTCATATAAAGTCAATTTATCAATATAATAAACTGTTAATTTAAACATGAAAAAAATATAAGATTATCAAATAAATTTTATATAATATCCTGAATCAAAATCCTTCTTAATGTAGTTGTCAAAAGAAAGTTAAACGCTCAAAAAAGTCATCAACATAATGAGATTTGCTGCCAATTAAACAAAGTTATATTGTTGGTTGCTTAAATTGAAGGAGATAAAGTCATAAATAATAAACTCTTGGCTTGTTTGAGCTTATTTTTCTTCTGTTATTGAAATTTTGATTTACATAAATAAATAATATAGATTAGTTTGAGTTTCTAAGTATTATGTACAATCTAAGTTTGTAAAGATACTTATTTTTATCTTGTTTAATACTTACTTTTTTTAGAAAATCATGATTATTACTATAAAACTTCTAAAATAAATATGTATAAATAAATCCTTTGACATGAATATGATTTTCTTAATTAGAGAGATAATTATGCATGTATTAGCTCAATATTTTAAAATTATCATCAAAAATATTTCACGTATATGTACTAGTATAAAATTTATGTTTATGAATATAAATGATTAGAACTCCTCGCATATAAGTACTTTGTGAAATAAAAGAAAGCAATAGTATTTAGTTAGATTTGTTTTTATAAAATTTCATCTAATACAAGCTATTTAGCGAGAAACACGATACTCGAAAATTTTATTTACTCAAATAAGCAGAAAAAGATTTTTATGATAGTCTGGAAAAGTGTTGATAAATTATTTATGTTTGCAGATAAACAGATAAAGACTTAAATATTCTCTTTTTTGCAACTAATGATTAAACTTGGCTGTTAATAAAATCTTTACAGCCTGAACATTTAATAAGTATCAAAACAAAATTAATTACACATTTTCTATACTGTTAATAGTTCACTTGAATGCACCCCTAACTTTAATTTTGTCTAACAAAATGATGTATGACGTAAGTTTCTGAAACTGAAAAATCGCCACTTTTTGATTTTTGACATTATTATTTTTTTAATCACACATTGAATGTCTAAATCAATTCTTCTTTCAACTCCTCATCTAGGTGATCTTGAACTAGAATTTGTCAAAGAAGCCTTTGATACTAATTGGATTGCCCCTGTTGGTCCCCAGATAGATGCTTTTGAGCAGGAATTTTGCCAAGTAACTGGTGCTGGTGATGCTGCTGCTGTTAGTTCTGGCACTGCGGCTTTGCATTTGGCTTTACGATTAGTTGGTGTAGAACTTGGAGACGAAGTTTTTTGCTCTACTTTAACATTCATTGCTAGTGCTAACCCTATTGTTTATCAAGGAGCAAAACCTGTATTTATAGATAGCGATCGCACTTCTTGGAATATGAATCCTGACTTGTTGCAGGAAGCACTAGAGAAACGCGCACGAATTGGCAAGTTACCCAAAGCAGTTATAGTCGTGCATTTGTTTGGCCAAAGTGCAGATATTGATCCGATACTCCAAGCTTGCAATCAATATGACATTCCTTTAATTGAAGATGCCGCCGAAGCATTGGGTGCTACCTACAAAGGACGTTATGTTGGAACTTGCGGACGAATTGGTATTTACTCCTTCAATGGGAATAAAATCATTACTACTTCTGGTGGTGGGATGTTGGTTGCTGATGACTCAAAATTAGTGGCAAAAGCTCGTTTCTTGTCAACTCAGGCACGCGATCGCTTTCCTTACTACCAACACTCAGAAATTGGCTACAACTATCGCCTCAGTAGCATTGCATCTGCTATTGGTCGTGGTCAGTTGCGCGTTTTACCACAACGGATTGCATCAAGACGACGCAACTTTATGATTTACACCTCTGCTTTGGGAAATTTACCAGGAATAGAATTTATGCCGGAAGCTAATTATGGACAGGCTACTCGCTGGCTAACCTGCTTAACGATCAATCCTCAAGCTTTTGGCGCAGATCGAGAACAAGTGCGCCTAGCACTTGCTGCACAGCAAATTGAGTCTCGTCCAGTTTGGAAACCTTTACATCTCCAGCCTGTTTTTGCTGAATGTGAATCTATTGGTGGTGCAGTAGCAGAAGATTTATTTACAAATGGTCTGTGCTTACCTTCTAGTTCTAATCTCACAGATGAAGATTTGCAACAAGTAATTAATGGCATCATAGAAGTTCACCACTCAAAAAACAGATAAGTAATGAATGTGTCTGAATATAAAAACTAAGAACTAAATAGAATAGGACTTATACTAAATATAAAAAACGAACCGCAAAGAACGCATTAGACGCGCTCATGGGCTTCTGAAAGTAGCCTATGAGCGCGTCTATGCGGTTCATTTCTTAACGATTTTGCGTAAGTCCCATAACATTTAAATAGAAAATTCTCTATTTGCTGACTAATTTCTCTAATTCTGCTCTCAAAGATAGAGGTTGATACCCTAATGCAAAAGCTTTAGAACTATCTAAGGAAACATCACTAGGTCTGGGGGCAGCCATTTTTACATCTTGTTGTCGACAAGCTTTTAATCCAGTAGTAGGTAATTGAAATATTTCTACTAATAAACGTCCAAAATCATAGCGAGAAATTCTTTCTTGACCACCCAAGTGAATTATTCCTTGTACTTTTTCTAATGCTAGTAACAGTCCTTTGGCTGCGGTAGTGGCACTTACTGGTGTACGAAATTCATCTAGAAATAATTTTAGTTCTTTGCCCTCTTGCAGAGTTTTGATAAACGGCTGGATAAAGCTGGTAGCAGTGGGTGTAGCTGCACCAAACATTAATGGCATTCTACACACGGCAGTCATCGGATAGCGTTCTAACATTCCCACTTCTGCCATCACTTTTTGCTCACCATATCTATTTATAGGACATACAGGATCTGTTTCTCGATAAGGAGGATTTAAACCATCAAAAACAAGGTCGGTAGATGTAAATACGCAAGGAATAGAAGCATCTGCACACAAATCAGCAATGTTTTGGGAGACTATGACATTAGTTGCATAAGATTCCTCAGGATGATTTTGGCAATAATTAGGTTGTGATTGTGCTGCGGTATGAATAACTGCGGCTGGCTGAATTTCATTAAATATCTGTTTTAATTCCTGAAAGTTTGTTAAATTGACTTTCTGCATTTTGATATTGGGAATTTCTACAGAATGAGTCAAGTAAGTTCCATAGACTTCCCAATTTAGATTTGCCAATTGGCAAAGATGCCAACCTAAAAATCCACTAGCTCCAGTAACTAATAGTTTGTGCATCATGAAAATCTCACGCTATTCAGGCAGAGAATAACATGAAACTTACATCCTTACATCTTCATAAATATCTGCGATCGCTATTTCTAAGTCTACCGAAGATAATTGCAGATTATCTTCTTTTCCTAGTTCTTCCACAAACCAATTATTCTGATTGTTTTTGCGGTATACTTCAACTTTGATTTCAGATTCTGAAACTAAAACGTATTCTTGTAAGTTTTGTAATTGCCGATAATTCATCAACTTTTCATTACGATGAATACGTTCCGTTGCCAATGAAAATACTTCCACTATCAAACAAGGTTGACTTTTGTAAAATTTTTCTCGATCTTGAGGGTTGCAGGTAACAGAGATATTTGGATAATAAAAGATGTTTAATTTAGGAATTTTAATCTTCATTTCTGATGAATAAACTCGATAGTCTGTACAAAACAAATGTGTACGTAATCGGGTCAATATATTGCTAGTAATGACTTTACTTTTATTACTATCTTCTCGCATTGGATAGACTTGCCCCGCAAGATATTCGTGACGAATGCGGCTTTCTAGTTCAAATTGCAAATATTCTTCAACGCTGAGATTCAAAAATTTGCTGTGAGTATACATACTCGGAGACTATGTAGATTTACTAAGTTAAGTTGTCAGAATTTTTTTGAAATCAGCACCCTTGGTTGGAATATCAAACTCAGTTGATAGCCATGATTTTGTAGACGTCGTAGCAACCACACTCACGAAGTCATATCAGATACTTTTGTTCTTGATAGTGAAAATAGCTTGATACTAAGCTAATATCACCCAGTTACTATCTTAAAGTCTTACCCTATCAGAACGCTTACGTCTACAGAATCAATTGTTACAATTAGACAAATTTTCTTAGATACAAATAGTTATAAAGTTAAAAATTTTTACATAAATTAACTTTTAGCGATTTTCAAATTCTCTTTTTCTCCTTTTCTTGGCGTACTTGGCGGTTTATTACTCTCCCCCAAAAATTTGCCTTGCCAAACTACTAGTTGTTCACCACATTGATTTTTATAACTTATGTGGTCGAGTACTACCAGTATTCTCAGTGGTAGTCATATTTTATACCTCAGATTTTTTTACTTAATTAAATTGTTTCTAGCACTGACCAAATTTCTTGTAGCATTGGCTCTAAACCAGTACCAGTAACAGCAGAAATTAAGAATACTGGGGCGTGGGAAAGATGATTCAGTTGTGTTGCCAATGCTTCTAAATCTACACTTTCCTTATCTACGGCGTCGATTTTGTTGAGAGCTAAAATTTGTGGACGATCTGATAAACCCCTGCCGTAGTCCTGCAATTCTTGTTGAATGATTTTATAGTCTGCGATCGCATCTTCACTAGTAGCATCAATTAAGTGCAACAGCACTCGCGTACGTTCAATATGGCGCAAGAAATCATGTCCCAAACCTGCCCCTTGGGAAGCACCGGCAATTAATCCTGGAATATCAGCAAAAACTGTACCATCACCATTGGGTTTGCGTACCACACCCAAATTAGGTACAAGAGTAGTGAAGGGATAGTCAGCAATTTTGGGACGTGCTGCTGATAAAGCAGATATTAAAGTGGATTTTCCAGCATTTGGTAAACCAATAATCCCCACTTCTGCCAGAAGTTTTAACTCCAAACGCAGCTGCTTTACTTCTCCTGGCAACCCTGGTAAGGCATACTCCGGGGCGCGATTACGGTTACTCAAAAAATGCTGATTACCCAGTCCACCTTTACCACCTTTGGCAACTAGCAACTCTTGCCCAGGTTCTACCAAATCCCCCAGTATTTCCTCTGTTTCGGCATCATAAACCACCGTACCGCAGGGAACTTCAATAATTAAATCTTTGCCATTTGCCCCAGTGCGATTATTTGGGCCACCACGAGAACCATTTTCAGCTTGAAAACGATGGTTGTATCTAAAGTCAAGTAAGGTTTGCAGACTTTCTACAGCACGTAAAAGCACCGAACCGCCCTTGCCACCATTACCGCCAGATGGGCCACCTGCTGGTACATACTTTTCTCGTCGGAAAGCAACAATCCCATCGCCTCCTTTGCCTGCTGCTACTTCAATTTCTGCTTGATCGATGAATTGCATAATTGGTAATTTGTTAGTAGTTAGTAGATAGTGGTTAGTAGTTAGTAGGTAATGGGTAATTGGTAAGGGGTCATTGGTAATGGGTAATTGGTAAGGGGTCATTGGTAATGGGTAATTGGTAAGGGGTCATTGTTATTAGCCATCAACCACTAACAATTAACCACTAACAATTAACCACTAACAATTAACCACTAACAATTAACCACTAACAATTAACCACTAACAATTAACTACTAACTACTAACTACTAACCATTAACTAAATATATTCCGAAACATCCTCACCACATTCATCTGCTAAATAGGAGAGGGCACGGAAACGTAAACCGACTAGCTGATCATAAAGCGGATTAAGTTTACATAACGGCGGGATATGTACGACTTTGTGTCCAAATAACTTCACATCACGCTCAAATGGACACTGGGAAGGAATCATTTTGCATAAAAAGCGGGCAACTCTGGGATCTTCGATGTCTAGTCCATCTAACCATTCGCGCACTGGGTGTAATGCGTCAAGTTGCCGCTTTGTAGGTGCGAGGACTAAAGGAGTCTCTAGATGCTGTTCTACCGGTTCTGTTGGGTGAAATTCTAAAGTATGACGCAGGGCCTCGAGTAAGTTCTCTGGCTCTCCCAAAGCCTTGCACAACTCGTGTAGAAGATAGTCTTCGCTTTTAGAATATGTACCATCAGCGATCGCCACCATCACAGCTGTACGCAAGAAATTTTCTGCTGCTGGCGTACCACTGCCTAAAACAGTAGCTAATTCCTCTGGTTCAATAACATCTAAAGACTCTACTTTTGTCTCTGGAGCCAGTTCATCCTTGGTGATGCTGGCAATTAATTTTTGTTCTTGGTCGTCAAAGTCACCATCTGCCCAAGCAATAGTCAGTAATCCACGCAGCCATGCTGCTATTTGTTCACTACTGTAGGGAGATTGAACGGCACTTGTCATAAACTCACGCCTCTAGCTTTTCCCAAATCCATCCTAGTACAAGAAAGCAGGAGACTGTAGGCAGAAGCCTGAAGGAGAGACTTGACATCATAAGCTTTTCATCTGTTTTATATAGTAATTTTATTTACACCTTTAATTTTTCCTATGTCTAACGCTCTTTCCCTTCTTTATCATTTTCTGGTGTGTTAAGATTATTGAGAATTTTTTTAATTAAGTTCTCTAAAAAGGGTTAGTTAATAGATACTGATGACCAAAACTAAAGTTAATCTTGGTGTTATCCAAGAAACATTATTAATTACCCTGTGGGCAAGGGCTACAGAAATCAAGCAACCTGAGCCGATTATTGTAGATCCTAAATCAGTCAAGATTCTAGAAGCAATTGATTATGATTTTGCTAAATTTGCTACTGCAAAAAACTCGCAAACAGGTACTTGTTTGCGAGGTATGATTCTAGACAAGTGGGTACGCACTTACCTAGAAAAATACCCTCAAGGTACAGTAGTTGAGATTGGTGCAGGATTAAACACGCGCTTTGAACGGGTAGATAACGGACAAGTACGCTGGTTTGATTTAGATTTACCAGATGCAATGCAATTGCGGCAGCAGTTTTTTCCAGAAACAGAACGTCGTCATTTTATCACCGCTTCTTGTTTAGATACAGACTGGTTTGAATGCGTTAAAGCCATTGGTGTACAACGTTGTATGTTTGTAGCAGAAGGTGTGCTGATGTATCTGAATGAAAAGCAAGTACAGCAGCTTTTTGCTAACCTCTTGCAAGAGTTTCCGGGTTCATGGTTTGCTTTTGATTCTATGTCACCTTTGATGGTCAAAAACCAAAAGCGCCACGATTCCCTGAAATACACATCAGCCAAGTTTGATTGGGGAATTTCTGATATCCAGAAAATCAAAAATTGGGATTCTCGCTATCAAATATTGGAGGTTTGTAGATTTAGTGATTTACCAAAGAAGTATTTAAAGCGTTTTTCTCTCATCAATCGCTTTTTGTTTTCTTATATACCGCCCTTAGTAAATATGTATCGTTTGGCTTTAGTTCAATTAGGTTGAGTCCCCAGAATATCAAAATTTAAAATAAGGTATAAATAATGTTTTATTTTGGAATTGAGCATGAAGTTGCTTTCCTAAATGCAGAAGGAAAGTTTGCTGATTTTTCTTGTACAAAATTTACTGATTTTAATCAAATTATTGAACGACTACCCACATACCCTAACGACTCAAAGCAATTATGTATTGGAGATGCTGGTATTAGAAAAAAAAGGTGGTACATCGAAGGATTTGAGAGATTTGCAGAAGACACGCAAAAACTTATAGATTGTATTCCCAAAGGAATTGAAATCAGAACAACAATAAATCCTGATATTAAAACTGCTATTAGTGAATTGTCAGAAAGTTTTTGCTTGCTACGTCAAGTGGCTGCACAATTTGATTTATCGCCAATTTTAGTTAGTTTTAATCCCTATAAAACAGTTTTTCAGCCTGATCCTCCACTCAATAATTATGAACTCAGCATGTTACAGGCTAACCCTGATGAACAAACTGCTCATATTTTTATGGTAAGCTATGGCCCAGATTTAAATTTATCATTCCCTGGTTTATCTTATGAAAGTTTAATTGATATTGCTAAGAAGCTAACTTATTACAGTCCTTATATTGTTCCTTTTAGCTTTAGTTCTCCTTTTTATCAAGGTAATTTGTGGGAAGGTTTATCGGTAAGGACATTTATTAGAACAGGTAAAAGATCAGCAGCAATTGTGTTTGTAGAAAAACCTGAACAGTTAATTAAGTCTACTCCTTCGCTGACAAAAATAGCACGCATTCCCGCAGAAGTCGGCAGAATAGAATTCAAATCATTTGATAGTTGTGATGACTTTTCTATTTATGCTGCGTTACTGGCATTATTAAAAGGTCTAGTTTTAGATACATCATTACCAGGAAGAGCAATAATTCCAGACGCTGAAAGACATCAAATCTCTGCAAAAGAAGGATTTAACAATCAAGAGATTTTCGCGATCGCTTCACAAGTTTTGCAAGCTGCGGAAGTTGCACTGGGGGAAGATCCAGACGTGAATTTACTCGCACCCCTAAAAGACATGCTCAACAAGCGAGAAACAAAAGCTTGCATGATGATTAGTGATTTCAAAAAACTCGGTTCAATAGAACAGGTTTTGAAAAATAGTTACTCAGGACTAGTGTAAGTTAACAAGATCCCCGACTTTTTAGAAAAGTCGGGGATCTGTATCACTCTGTCTTCAAGTAAAGCTTTAACGCTTCATCCACCACATCCGTCATTGACTTACCTTGACTTTGGGCAGTTTTCTTCAGCACAGCATAAATATCATCCCGGACAGTAATCCGATGACGCCCAACATTTAAAGCTTTAGCAATCTTCGATTTGTAGGATTCGCTAAACTTACGAATTGCATCAAACCCAACGCGATCGCAAAAATCCCCAAAGCTTTCACCTTTTTTACGTGACTTTTTAAAGTACACAAAAATTGGCTCTAGGAAAGTTTCTAGATCATTATGATGTAACTTATCAATATAAGCCTTGGCCAACCTAGTTTGGTCTGGCGAACCACCCAACCATATCTGATAACTTTCGGGAGCGCTACCCACAAACCCTAATTCTGCCATATACGGACGAGCGCAACCGTTGGGGCATCCTGTCATCCTTACCACAAAATGCTCATTTGGTAAACCCACTTTATTCAACAAAGCGCGAATCCGTTCTAGAATTCCGGGAATAGCTCGTTCTGATTCCGTAATTGCTAAACCGCAGGTAGGTAATGCTGGACAAGCCATTGAGTAACGGAAAATCTGGTCGATGCTATCAATATTGGTGACAACACCGTAACCATTGAGAGTCTCTTCAATAGCTTGTTTATTCTCGGGTGCGATATCGTAGAGAATCACATTTTGGTGAGGAGTCAAGCGGATAGGCAAGTTGTACTGTTCGACAATTTCCCGTAAAGCGGTTTTCAGTTGGAAGTCGCCTTCATCTTTGATCCGGCCGTTGTCGATAGAAATACCTAAAAACAGCTTGCCATCACCTTGTTCATGCCAACCGAGGAAATCTTCATATTTCCATTGTGGCAGAGGTTTGAAAGGTTCCAGGGGTTTGCCAAAATATTCTTCCACCATGGCCCGGAACTTATCAACGCCCCAATCGTGGATTAGATATTTTAATCTGGCGTGACGACGGTCTGTGCGATCGCCATAATCTCTTTGAGTGGCAACGATGGCTTTCACCATATCATAAACATCTTCTTTGGCCACGTAGCAAATTTCATCTGCAACTCTGGCGAAAGTTTCTTCTTTGTTGTGTGTACGTCCTAAACCACCACCAGCAAAGACATTAAATCCTGCTAATTCTCCCTCATTGTCAGTAATTACCACTAAGGTGAGGTCTTGGCTGTACAAATCAATTGAGTTATCACCAGGAACCGTGACACAAACCTTGAATTTGCGCGGCATGTAGTATGTGCCGTAGATCGGTTCTTCTTTGTCGTGGAAGATAGTACCAGTGCCATTGCGTTCTCTTGCTGCTTTGACTTCTGGGTTTTCTTCTCCACTGATGGCTTTTTCGCCATCTAACCAAATTTCGTAGTAAGCGCCTGTTTGTGGTGTGAGTAACTCAGCGACATTCTCAGCATATTCCCAGGCATACTGGTATTCTGCTTTATTTTTAAAAGGTGCTGGAGGAGCCATGACATTGCGGTTTAAGTCACCACAAGCTCCCAGCGTCGAACCCATGTTGGTCACAATAGCAGCGATCGCTGCTTTGAGATTTTTCTTTAAAATTCCGTGTAACTGAAATCCTTGCCTGGTGGTAGCACGCAAAGTATGATTGCCATATTCATCAGCTAGTTTATCTAGAGCCAGATATAACTGCGGCGGTACAAAACCACCAGGATTTTTTGTCCGCAGCATAAACTGATAATCTTTTTCCTGCCCTTTTATCCGATTATCCCGGTTATCCTGTTGATAAGATCCGTGAAACTTGAGGATTTGTACCGCATCTTCGCTAAAATGCGTTGTATCCTGGAGAATTTCTGTAGCGACTGGTTCACGCAAAAAATTACTGCGTTCTTTGATTGCTTCTACTTTAGAAGGCTTACGGCTGGCGATGGGAAGAGGAGCGGATTTAACCATTGCTAATTATATTGTGTTCTCAAGAAAGCATCGGAAGCGCCGAAGCGTGAATTTTAGAAGCACCCATTCGGCTAATTGTTTCCCGGTAATCCGGTCGGCAATAAGAAGAATAGTCTAATTTTAACACGACAAAAAGCTGGGTTTTTCAGTAATACAATACTTAGCAAAC
The DNA here is from genome assembly GCF_000317205.1 of Fischerella muscicola PCC 7414. Lineage (GTDB taxonomy): Bacteria > Cyanobacteriota > Cyanobacteriia > Cyanobacteriales > Nostocaceae > Fischerella > Fischerella muscicola. The sequence goes on along the minus strand of NZ_AJLK01000072.1, from coordinate 11,537 downwards.
CCAGCAATGTTACTTATAAATTATCAGTTATTTGTTACGTTCTCCAATTTTTTTTTGGCTAACCAAACAACCAAGCTACTTAAACCGATAGCCGATACCACCATTAATACTTACAGCAGAAGCAGAGCTATTTTCATAAGCATTAATTCCTAAAGTGGTATTACCATAAACGAGAAAGTTTTTAGCAACTTCAGATTCTACACCAGCAACCACTGCCACAGCATCTTTGTTACCACTAGGTGTTGGTTTGCCGTTTGACTCCACAAATTGATAACCAACACCTACAAAAGCATTAGTGTTTTTAGCGATACCCACGTCAGCGGAAACATAGGGGGTGATAGCGCTCGTCTCACTACTAAAGTTGATCTGACCGCGTGCAGAGAAAGGAGTACTACCAAGCTTCAAACGACCAGCAACATTACCACCGAATGTGGCATCATCATTGTTTTGTCCACCACTGGTAACACCAGCAGCAAAACCAGCACCAACGTAGCTAGCATCTGTACCTTTTTTAATAGGAACAGGTTGAGCAGAAGCAGCACCAATTGATAGAAAAACAGGAGCAATTACCAAAGAAGATAAAGCAGAAAATGCCAAAAAAGACTTGAAAAATCTTTGCATATATTTGACCAAGCTTTGTAGAAGTTGCTTTTATATGTAATGTCGAAAATAGTACAATTATGTTCCAAACATTTTATAAAAAATTGCATGATTGACAGTTTACATAAAAATCAAAAAGCATAAACTTTATCTCTGAAATAAATTACCCTCTGGGAAGCCGCCGTAGAAGTAATATGTGGGAAATAGAGTAGTCACAAGATTAGAATACAAAGCAAATTTTAGCAATATAATAGTTACGTAAATAATTCATTTCATCACATTTTTAAGAGATCAAGTAGACAGTTTTTATAATGGCACAAAATTAAAAAATAGTTGAACAAGGAACATTTTTAACAAGTATGCGTCTTTTAGATATCAAACTATATGATTATCAAAAAATCATATATCTAAATATAATTGTTATGTCTAGGACACCTATTTAACTTTTGCGAAGCTAGTACTCGATCACATAATTTCTGGGGGTTTACCAGGGGTCAGAACCCCGACTTTTTAAAAAAGTCGGGGTTCTTGCAGCTGATCATAATTAATGTGGTGGACTACTATATCAATAGGACTTACGCACACTCTATGAACTCTTGGCGTTCTTGGCGTCTATGGCGGTTCGATAAATTAAGCTTTTTCGTGATTTTTGCGTAAGTCCTAATCAAGTTAAGTAGTGATAATTATCATCGAGATTATTCATATCTATTACAACCAAAACCTTGTCCGGTTTCATGGGTTTATGTGTGGGTGACGCGCTAGGTGTACCAGTAGAATTCACTAGCCGTGCTGAAAGAATTAAATCACCAGTAAAGTCGATGCTGGGTTACGGTACGTGGGATGTACCACCGGGAACTTGGTCTGATGATAGTTCGCTGACATTTTGCTTGGCAGAATGTCTTTGTAGTGGGTTCTCGTTGGATGCGATCGCTAATTCTTTTTGGCGCTGGTACAACGAAGGTTATTGGACTCCCCACGGCGAGGTGTTTGATATTGGAAATACGACTTTTTCGGCAATATTAAATTGGAAACAACAAGGTACTCCACCCTTACAAGCAGGAGGAAAAAGCGAAAACAGTAATGGTAATGATTCTTTGATGCGAATCTTGCCAATAGCTTATTACCACAAAAGTTTAACCTTTCCAGAATTAATAGAGCGATCGCATCAAGTCTCATGCATTACCCACGCTCATCTGCGATCGCAAATAGCCTGTGGTATCTACATCAGTGTAGCAGCATCTCTTTTAGAAGGGAATGAACCGCAAATGGCGTATATTCAAGAATGGATTGAACAAATAGTCCGCAAACAAGACATTATCGATTTAGCGGCGCGTTTTGAGGCGGCGGTTTATTAAAGTTTGATGGAAACTCTTTGAGGATTTCTTCAATTATTTCTAAATTAAAATAATTTTAAATCTTCTTTAACTAACAGATGAAATATGAAAATATGAAGTCAAAAACTGTACAGTAACTGGCATAAAAACATTAATTATCGCCTAACCAATTAATATTCATAGTAATGTCTAATCTTTTATATAATCTTGTTAAATTAATGAATAATCAGGTTGCATTATATTTAGAGAATTCTGTTTTGTACAGATATTTATTTACACATCTGTACAGCAATTAGGAGACTTTTATACTCCATTTTTGCCTCCACATTCTCCTAGCAACCGCTACAGGACAAGTTAAATGCATATCTTGACTTAAGAGGTAGCAATATGCGCCGTTGGTGGTTGATAACTTTAAGCATTGTAGTTACGTTTGTGGCGTTAGAAGTAATAGGTAAGAGTACTTTTAATCAGATAGCGTTAGGTATCAACAAAAATAAAAAACCACTTTTAATTGCACAAAATTATAGTCGTACGCGAATCATGCCTCTTGGGGACTCGATTACTGGAGGAGAGGGAAGTCAAAACAGCTATCGTCGCTTACTTTGGTTTTACTTACTCAATGCAGGTTATAGTGTTGATTTTGTTGGCTCACTCCAAGTTAATTGTGGTAGACCTCCTTCTTTGCCGGATTTTGATTTAGACAATGAGGGGCACTGTGGTTGGCGGGCTGATCAGATACTTGCCCAGATTGATGAATGGGCAAGCACAACTCGACCAGATGTAGTGCTGATTCATCTAGGCACAAATGATCTTGGCAGCGGAGAAACCCCAGAGAGTACAATCGAGGATATACGTGGAATTATTCAAAAGCTTCGATACTATAATCCATATGTAAAGATACTGCTGGCTGAAATTATTCCATCCTGCGGGAGTTTGGAGCGTAAAGTATTATTTAATGCACAGATTCCAAATCTTGCCAACCAAACCAATACATATCAATCACCTGTAATGGTTGTGGATCAGTACACTGGTTTCAATCTCTCTGATACTTTCGATGGGTGTCATCCTAATGATACTGGTGAATGGAAAATAGCTAACCGTTGGTTAGAGGCTCTCAAAAAGGTGCTTTAGTTAGCAAAAAGTTGGTGGGAAGTTTCCGAAGTATAGCTGGGATAGGAGTTCTAATAGCCCGCCAACTTTGGTAATTGGTAAGACTGCCAACTCTATGATTGGCTCAAATATATAAATACTGTTTGAAATAAACCCACAATAAAACCTAAAATTCCACCTAAGGTAACAATTGCCTGTAATTCATTTTTGACAATTCCCTCAATAGCAGCTTCTAAATCAGCCGGTGAAGTTGATTTAACACGGTCAATAATTACCTGATCAATTGATAAAATCGGAATTACTTGAGCAACTATAGCTTCTAAATCTCTTTCCAAATATCGCTCTAATACTAATGCCAATTCTAGACTTACGACTTCTAAAGAACTATTAACAACAGCAGAATTGCTGAGACGATTAACTAATAATACAGCAATATTTTCCCAATTAATCGAGTCACTGAATCCTTGTAAAAATTCACTGCCACGTGTTTGCAGGTATTGACGCACGCTTTCGCGGGTAGTTTTTCTTAGTTGTCGAACTGTACTTACGGGCAAGTTTTGTAACACTATTTCTTGCAGTAATTTTTTGATGCGATCGCGCACTTGTAATTCTTGAATCAACTCCTGCAAACGTTGGTTGGTTGCTTCTTTTTCATCTAAACAGTAGGTTCGCAAGCGGGTTAAGCTATTACGTAAACCAAATAAATTTGCCACCACCCAATAAGTACCACTAGTTTTTTCTCGAAAGCTTTCATCGATAGTTTGAATTGTGCGATCGGTCAAAAAATTAATGATCGCTTGTCGGATAACATCGGGTGGCAAGGCAACTTCTAATAACCAATCAGCTAGGCGAGAGGCTTGTTCTTCGCTCAATTGAAATTCCAGTAAAACTTGGTCAAAAATTTGATTGATCTGGGCTTCTAAAAAATCTTCCCGTCGTGCCAAAACCTTCAACAAACGAGGTAGCGATTCACCTAACAAATCCCGCAAAATATTTGCCACAATTTTGGCAGTTTTTTGCTCACGATCTGCTTTTACCTGATCAATTGCCATTTGCAGCAACCAGAAAATCGCTGATTGCACACGTTCTGTTTGTAGGAGTCGCCGCGCTAGATTCTGTAGTTCTTCTGGTGTCAACAGCGACCCCATAATTGTATCAGAGATATTTTTGGCAAGGCGTTCTTGGTTACGGGGAATCAGTCCAGGTGTAAAGGGAATTCTCCGTCCACTGATGTAAATAGCTCGGTAAGGACGAAATAACATTTTAATGGCTATATCATTAGTGAAATAGCCAATTACCCCACCCAAGATGGGGGGAGAGACGTACAGCCAAAGGTGAGACCAATCCACAGGATTTCGTATTTGGTAATTGGTATTTGGTAATTGGTATTTGGTAATTAGTAATAGTCTTACCCATTACCCATTACCCATTACCCATTCTCCAATCTAATATCTAAATTTTGGTGACTACCAGCACTCCCATCATATCGTTTGCGATGGGGTAGTGTGTGGCAGTTGCAAAGCCAACTGCAAGAGCTGTTTCTACTTGTTTTTCTCCAGAGGGAAAGCGGTCTAAGCTGGGACTAATATAAGCATATTCTTCCTTTAAACCCATCTGCTCAGCAATTGGCACCACCAGATGATCCAGATACCATTGCTGAAAGCTGCGGACAGTCGAATTTTTGGGACGATGGAAATCGAGAATTGCAGCTTTAGCGCCTTTTTTGAGGACACGGTGTAATTCTTTCAGGCTGCGCTGAATATCTGTGACATTTCGTAAACCATAGCCCATCGTAGCGGCGTCAAATTTGTTGTCTTCAAAGGGTAAATTGAGTACGTCTGCTTCTACCCAGGTGATGGGGGGAGTTTGATACTGACTTTGAGAGCGTTCTTTGGCGATTTCTAACTGTGCAGGCGAAAAATCTACTCCGTACACCTGTCCACTTTTACCCACACGCCGTGCTAACCGGAAGGCTAAATCACCACTACCACAACACAAATCCAAACAAGTATCTCCGGCTTTGGCTTCACTCCATTTTACTGTCATTTCTTTCCATATCCGATGCTGTCCTAAGCTTAACCAATCGTTGAGTTGGTCATAAATGGGAGCGATACGGTCAAAGATATTGCGAATTTCGTCAGACATTGGTCAAGGGTCAAGGGTCAATAGTCAATGGTCAAGGGTCAAGGGTCAATAGTCAAGGGTTAGTGGTTGTTTGTTGATGGTTGTTGGTTAGTAGTTAGTAGTTAGTGGTTAGTTTCCTCTACTCCCCATCACCCCATCACCCCATCACCCCATCTCCCCACCTCCCCTTTCCCTTATCCTGACTATTGACAATCAAGCGCTAGCGGGTTGATGGTAACGAGTACAACTGAGTACAGTTGCCACTAGCTGTGCTGATAAATGAATCAGTTTGAGTTCATCTTCTCGTAATGTGCAGGGTTTTTTCCACTGGAGAGACAACACCGCTAAAACTTTACCTGCATAAGTAATTGGGATAATTAAATGCGCTTCTACACCAGAGTCTGTATAGTGTGCTACACCAGCAAGTTTTTCGTCCTTGGGGACATTAACTGAGACTTGCATTTGACCAGTGGCGATCGCTTCACTAGTCAATGGGTCAACTGCTAACCAGTTTTCTACAGAACCTCCACTGCTGTAACTGCCTTGGGTAGTAACCAGATTATCATTTTCGACTAATTGCAAAATACAGCCATCGGCGCTAAAACTTTCACCAAAAGCTGTAGCAATGGGATTTAATATAGCTTCTAAACTAGATGCTTGTTGAGCAACCTGCACTAAAACAGTCAACAGCGCCATTTGAGCATTAGCACGACGCAATTCTTCTGTGCGTTGCTTGAGTAAATCATAGGTTTCTGCGGCTCTTTGCACCACAGCTTTTAGTTCTGCTGGATCCCAAGGTTTTGTAATATATTTGTATACCTGACCAGCATTTATTGCTTCTACTAAGTCTTCAATATCAGTGAAACCTGTGAGAATAATCCTGACAGTGTTGGGAAACTGAGGTACTGTTTTGCTCAAAAATTCAGTTCCCTTCATTTCTGGCATTCGCTGGTCGGAGATAATTACTGCAACTTCCCCTTCGGCTGCTAACACTTGCAAAGCGTTCATGCCACTATCGGCTTTCAATACTTGAAAATCTCGGCGGAAGGTACGATACAAAAGATCCAGATTATCTGGCTCATCATCAACCACCAAAATTTTCTGCTTTTTTGGCTTTTCCAAAGTCATCAATTGACGACGTATTTTATCAAGTTCGGGGATTGAGTTATTCATAGATAATTCCTTTAACTGTTAATCACTTTGTTATATTCCATACAAAGCCTGATTGAGAATATAAAATCAGCATTTGTAACTGCTATTTGATTAAATTAATCATGAAGCAGCTTCCAGGAGTAAAAAGTAGAAAGATAAAGAATTCCACTTTTGAGCATCGTACGTGTAATTACGTATTTAATCTTATCTATGTCTTATAATTTTTATTCAGAACTCATAATTTTACTAAGTGGTTAGAGGTGTAAAGAGCTAAGAGACTAGTGTTTTGGCATACTAACTTTGCAATTTTTCTAGTAAGCGAAGACAGCACTTATTGAAGCACGCTTGATGCTTACTATAAACTCTGGAAATTTTGTGTGACCAAACTACTAGTGCCCTATATCTAGAGGGGATTGGTTACAGTAACCTGTTAACACCATCTTTCTTCTATAGAGAAACTACGACATCAGCCTTAAAATAGATACTTGGCATAAAAATTTTAAAATTATGTTGATCAACTTGCCGTGAAACTGCTGAAATATGCAAATCATTACTGATTTAATTTGTACCCCAGTAACTGATAAGCATATTTACGAATAACGATTTTTACGGTTTTTAATTTTTCATTTTTAATTGCTTATGACTGACCAACCACCCAACGCTCAAAATCTCAACAATAACGATCACAATGACATAGCTCAAGAATTGCTACTAAAACTGCGACAAAAACAAGGTAACTGGGTGGAATGGGGACAAGCTTGCGCTTATCTACAAAAAGCAGGTTACAGTCCACAAGCGATTTTTGAAGCTACAGGCTTTGAGCCGGTACAACAGAATCAGGTGATTGTCGGCGCACAAGTCTACAACTCTATAGAAAAAGTAGGAGCATCACAAGATGTGATCTCTCATTATCAACAGCGTGGTAGCGATATCTTGTACGAGTTACGCTTGCTGACTCAAGAAGAACGAGCCGCCGCTGCTACACTTACCTTTCAACACAAAATTGATGCTGACGAAGCACGGGAGATTGCTAGAGCGATCAAAGATTTCTCTCGTTTTCGTAATCCTCCAGAGGGCTTTTCTCAGCATCCCGGAGATGCGGTTGCTTATCAATGTTGGAAACTTGCCCGTCAAAATTCAGATTTTCAAACGCGATCGCGTTTAATCGCCAAAGGCTTAAAGTTTGCCCATACGCAAACTGGTAGGCAAAAAATAGAACAGCTACTTACAGATTTTACAGTCGTACCCAAAAAACCAGAACCCACTCTCCCCTTTTACAGACCACAATCAGCCGAAGAAACACCCCGTCTCGTACCAGTAGTAGGTGAGTTACCATTAACACCAAAAGACCTACAAGCAGTTCCTCTAGTAGAAGAAATGGAGCCTTTCCGCATCGTTAAGTTTGCTGGAGAACAAGCTTGGGTTCCCTTACCGGGTTGGCAAACAATATTGGGTGCAGAAGATCCTGTGGTGATTTTATGTAATAGCGATCGCCTACCCAGCCAAACAAAAAGTAACCCAGAACCAGTCATGGTAGTTATTGATCGCGCCCAACGGGAATGGAACTCTGGTAGCTACTTTGTAGTAGACAACTCTGGAGAATTAGATTTTCAATGGTTTGAAACTGCGCCAGAAGTACCTCTATTGGGACGAGTGATTGTGATTGTTCTGCCTAAGAAAATTTTGGATGAAGAATTGACAAAAGATTCTTGGCAGATAGATGAATAGGTGTTGGAGAGGTGGGGTGATGGGGTGATGGGGTGATGGGGTGATGGGGAGAAAAAACAACCACTAACCACTATAGTACAGACGCGATGTTCCTCGCATCTCTACCTACTAACAACCAACAACTAACTAATAAATATCCAGTGCCTCAAGAATCATATCCAATAGAAGTTTATCCTTCCTCGCCCTCATCTTCTCTGAGAGAAAGTGCGATTTTAAGCATTCGTAATAGTCTGCGTCCCGGACAGCAACAAATGGCTGATTGGCACTCTGGGCCATTGGCTGTCTCTGCGGTTCCAGGTGCTGGTAAATCTACGGGAATGGCGGCGACGGCGGCGATTGCGATCGCACATCAGTATCAGCGTTCAAATTCTTCGCGTTCGTCTGAACGTCGACAGTTGGTAGTTGTAACATTTACTCGTTCTGCTGTTGCTAATATTAAAGCAAAAATCCGCAAATACTTGCGTGACGATTTATCTTTACCTCAAACAGGTTTTGTTGTACATACTCTGCATGGTCTGGCTTTGAATATTGCCAGTCGTCATCCGAATTTATCTGGCTTACAATTAGATAATGTCATATTAATTACACCAACCCAGAGTCACCGCTTCATCCGTACTGCTGTCGAACAATGGATTGCTAGCCATCCAGGGCATTATTTTCGCTTACTAGAAGGTATGCAATTTGACGGGGAAGAAACAGAAAGATTGCGTCGCCAGTCAGTATTGCGAACAGAAGTATTGCCAGACTTAGCAACAACCGTGATTCATGAAGCTAAAAGTTCGGGAATATTGCCAGAAGATTTACGACGCTTAAGTGAACAAACTATAGATAATTATGAAATTTTAACTGTTGCTGCGGGATTGTACGAGCAATACCAAAACTTAATGCGATCGCGTGACTTTATTGACTACGACGACATGATTTTAGCTGCACTGCGAGTACTAGAAAATCCTAGCGCCCGTAGAATCGAACAAAACCAAGTGTTTGCGGTTTTTGAAGACGAAGCCCAAGACTCTAGTCCACTACAAACCAAACTACTACAAATTCTTGCCACCGACCCCAACAACCCCGACCAACCCAACTTAATTCGTGTCGGCGATCCCAACCAAGCGATTAACTCTACCTTTACCCCCGCAGACCCGATTTATTTCCGTGAGTTTTGCGAAGACTGCAACCACAAAAATCGTTTGGCAACAATGGATCAAGCAGGTCGCAGCACCAAAATCATCATTGATGCCGCCAATTTTGTCTTGCAGTGGGTCAATAGTGCCTATCAACCCACTCCTCACACTCCCCCCACTCCTCACACTCCCCCCACCTCCCCCTCGCCCTTCCGTCCTCAAACCATTCGCCTTGTTGACCCTGGTGATCCTCAAGCCGATGCCAATCCTCAACCAGTAGGGCGGGGATTAGAACTGTATACTCCGCGTGATATTCATCACACGGTACAATTACTATCTCAAAGAGTAATTCAGTTGTTTACTCAAGAGCCAAATTCTTTTAGTGCAGCAATCTTAGTTAGAGAAAACCGTCAAGGTAGATGGTTGGCAGAGGCACTTACACCTGTATGTAAAGAGCATCAAATTACACTTTATGATGTGGGAGAACGCGATCGCCATTCCCATGTACCCCAGGAAATTTTAGCATTACTGCAATTTTGCGATCGCCCCCATTCATCCGACTATTTGAAAGCAGCCTTAGAAGTCTTTGTAGAAAGGCAGTTAATTCCGACTCAAGACCTCAACGCCCCTGCTTCTGTACCAGAAGAATTCTTGTATCCAGGTCCATTATCTCCACCCCAACCGGAACCAGTACAAAAAGCCGCGCGTTTGTGTCGCAGTTTACTACGTGCTCGCATGGAACTACCTCTGTATCAGCTAATTTCCTTCTTAGCTTTGGCTTTAAATTACGACCAAGCAGAACTAGCAACTGCCGACAAACTTGCAGAAAGGGTTAATTTGCAAATAGCTGGTCATGCTTCCATGACAAACATGCTGGGTATACTGAGTGAAATTGTCAATTCCGAAAGATTTGAACCCGTAGAAACAGAAGATTTAGAAGCCCGTTACACCCGTCGCGGTCAATTAACAATTATCACCATGCATAAAGCCAAAGGGCTAGACTGGGACTACGTATTTATTCCCTTTCTGCATGAAAACTTGATACCCGGTCGCTTTTGGGTTCCTCCCCAAAGGCAGTTTTTAGGAGACTTTACCCTATCAGAAGTTGCCCGCGCCCAAATTCGCGCTGCACTTCACAATCAATCGAGTTTACCAGATGTTACCCAAGCTTGGGAGCAAGCAAAATACCTGAAAACAGCTGAAGAGTATCGTTTGCTCTACGTTGCTATCACAAGAGCAAAACGCTTGTTGTGGATGTCTGCTGCTCAAAAAGCACCTTTTACTTGGAGTAAACCAGAAAATTTGCAAGCTTCAGCACCTTGTCCAGTGTTCCCTGCTTTGAAGCGGCAATTTCCTGAATCTGTAATGTAGTTATCTTATTAAGAAGGCAGAGAGAGGGTAGTCCCTATGAAACAAGTTTCACGAACCTTGCCATGAAAAAACCTGACCCCCTTCCCCTAATCCCCACTCCCTTGGGGGAGTGGGGGCCGGTGAGTTCCCCTCTCCGAACCCGCGGAGAGGGGTGGCGTAGCCGGGGTGAGGTTACTTTCAAGTCAGCCATTCATAAACGTTGGTACACAACCTTGCCATGAAAATTTTTACCCCTTCTGCCATCTGCCTTCTGCCATCTGCCTTATTTTCAAGCTAGAAGGAATCGCTAACTCACCATCGTTCTTTTTTCTACCCAGTGAGGTATGCATTATCTATTTAATTGCACTACGATGAAGTCGCTCTTTTAATGCTACAAGGACGTGGGAGTATGGCAGCCCTCAAGCGTACCGCACAAGCCGTATGGCATGGAAACTTAAAAAGCGGCAAAGGAGACATTAGTGCTAGCAGTGGAGTACTCCAAAACACTCCCTATAGCTTTGCAACTAGGTTTGAAAATTCCCCAGGCACTAATCCAGAAGAATTGATAGCCGCTGCTCATGCTGCCTGTTACAGTATGGCATTCGCATTTACATTAAGTGAAAAAGGATACCAGCCAGAGAGTGTGCAAACGCAGGCGACTTGCACAATTGAACCGCAACAAACAGGTGGTTTTAAAATTACCAAAATGCGTCTAGAAACTCAAGGAAAGGTGTCTGGTATTGATGCAGAAACATTTCAGCAAATCGCGCAAGAAGCCGAAGCGGGATGCCCTGTTTCAAATGCGTTGCGTGGGGGAGTAGAAATAGAATTGGATGTCACTTTAACGTGAGTTAAATTCAGTGAACAGTGATCAATAACTGATAACTGTTCACTAGATATCTTGCAAAAATCAGGAGAATTCTTAATTACGAACACGGATGCACACAGATGCACACAGATGGGAGATAGATTTTATCGGTGTTTATCGGTGTTTATCGGTGTTAGTTTTATTGAATAT
>NZ_AJLK01000071.1 GCF_000317205.1 Fischerella muscicola PCC 7414 | reverse complement strand
CCTACTTAGGCTTTTGCAAGAGGTCTATTGTGAAAGTGGGTTTTAGGTAAGTACTTAGACACAATTAATACACATTATTCTTTCTAAGAGTGCCTGTTGCAAGAGTGCCTATTGCCTGCCTCCATGAATGAATTTAATTTTGCCTAACCACTTATCAGTCTGCACTTGAGTCGCGTGTAATATTGCGGCAAAGCTTCAACTTAAATTCATCAAACTTAATTACCTCTGCATCTGTCTGGCGCATATCAAAACGATAGCTGCTGACTGTACCCGTACCTGTATCGAAGATACTGAACACTGTAATGTCGTTACTGGCAATGTAAGGCATAGGTTTACCATCTTCATCTAAAACAGGTGCAATTGTAGGTGTGAGTGGTTCTAACCCATTCGGATCACCGCTTGCCACATAATCCTGACTTTCCCAAGGTGGTAAATTCTTACGTTTTGTTTTGCCGTAGGCAGCGCCATAAGAATTGCCTACGTTGGAAGTCTCTAAAAAGTGCATCCCCGATGGACTGCAAAAGCGGTTCCATAAATGAGAATGACCAAAAAATACCAACTGCACTTCGGCTGCTTCTAATAATGGCAGCAGATCACGAATAATATAGTCTGCCTGTTTGGGGTATTCGTAACGCACTGCCTGAATATTGCCAGTTTCATCCCGTTCAATTATCTGTACTGGGTCAGTATAGGCAGGGATGATATTATCACCTAAAGTATGAGGCGGATGATGTAGCATTACGACTTTATACTTGGCTTGTTTAAACTCAGGGCTGTTAAGTTCTTGCACCAACCAGTTGTATTGTGGGCTTCCTTTGGCAATTGGTTCGTATATATGCTGACCGTAACCCCACTCTTGGGGATTGTTTAATTCTGTTTCTGATTCACCGTATTTTCCCTTAAATTTACCTTCATTAGTAGTGTAGCGCCACATATTCGTAGCATAAAGTACTACCAAACGCACATCACCAAAGCTAGTAGCATAGTAGGTTTTTCCGCCTTCTGGATTCTGCGGTAAAGTAAATATCTCTTCGTAGGTATCAGTATTAAAAGAATTCTCTTTGAGGGATTTCTCCCCATATAATTTGAGAGCTACTGTACGGGGAATAGTATCGTTAAACTCTTCGTTCAAACTGCCTTTTCTAGCATACCGCCCCATGATTTCATGATTACCAATGCAAGTAAACATGGGTGCATGTTGAATAATTTGTCCGCCAGTGTAGCTTGTTTTTATACCGTTATGTTCTATTTCATATTTAGCACGACCTTGTAAACAGGGGAAAAATGCACCACCCCGATGATCATCAAACCATTCACTAGCGCGATCGGGAATATTGGCTAAATCACCAGCAAACCAAACTGCATCGACTCGTCCAACTGTTTCTACAACTTTTTGTAAATTTGCCGCTACCATCGGCTTGATTTGGTGATCGGAGGTAAGGAGAATTTTTAGTGGTGTGTTGGGTGTTGGCGTAGGTGCAAGACTAAACACTCTACTACTGACACTTTGGTTATCTTCCCGTACACTTGTAATTTGATAAGGAATTCTTGTATTGGGAATTAAACCAGTTATCTCAGCTTCATGCCTCCAAATATGACGGTGAACAGGCTGCTGATAAACTTGTCCATCTTGGGTTTGACTCCCTACTCTTGATTGTTGATCTTCACGAGTATGGCTAAGTTTGGTAGTTGTGGCTAAAACTATTGTGGCTAAATTTTCACCATAGGAAACCAAATGTTTATTACCAGCAAACTCGGTGAACCATACTACTCGTATTGAATTTGGAGTTGGAAGTTGCAGAAATGGATCGGTAAGCAACTGGGGTGGTGAAGTCATACAGATTTTGGATTGGGGATTTTTACTTACAATCAATTATTAACCTGGGAAAAATCATATTTGAAAATCGACCACCGATGCACACAGATGCACACAGATGCACGCAGATAGATTTGCTAATTGCTGATTGGGGAACTCACCGCTCCCCTGTGGCGATTAGGGACAATGGGGATTTTTAATTGCGCTCAAGCATTAATTATTTCATCATTGATCTTTCATTTACCAATATCTTCGTTCCACAGTTCGGGATTTTGTTGAATAAATTCACTCATCATTTTTTCGCATTCTTCTAAGTCTAAATCAACGACTTCGACGCCGCGAGATACCATAAACTCTTTTGCACCAGGGAAAGTTCTAGATTCTGCGGCTATAACTTTTTTTATGCCAAATTGCACTACCGCACCAGCACACAAATAGCACGGCATTAAGGTTGAATAGAGTGTTGTACCTTTGTAGCTGCCAATTCTACCTGCGTTACGCAGGCAATCAATTTCGGCGTGGGTGACAGGATCGTTGTCTTGGACGCGCTTGTTATGTCCTCTGCCTACAATTTTGCCATCTTTGACAAGCACAGAACCAATGGGAATTCCACCTTCTTGTCTTCCTTGTTTTGCTTCGTCAATGGCGGCTTTCATGAACTCATCCATTTATTTATTCTCCTGTTATGGCTAAACAACTTGTATTAATGGATCACGATGGTGGTGTAGATGACTACTTAGCAACTATGTTATTGATGACTATGGATCATATCCAACTTCTTGGTGTCGTTGTCACTCCTGCTGATTGTTATGTACAGCCTGCTGTTAGCGCTACACGTAAAATCCTAGATTTGATGGGGGGTTCTCATATTCCTGTCGCAGAAAGCACTGTACGGGGTATCAATCCTTTCCCCTATCTCTATCGTCGTGACTCTTTTGTAGTAGATCATCTGCCGATTCTGAATCAAAGCGATCGCATTATTACACCTCTAGTGGCAGAACCTGGTCAGGATTTTATGGTGAAACTGTTGCGAGAAGCACCAGAACCTGTGACGCTAATGGTAACTGGCCCATTAACAACACTCGCAACAGCCTTAGACAAAGCACCAGATATTGAAACAAAAATTCAAAAAGTTGTCTGGATGGGAGGCGCGCTAAATGTCCCTGGTAATGTGGAAAAAAATTGGGAACCAGGACAAGATGGTTCGGCAGAATGGAATGTATATTGGGATGCAGTTTCTGCTGCACGAGTATGGCAAACCCAGATTGAAATTATTATGTGTCCTTTAGATTTGACTAATAACGTACCTGTGACATCTGAGATCGTACGAAAAATGGGACAACAACGCCACTATCCCATCTCAGATTTAGCAGGACAATGTTATGCACTGGTGATTCCCCAAGATTATTATTTTTGGGATGTACTAGCAACAGCTTATTTAGCTCGTCCAGAATTATATCAACTACGGCAGTGGGAAACCGAAATTGTCACTTCTGGTCTTAGCCAGGGACGTACAAAAATAGTATCTGGAGGTCGGAAAATTTACGCGATGGATAAGGTAGATAAAGAGGCCTTTTACGCTTATATTTTGCAACAATGGGCTAGATTTGTTAATGGTTAGTAGTTGGTAGTTAGTAGTTAGTGGTTGGTATTTTTCACTTTCCCCTTTCTCCTTTACCTTGTCCCAATCCCCGTTGCCCCTAATCCCCACCAGGGGCCGGTGAGTTCCCCGATCCGATTTCAAGCTATATTTATCAACCAAAAAATTTCATAATCCATCATTCATAATTCATAATTCATCGTGTTTGGTTTCCTCAATCTCAATAAACCATTTGGTTGGACTTCTCACGACTGTGTGGCGAAGACGCGAAAACTTTTGCGTCTCAAGCGAGTCGGACATGCTGGTACTCTCGACCCGGCAGCAACTGGTGTGTTACCTATTGCACTTGGTAAAGCTACTCGTTTGTTACAGTATCTCCCTGGTGAAAAAGCTTATAAAGCCACAATTAGACTTGGTGTACGTACCACTACTGATGATTTGCAAGGAGAAATAATTACAGAAAATTCAGTTACAAATTTAACTTTAGAATCTGTAAAAACTGCATTGCAAAAATTTCAAGGCAAAATAGAACAAATTCCACCGAGTTACAGCGCCATACAAGTAGACGGAAAGCGTTTATACGATTTAGCGCGTAAGGGTGAAATGGTGGAAGCGCCAGCGCGAACAGTGGAAGTATTCAAGATAAAGATTTTAGACTGGCGAGAGGGGGAATTTCCGGAGGTGGATGTTGCGATCGCCTGTGGTGCGGGAACGTATATTAGAGCGATCGCTCGTGATTTAGGTACAGTATTAGGAACTGGCGGTACTCTCGCGGCTTTGCAACGTACTGCTAGCAGTGGGTTTCAATTAGCAGATAGTCTGACTTTTACAGATTTAGAAGCACAATTGCAAGCCAGAACTTTTCAACCCCTTCCCCCCGATGTAGCTTTGCAGCATTTACCTTGTGTCAGTTTAAGCGCACCAGCAGATCAAAAATGGTGTCAAGGTCAGAAGATCACTTTTGAAAATAATTCTTCACAAATATTGCGAGTTTACGCAGAAGATGAACGCTTTTTGGGGATTGGACAAACAAAAGATGGTGTTTTGATTCCTCTGCTTGTTTTGGTTTGATCATTCGTATCTAGCTAAATTAAACTTTACAAAATATCCCAGTTTTACACATATCTTGGCTGATACCCTGGAAGTTTCTAGATGATATTGTAGGAACAGACTGTGGTTAATCAGACTCTATATTGTTGAACTTGTTTATTCCTCTACATAAGAAAATACGGTTGTGTGTACAAGTGTCAGAGAAAGCAAGAGAAAACAATGGTAAACCAGCATAGATAAGAAATCGCGATCGCAGATTTACTTTGAAATGGATGTTTGAGTGGTTTATTAAACACAGTACTTTTGATTTTGTCAGTTTTCAAAAATAGGTCGTTTATTAAAACTCAAATAATAATCCTATATATCTATTCAGGATGAAGAATGAACTGGGAAGAAGGGTTACAGATTTTAGATGCAGTTGTCTTTAACAAAAATAACAGACACTTAAAAGATGTGGAAATAATTATCCTTCAAGGATCATGGCAAGGACTAAGTTATGATGAAATTGCCAGCAAGGAAGCTTATTCAGCCCAATATCTCCGGCAGGATGTAGGTTTCAAACTGTGGAAGTTACTTTCAGAAGCATTAGGGGAAGAGGTTAATAAAACTAATTTTCGTGCAGCGATCAAGCGTTATAACTTTAGGAATATCAATACTCTGTCAACAGAAGTGCATCATGATAGTTACAGTACCATTAAAAATGAATTTGTATTAGAATATCCAGAAGGTTTAGTGCCACTGAATTCTGCATTTTACATCCAGCGAACGCCAATAGAAGAACGTTGTTATGAAACAATTCTCCACGCTGGTTCTTTAATTCGGATTAAAGCTCCAAAACAAATGGGTAAAACATCTCTGCTTGATAGAATTATCGCTCATTCAAATCAGAGAGGTTATCATACAGTACGTTTAAACTTGTTGCAAGCAGACACAAAAGTTTTTAGTAATTTGGATAAATTTTTGCGCTGCTTCTGTGCTTATGTTAGTCACAAATTAAAACTATCTACTTCATTCAATGAATCTTGGGATGAGTATAGGGGTAGCATTATTAATTGCACTACATATTTTGAAGATAATATTCTATATCAAATCAACAATAATTTAGTTTTAGCATTAGATGAAGTAGATAGAGTTTTTCAATATGCTGACATTTCTCAAGGTTTTTTTGCCATGTTACGTAGTTGGCATGAAGAAGCGAAAACGGTAGAAATTTGGGAAAAATTACGATTAGCTGTAGTACATTCCACTGAAAACTATGGATCGTTGGATATAAATCAATCACCATTTAATGTTGGGTTAGTAGTTGAATTGACGGAGTTTGCTCCAGAACAAATAGAAGACTTAGCCCAGCGTCATCAACTTGATTACAATCCAATCCAAATACAGCAATTAATGTCTATGTTTGGAGGACATCCATATTTAATTAGACTAGCACTTTATCACCTCGCGATTGGGGATATAACGCTGGAAAACTTATTACAAACTGCTCCCACAAATGCCGGAATTTACGAAGAACATTTACGGCGATTTTTGCATATTTTTCATGTCAATTCCAGCCTAGCCGAGGCATTTATGCAAGTAGTAAAGGCAACGGAACCAGTTGATATAGAAACAATACAAGCATATCAGTTATATAGTATGGGATTAGTTAAGAGAGTTGGCGATAAATTAGTCCCACGCTGTCAGTTATATCAACAATATTTTCGGGAACACTTATAGAATTAGGGCTAGTAAGACATCGCAATTTTCATCGTTACAGCATAAAATTAACTGAGTTAAAATATCTACAAAGATCAACAGAGGTACTACAAAGATGGCAACCCTTCATCTCAATACTGAGCAAGTTATAACACTGGTGAAGCAACTAGCAATTCCAGAGCAGCGTATGATATTGCAAGCTATCAAAGCAGAGCAAGATACTTGGTGGCAAAATAGACTTGATCAAGGAGAGTTACAGATGCGCTCTTTGAGTACAACATACGGACTAAACTGGGATATTATGACTGAACAAGAGCGAGAAGAATTCATAGACAATATCTTGCACGAAAAGCAATGATTTCTTATGTAGTTGTTTTCGATACCAATACACTCTTTTCAGGTTTAGGTTGGCGAGGTAGTCGCTATCGTTGTTTAGAACTTGCAAGAAATGGGCAGATAGAATCTGTAACTTGTCGAGAGATTTTATTAGAATTACGCGAAAAGTTACAAACAAAGCAAAATCGGTCTCCGGTGGATGCAGCCATTGATATTGAGCAAATTCTTGTTTTTTCTCGCTTGGTAGAAATTCCCAATAGCCTGAAAGTTGTTGTGGATGATCCTGATGACGATATGGTGATTGAATGTGCAGTTGTGGGAAAAGCAACACATATCATAACAGGTGATAAGCACCTACTGACATTCAACAAGTATCAGGATATTCATATTCTCAAAGCTGCGGCTTTCCTGGAATTGCTTGCTTGATATAGTTATCCACCCAACAGTGGACATCAGTCAACAATAGACGCAGATGGGATTCTGGTGGCAGAACTTTATCAAGGGCGTTGGAGCGTGGAAACTTTATTCCAAACTGTGACCCAAAACTTTCATGGGGAGATTTTTGGTTCCACAATGTCTCCAAAAGACAGGGCATTACTGCCGTTACGTGTGTTGTAAGCCCTGAGCATAGCAGCTTTCAGTATATTCGTATTAAGATCACCATCAGGCGAATCAGAGTTTACTTTACCTCCTAATTCTTTTGTATAGTTCCAAAAAATTACGTCAAAATACACTTTTTTCTTTAGGCGCTGATTATTAAGAAGCTTGAGACAGCCTTCAGCAAACTGCGGATAGTTAGAGAAGGAGTTACCTAAGAAGTCACGTAATTTAGGCTCACTAAAATCTATGTTGACAGTATCTAAAGCCTGTGCCAACTTTTGAGCCGACGCAGAAGCAGATAGAGGAACAGTCGGGACAGGAGTAGTTTCAGATGGTGAACTTGATATTGTAGAAGATTGTGAAGGAGTAGTTTCAGATGGTGAACTTGATAGTGTAGAAGGTTCTGAAGAAGAAGTAGAAGGTGATGGACTAGGCGAAGGTTTGTTGTTGTTGTATATCGTAGTGAATATAGTAATGATACCGCCAATTAACGCTACTGCGATCGCACTAATTGCAGTCCACGCCTCTTTACTAAGACCTTGCTGTTTTTCAGATTCTTTTTCTGGTTCGGTCATATAGCACTTGTTGCTTTTGGAAAAACTACCAGAACTTATCTGCCAATCAGAGCAAAGCGAACAATTGGTGTGACAAAAAGTTAAGGGCCAACACGGGTCACTTGCATACAACCCTGACCGTCATTAAAAACCTGCACGATTGCGTATTGATTTGACTGAACTAATAAACTCACATATTTAGCTGCACTTGCACTGTTGTCACAGATTACAGTTGGTTCGCCTGGTCTTAATGCTCGATCCGACCAGGTACACTGACCAGGAGACAAACCTTGAGTTGCAGCACCATCTCCAGGTTGGAATCTGATTCGCACCCCATTTCCACCATCATTTCTGATGCTCAGTGTACCCCCACCACGACAGGTCATCGGATAACTTTGTTGAGCATGTGCGGTGTCTGTAGCTAGAGTTGCAGTCAACATTGCAGCAACAGCAGCAGCTTGAAAAAGCTTAGAAAATAATGTCATCTTTTGACTCCTGACACTTATTTAGATAAGATTTTGATTTTTTAAAATCAATTTAGGCGTAATATCAAGTCCGGCTAATTACTTACGATATTATTCTGATGCAGTTGGGCATTGGGCAAGAGATTTTTCCCATTACCCATTACCAATTACCAATTACCAATTACCGACCTTCACAGATATGATAAGTCTTTAAACAGACATGATATAAGTTATTTAGCAGAAACTGTTCAGGTATTGAATAGGCGATCACATATCTGCATCTATTGCGATCGTTTATTCAATAACAGGGTAGACAGTCTCTATCCTATGTAATCAAAATTCCACTTACTTTGTCTTCACTCATTACCATCCGGGCGACAAATTCATCTCCACCATCAGCGAAACTGAGTTTCCACAGATAGATTTGATATTCGTGTTGTTTGAGATTACCGAAGTAAGTAATGTTATAACCCTCTACCATACGTGGTGATAGTTGGGAGCTAACCGAGTTAAACATTTCTTTGCTAATCCCTGTTTTATAGTCAGAATCTCCAACTGTCAGGAAAAGTTCGTAATTTGCTGTTGTTATGGCATCCAAGATTGTCTGTAAACTAGCAATTGTATTTTCTGGAGGATGTGTCGAACTCATAAATTATGCACTCCCGCAGCGATCGCACAACCCAATACCGAGTCTATTTTAGGTTTCCAATATCTTATGTTGGGTAAGCGCAGCGTCAACCCAAGCTACTCTTGCTATCTTGCTAATCAGCGAATATTAACTCCAATAATCTGTGGCTTGTCATTAACACAGTCCCGAATGAGTAATTGAACTTCCTTCTTATTCATAAATGCGTTCAAGAGAATTGTGTGAAATAAGCTGTGATCGGGATCATTTGGGTTTGTCGTATAACCACCATTAGTGACTGAGCAGTCATCAGGATTGACGAGCGGAGCGCTATGGTATACTGCCATACTGCCCCAACCTACACTAATAACATTGACTAAGCCCCACTCAGAAAGTATTCCTAGATGTTGAGCTTGAGCTTTATCCTGATGGCTGATGAGGGTAGAACCAATCGTAGTAGCAGATAGAGTTAGTATTAAAACAAAAAGTAAAATACGTCTGAGCATAATATCTCTTGGAATTTGCTGTTTTGACAAAGAACTCTTGCTGGAAAAATTTGTAAACATAATCTGCTCTTCTTCATGGGTAGTGTGGGAGGACGAAGTTATATCCTGCTCCTTCATGGGAACCACCCGCAGCACAAGTTCCTGTATTGTCATAACCGTTGTAAAACATTACTTGACACTTACCACAGAAGCGCCATTCTTCCTGTGTTGTTGGTGTTGACGGGACATTACTTG
>NZ_AJLK01000070.1 GCF_000317205.1 Fischerella muscicola PCC 7414 | reverse complement strand
AACCGTTACCTATTTTTACTCCGGAAATAGGCCAAGTTCTTGAACCGTCATCAGTACCCGTATGTTTATAGAACAGCATATCGCCATTCGATTTTATGGCATAGACGGCACCATTATCACCAGCAAATACTTGTTTAAAGTTCCAACCGTTACCGATTTTTACTCCTTGAATCGGCCAAGTAGGTGAGCCGTCATCAGTACCTGTATGCTTATAGAAAAGCATATCGCCATCCGATTTTATGGCGTAGATTGGGTTTGCTAGTGCAGGAAATGACCACAAACTTAAAATCACCGAAATGGCTAATGCCTTTAAACTTTTCATTGCCTTTCATCCTCTTTAGGGTTCTTACTGAGCATAATATCTTCTTGAATTTGCTGATTTGAAAAAAAATTCTAGATTACAAAAATTGAGAATTTATACACAAAAGAACGCAGTCGGTAGGTTGGGGTAGACGCACGAGAAATCTTTAATGCTAAACGGAAAATTCTATTTTGCGTCGTAACCCAACATCAATAATTTTGAGAAAAGGGAAATTATGGGATAGAAGTTTAAAGATGGTAAACCTACAGGGTAATGTTGGGTTACGGCGGAATGAAATTTTTTGATTTGTATTAAGTATCAATCATCCCATCCGCCTAACCCAACCTTGCATCTTAGGAGTAGTGGTAGACAGTCTCTATCCTATGTAATCAAAATTCCACTTACTTTGTCTTCACTCATTGCCATCCGGGCGACAAATTCATCTCCACCATCAGCGAAACTAAGTTTCCACAGATAGATTTGATATTCGTGTTGTTTGAGATTACCGAAGTAAGTAATGTTATAACCCTCTTCCATACGTGGTGATAGTTGGGAGCTAACCGAGTCAAACATTTCTTTGCTAATCCCTGTTTTATAGTCAGAATCTCCAACTGTCAGGAAAAGTTCGTAATTTGCTGTTGTTATGGCATCCAAGATTGTCTGTAAACTAGCAATTGTATTTTCTGGAGGATGTGTCGAACTCATAAATTATGCACTCCCGCAGCGATCGCAATCCTATTTCTCAATTCTTTCTGATTCATTATGTCCAACCTCGCAATTTGACTTAACACTAAACGCCATAAATCTTACTGAGCATGAATAAACATTTGCGCGAAATAGTATTCGCCTTTGTCATTCACGGCAACTCCTATTCCAGTTAGTTCAGTTTGACTCAAGATATTATTTCGATGACCGGGACTATTCAGCCACCACTGAACTGCTGGTGTTGCAGGATCGCTATCACAACCAAAGCAGTAATACTCATTTTCGTAGTACGCATAGCTATTGTGAGGGATGATTTGTGATAATGCTTGCCCTCGCTGCTCAATTCCTTGATGATTGAGAGGTTTTCCGGCGTTAGCCATTTCTTGAGCATATGCCTGCACTTGCTGATTTACGCAAGCATCTAGTTTCAGAGGCGCGAGACCTTGAGAAGCTCGATACTGATTAACTTGGTTGTATACGCTTTGTTGTATTTGGGCTAAATTTGGATTTAGCTTATAGATATAACATTTTGTCACAACATTAGGGCGAGTTATGATACCTGATGGTCTTGCGACTTGAGCTTGAGTTTTATCTTGGTAGCTAATTAAGGTAGAACCGACTGAAGTCGCGGATAGAGTTAGTATCGAAACGGAAAGGAAAATGCGTCTGAGCATATATATCACCTTGATTTAAAAGCATAACTGAGTAGCTCACCATGTTGAGATTTGGCGATCGCACTTGCCAATCCAAGCGATCAAGAGCAAATACAAGCGGCTTCAATTAACCCGATGTATCAGGTTAGTTAGCTTTTGCTAATCGCTCAGTTAGTTCTCGATCTTCTTGTTGATAAATAGCCTTTTCTTTTTGAATAAAAATGTCTGCTAAAGCAGTATAAGCTTCAGCCCATGCTGAAATAACTTCATCATTTGCAGCATCTTGCAAAACATCTTTCATTGCCTGCAAAAGCTTTTCCCCAATTAACGGATACTGTTCAGGAAGTATGTGAGTCTCTACATGACGATGGGCAATGTGTTCTACTGCCATAGCCAACTCATCTAGGCGGTCAATATGAGTAGCATAAGCATAAACAGCCGCAGCTAACTTGTGTGCTTGCTCACCACCATCTAGATGCTGCATCCAAGTGGTTTCAAAGCCGCGTTTATAGTCAGGTCGCTCTGCAAAGGTAATTTCATACATCCGCCTGGTAATCTCTTCACCTTTTTCTCTAATAATCGGTGCAGTTGCCTTGACAATTTCAATCGTTTTTTGACTAACCATTATTTAAAATTCTCGCCAAGGGAGCTTTGAATGATGGGTATATTGCGCTACTTGAGATAGAGAGGTGTGGTAATACTAAACGTCGCGTCCTTTCTGAACAGATCACTACCGTCTGAGGCGTCTATCCACAACTCAAAATTCTTGTGTCGTATATAGTGTCCAGGAAAATTAAGGGATTCAAATGAAGAAGCATTATTATCAAAGAGTCCAGGCACATAGCAAAACGTAGCATCTTCCCTAAAAAGAAAAGCTTCTGATTGATTGTTCTTGCCAACTTCAGCCGAAAATTTTCGTGTCTCAAGAAGTAACCTGGAAAGTTGACGGACTCAAATGAATTACATTGGCTATTTGCTAACCCTGGAATAAGTCTGTAGGTTGCGTCTTTCTTTCCCAGCTCGTCACTGATTGGCTCTATGTAGCCCAAGTAATTCTTGTGGCGAATATAATGATCGGGAAAGTTATACGAACTAAAGGAAGTAAATTGACTTTTGGTTTGAGAATAAACTGGAGATGATGTCAGCAAAATCCCACAGACTGACAAACCTAAAGTTGCAATACTCAATATTTTTTTCAAAAATTTAAATTTCATAATTATTCCAATTTATTGTTTTTACAAGTTGTGATTTTAAGTTTGAGTAATTTGGGCTTTCTCATCACTAACTAAGATTATGTGTTCTCATTTAATAGCTGTCTATACCTAAAAAATCAGTGTTTAAATTGGGAATTTTTAAACTAAAGAATCAGTTTTCTGTAAAAGATCAGTAAATGTCATAAAAAGTCAGTTGCAGGTCAGACTAATTTTAATTACGACCTCTAACTCCTAATCAAATAAGTAGATATACACGGTTAAATTGAAATATTACGTCAGTTAACAATCTAGACAAAATAGTTAACATAAAAGGGTTTAGCTTACCTAACATTACTGATTCAATACTCTATTGAACTCCTGACATTTTCTGGATCGACAGCCATAAAATTACGATGCATAATTCCAATCAAGGCTGAATTACTCAGATCTTGCACCAACCCCATATCCCGCTTTGATAACCAGTGTAATTAATTGCGATCCAAAAAAGTAATTTCAGTCATCTATTCATCAAACATTATTCAATTAAAGTAGATATAAATCATGTCCAAAAAATATTTAGGAACAGCCTTGGCAACTCTTACCACTCTGGGTGGGTTGGGTACATTAACACTTCTTCTGACTCCAATATCCGTTGTACAGGCTGGTTTTGGTAACGACAATATAGCTTGTGCTTACGATCGTCCTTGCATAGATAATCTCTATCAAGACGGTAATAGCTTAGTCATTCATTGGAATGGCCAGGAAAACTACGATACTTACAATGTGCGTTGGTCGCGTCCCGGTAAAGATGAGGTTCAAATCAAACGCCCTGGAGGTGGAAGCGGAGACTTTAGAGTCAATAATGTCTATTCGGGGACTACCTATACTTTTAAAGTCCAGGGCTGTAACACGCATTTCTTAGGGCGTTCAACATGTTCTCCTTGGGAAGAACAGTCAATTACAGCTAATTAAACTTGGAAGTATCAAGGGGTTTCCTTTCCTTAAGTCTTCACTGGGACTTAAACCGTCAATTTTGTCCCAAGGTTTGATTGCTGCCATCGTTTATTCTCCTACTAATATCAATGCTTGATTGATCACTTGGTCAGATAGATACATTCCACAGAGACGCAGTTGTTCGATAACCGGACGCGCTGCTGGAATTACTCCCCGTTGTTTGGCAGTAAGAACTATACCTAGAGTTCCTCGTACCGGGATTCCTAAAGCTACTGCACAACGACGGGCTGCTAAATCATCCAGAATTACTTCTGTACCAGTATTTACATAAGCCCAAGTTAACACAGCAGATTCGCCAGCGCCTAAATCCCAACTTTGAATAATTGCGGGAACAGATGGTGTGACAACCTCTACCAGCCAAGAAGTAGTTGCTAACGCCATTGCG
The DNA here is from genome assembly GCF_000317205.1 of Fischerella muscicola PCC 7414. Taxonomy (GTDB): domain Bacteria; phylum Cyanobacteriota; class Cyanobacteriia; order Cyanobacteriales; family Nostocaceae; genus Fischerella; species Fischerella muscicola. The sequence continues at coordinate 23,781 of NZ_AJLK01000070.1, read as the reverse complement.
GTTACATCCGTCTGTCCGTATGCTTGAATTTCCTGGGCTACGGTCTGGGGAACAATAATTTCTGGACTGACTATCTGCAATAGGTGGAGAAAGCCACCCTTAGTCAAAAAAATCAGTGGTGAGGTGTTGATTGCAGGACATTCAGCCACGATTTAACTCTTGTTGCAAGTCATCAAAGTCTACAGCAAACACATCTACTTGCTCACGGGCAAGGGCTGCAAGAAAATCACGGCGGTTTAAACCTGCAATTTGAGCAGCTTTTTCCTGGGAGATTTCACTCTTTTGATACCAATAAATAGCAGCAGCCAGCCGCATATCACGCACAAAGTCATCTGGGGGAAGACGACGGGCTGAGAAAACTTCTTCAGGTAAGTCTAAATTTACTCTGGTCATGGGTTTCTCCACAAATTGATTGGATGGCTTGGTGCTGGTGAAAGGATAATTTTACCAATTATTAAATGACGCTGAATGGCAATTTTTATAATCTCACACCCTATAGAAATGATTTCGTAAATAATCGTAAATAATCCAGTTTATGCTTTAAAAGTACTTGCTAAAAGAACGAGATAAAGTACTCTTGATAATTTTAACAGTTATAATCTGGATGCTAAGATTAGCCATTGAAACATCATGACAAATTTAAACTATTACAAACTTGGAGGTAGTCTAGAATATCAACACCCAACTTATGTGGTGCGTCAAGCCGATTATGACCTTTATGAAGGCTTAAAAAATGGGGATTTGTGTTATGTCTTAAACTCGCGGCAGATGGGTAAGTCTAGCTTGCGAGTTCATATTATGAAACAACTGAAAGAGCAAGGTATACAATGTGCATCGGTTGATTTGACAAGAATTGGTAGCCATGTCACACCTTCCGAATGGTATGGTGGCTTTGTTTCTGAGCTATTGCGGGGGTTTGGTTTATCCAGAAAAGTGAATTTTGGAACTTGGTGGCGATCGCAGGAATTTTTACCACCAAAACAAAGATTAAGTGAATTGATTGATGATGTATTATTAACAGAATTTACTGGAAAAGTTATCATTTTTATTGATGAAATTGATAGCATTTTAAGAATCAATTTTAAAGATGATTTTTTCGCTTTTATTCGTGCTTGCTATAATCAACGGGCAGATAATACAGAATATCAACGACTCACATTTTGCCTATTGGGAGTAGCGACTCCTTCTAATTTAATTGCTGATACAAATCGCACACCTTTTAATATAGGAAGAGCTATCGAATTAACTGGATTTAAATTAAATGAAATAGACGCTTTAATTCGAGGTTTCGAGGGAAGAGTTGCTAGACCGAAAGCAATAATGGAAGAGGTGTTAAAGTGGACTGGTGGGCAGCCATTTTTAACTCAGAAACTGTGTCAACTAATTTGTAATTCTAGTTATTCATTCCTAGAACATCAGGAAAAGCAATGTGTAGAGGAATTGGTGCAAAACCAAATCATTGAAAATTGGGAAGCACAGGATGAACCAGAACATTTACGAACAATCCGCGATCGCCTCACGCAAAATGCAGAAAATCAAACTGGGCGATTATTAGGGTTATATCAGCAAATTTTACACCAGGGAGAAATCCCCGCAGATGATAGCCCCGAACAAATGCAACTACGTCTGACAGGGTTAATTGTCAAGCAACAGGGAAAACTGCAAATTTATAATCGCATCTATGCAGAGATATTTAATCAAGTATGGCTCGACAAAATCTTGACAAATATTCGACCCTATGCACAAATGTTAAATGCTTGGGTAAATTCTAATTTTCAAGATGAGTCGCGTTTGTTGCGTGGGCAAAGTTTGCAGGATGCCCGCAATTGGGCAGCAGATAAAGGTTTAAGCGATTTGGATCGAAGATTTTTAGATGCTAGTCAGGAATTAGAAAAGCGGGATGTTCAGAAAAGATTACAAGCAGAAGCAGAAGCGTCAAAGATTTTAGCAGAAGCGAATGAGGTTTTAGTTGCAGCCAATCAAAAAGCCAAACGACGGATTCAGATTGGCGGGGGAGTATTAGCGATCGCCCTGATTACAGCAATAGTTGCAGGAATTTGGGCAAATACGATGATCAAAGATATACAACGAGAAAGAATCAAATCCCTGAGTATCTCTTCCACTGCTTTATTAAACTCCAATCAAGAACTTGATGCTTTAGTCACAGCCCTCAAAGCAGCTATGCAATTACAATCAACAACTTGGGCAGATGCTAACACTAGAGAATTAGTAAGATTAGCATTGCAACGTGCAGTTTACAAAGTCAAAGAACGAAACCGCTTAGAAGGATACAATGATGCCGTCAGAAGTGTAAATTTTAGTCCAAATGGTCAAAATATTGTGACTGCTAGTGAAGATAACACAGTTAAACTTTGGAGTATTGATGGCAGAGAAATCAAAAAATTCACTGCCCCAAATCAGATTTTTATCAGTGCGACTTTTAGTCCAGATAGCAAGATGATTGCTGCCATTAGTGCAAATAACACCGTCAAAATTTGGGGTTTAGATGGACGGGAAATTATCACTTTCCAAGGGCAAGATGAAGAGGAGTTTGTGAGCAGTATTTGTTTCACCTCTGATGGTAAATTAATTGCTGCTCCTAGTCAAGATAATACAGTCAAACTTTGGGATATTAAGGGACAGGCAATTAAAATTCTCAAAGGGCATAACGACTCTGTTTGGAGTATCAGTTGCAGCCCTGATAATAAAACTCTTGTCACAGGAGATCAAGAGGGAGTCGTCAAAATTTGGAGTATTGATGGACAAGAGATCAAAACTTTTAAAGCGAGTGATAAATCGATTTTTGGTGTGAGTTTTAGCCCAGATGGTAAAGCGATCGCCACTGCGGGAGGAGACAACACAGTCAAACTGTGGAGTTTAGATGGACAAGAATTGAAAAATATTGGCAGACATGAAAACTATGTTAATAGTGTCAGCTTTAGTTCAGATGGTCAGACAATCGTTTCTGCTAGTGCTGACAAAACAGTTAAACTTTGGAGTATTGATGGCAAAGAACTGAAAAAGCTCAAAGGACATAATCATTCTGTCTTTAGCGCCAGTTTTAGTCACGATGGGAAAATCATAGCCTCTGCTAGTGCTGACAACACAGTTAAACTTTGGAGTATTAACAATCAAGAACTCAAAACTTTCAGTGGACATAATGATTCTCTTTGGGCTGTAAATTTTAATCCCGATGGGAAAATCATTGCTTCTGCTGGAGATGATAAAACTATTAAACTTTGGAGTCTTGATGGTCAACAACTTAAATCCATTAGCCCAAACAGTAACCTCGTTTGGAATCGAGTTTGGAATCTTAATTTCAGTCCTAATGGTCAGATAATTGCTACTGCTAATTCCGAGAAAACAATCAAACTTTGGCATTTAAATGGTCAAAATCTGAGAATTTTCACAGGACACAAAGACGAAGTTATTGATATCAGCTTTAGCTCTAATGGTCAAACCCTAGTGAGTGCTAGTTATGATGGTACAGTCAAACTATGGGCTATTAACGGTCGAGAACTGAGAACTTTTAGAGCAAATGCTGGTAAAGTTCGGAGTGTTAATTTTAGTCCCAATGGTCAGACAATTGTCTCTGCTCATAATGACGGCACAATCAGACTTTGGAACTTAGAAGGTAAGAACCTCAAAACCATCAGAGGACATAGTAGTTATGTTACCGATGTCCATTTTAGCCCTGATAGTCAAATAATTGCCTCTGCCAGCCGGGATAACACTATTAAACTCTGGAGTTTGGACGGTCAGGAACTCAAAACACTCAAAGGTCATACTCCCGGAGAGATTAGATTTAGCTTTAGTCCTGATGGCAAAATTTTGGCCTCTGCCAGCGCTGACAACACAATCCGACTTTGGCAGGTAACAAATGGTCAAGAAATCAAAACTATTGAGGGAAATGGTTATCCTTTCTGGAATATTAGCTTCAGTCCTGATGGCAAAAAAATTGCCTCTGTCAGTGAGGATGGACTTGTTGAACTTTGGAATGCAGAAACTCTAGATTTTGAGCAGCTAATTGCTAGGGGCTGCAACTGGTTGGATGATTATCTGAGAAACAATTCTCGCCTGAACGAGAAAGATAAACAGATTTGTAAATAAAGACAAGAAGATACTATGAATCGTCGTGAATTGTTAGCTTGGGCTGGTATTGGTTGTCTTGCCAATTTATCGCTGTCCTTTGTAGCTGCTGGTCAACCCTCTAATCTCAAAAAAAGCGATCGCAATACAACCTTATATACCAAGGGTAGATACTTGTATGACTCCCTCGGCAACAAAATTATTTTGCGAGGAATCAACCTACCCCTGCTGGATGACTGGAATTTTCCCAAAACTGATAAGCTGGCAGAACTAGAAAAAACTGGAGCTAACGCTGTCAGAATTCAATGGTACAAGGATTATGGTCAAAGCGATCGCCCCGCTTATACAATTGCAGACTTGGATAATTTTCTCACCAGATGCAAGACGAGTCGGATTATTCCGGTACTGGGTTTGTGGGATCTCACCTGTAACCCTGATGTCAACCTGTTAAATACCCAGTTAATTCCCTGGTGGACTTCTGAACCTGTGCTGAATGTACTTAAAAAACATCAAAAGTATCTGATCGTCAATTTAGTGAACGAATTGGGTGTCTATCGCTGGGCTAATAATTCTACTGAGGCATTAAATACTTTCAATAATGTCTATAAAACTGCTATTACAAAAATACGCCAGCATTTACATTTACCACTTATGATTGACGCGCCTGATTGTGGTCAATCTATTGAAGTTTTTACGAAAATTGGTCAGGAGTTAATTGATCACGATCCTGACCACAATCTCCTATTTAGTAGTCACGCTTATTGGGCTGGTTATGACGGGATACCACATCTTAAAACAGCTATCGATGCTAATCTACCAATTGTTTTTGGTGAAATTGCCAATAAGCAAGACGAAGAAATCAATGGAAAAACCCAATACTGCTATTATGACCTTGATGGTAGTAATCAAAACCACGCACCCGAAAATGGTTTTACCTATCAAGCATTTTTGCGGCTGTTAAAAGAAAAGGAAATTGGCTGGCTTGCTTGGAGTTGGTGGAAGGACAATTGCACAGAACGCCAGATGTCCCAAAATGGAAATTTTTCCAGCCTCACACCCTACGGCAATGATATTGTCAATAATTCTATCTATGGCTTGAAGGTAACAGCTCAAAGAGCAAAATTTTAGCCATTCATCTATCTGCCTTAAGCCGATGAGCGCGTCTACATCTGTGTTCATCTGTGTTAATCTGTGTTCGTTTTTCCTCTAGTGGACTTAATGCCAAGCTGCTATATCTTTAATGTTAGAACTTACGCTCTATACAAATCGACTATCATCTGTACTAGCGGAACTCGGTCGTTTCAGGCTGTTGATGACAAAACTAAGGACAGGTAGCGAGCGATCGCGCTTTGTGGAAAAATCAGATTGAAAGGCATTGAAAACCCAATTACATACTTGATTGTTTTTGTCAATGCGTAAGTTCTATATTTATATTATTATTAATATTTTTTAATTTCTCAATGTCTATATATACTGTAAAATTTTATTAGTTCATAAGATGTGCGATTTAGAGATATTTGTTCGAGAAATATAAACAGTATAAAACTCTAACCTTTTATGTTCTGGAGATTTGTTATGAAAAAAAATAAATTATTATTATTAATTACTTTAATAGTAGCATCAGCATTTATCAATAATAGTGTAGCAAAAGCAAATAATTCACGGAAATTAACAATCATAAATAAAAATAAACAAGTAATAGTTTCTGCACATATTAAATCAGAAAATTCTGATAAATGGGAATATGCTTTTGATGATGTAGCGAAAATGCTTATGCCTGGTGAATCCATATCTATAAAATTAAATCCTAATCAGTGTATTTATAATCTAAGTTTTCTGTATGGTAATGGAAGTAATGGTAGATTTCGTGTTAATGCATGTCAAAGTTCTGTTCTAAATGTTGTTGGAAATGGTGGTACTTACCGGAGTCATGGTCAAGGTAGAGAACGTGATTATATTCTTATTCCACCAGCAATTCCAGTAGAAATACGATACCCGGATACTGGAATCCAGCATATTAGATAAATTTCGCGATCAACCCCCCAACCCCCGCTCTATGCATTATAAACATCTTTCTTAACAGAAAAAATGAATTTATTAAAGTTCATGGCACGCATTGGGGAATTAAAACTTTCCACAGAGCAGTCAAACAGTTATGTGGCATATGTCGATTCATGGTTAGAGATAGCCATGCAATAAAAACACATATATTTTGCTCACTTCAAGTATTTGTTCGTTTGGAAAAGATGCGTTCTGAAAACAGAATTTCTAATTGGTATGAAGTACAAAGAAATTTATTCACAAAAGTTATTTGTGAATATGTTTTAAATAACTTGAGTCCTGCCTGTGTAGTTTGACTCCATATATCTGTTTTTTTATCAATGCGTAAGTCCTAAATGTATGGAACACCGATACACACAGATGAACACCGATTTGATTACCAAAAGATAAAATAGTAAGGGAATAAACTGATAGAACAGTGTTAAGCTGTTTACCCTGCTTATCAGCCCGAAGCAATGGATCAACTAGTTAATCAAGTTTTGCGCGATCGCTATCACATTCAATCTCTACTTGGTCGTCAGACTGGTCGGAGAACTTTTCTCGCAAAGGATTTACAAACAGGATCGTCTGTTGTGATCAAGTTGCTGTTGTTTAGTCCTGACTTTAATTGGGATGATCTGAAACTTTTTGAACGCGAGGTAGAAGTTCTGCAATCTTTAGATCATCCAGCGATTCCTAAATATATTGATCGCTTTGATGTTGAGACTGAATTAGGCAAAGGCTTTGCTCTGGTTCAAACTTATATTGAAGCCAGATCATTACAGAATTGGGTAGAGTCTGGTCGTACTTTTAGCGAAGCAGAAATAAAGGCGATCGCCAAGCAATTACTAGGAATTCTAGATTGCCTCCATAGTCGTCAACCGCCTGTCGTGCATCGAGATATTAAACCAAGTAACATTTTGTTGGGCGATCGCACTGGTCATAGTCCTGGGCAGATTTACCTGATTGATTTTGGTAGCGTTCAAACTGTAGTGCATAGTGGTACTAGGACAGTTGTTGGTACTTATGGCTACATGCCTCCCGAACAATTCGGTGGGCGAACTGTACCGGCTTCAGACCTTTATGCTTTGGGAACAACGCTGATTTATCTGGTGACGGGACAGCACCCGGATGAACTGCCACAACGGGAGATGCGAATACTGTTTGAAGATAGAGTCAATCTTAGTCCGAATCTCGTGGATTGGCTGAAATGGCTCACAGAACCAAGTTTAGATTTACGGTTAAAATCTGCAAAGCAGGCGTTAGAAGCTTTAGAAAAATCAAATTTACGAGAAAGTTCTTTAGCAATTGCTAATAAACCCGTTGGTAGCAAAGTCAAAGTTACCAACACTAGACAGATGCTAGAGATTCTCATTCCGCCACGAGGATTTCATCTGGGATTAATCCCAATCATTGGATTTGCGATCGCATGGAATTCTTTTCTCGTCATGTGGTACGGTGCTGCTTTCAGTATGTGGAGTAGTGGCGGATTGTTCGCAGCCCTATTTGCAATCTTTCACTTGGGTGTTGGCATTTACTTGATTTGGACTATTCTCTATGCTTTGTTCGGACAAGTCAAACTTCGGATTAATCAACAGGAAATTTCTTTGACTCGTGAACTTTTGGGAGTAAAATACCCACCAGTTCTTAGCGCAGCTCGACAAGATATTGTGAAAGTTGAACTGACTCGTCTTTCATACAAGAGAGATTCCGAAGGAGGTAATGTGAAAGTTCCTCCTCAAATTAACATCTGGGCAGGAATAAAGAAATTTGAACTTGGTGGTAAAGGTTATTTGACGAACCCAGAACTTGACTGGTTAGCGCAGAATTTAAGCAGTTGGCTAAATTTGCCCATTACTAAGGATTAGTAATCTCTCATTCCCAAGTCGAAACATCTCGCAGCACTTCTGGAATTTCCTCACCTGCGGGAAACTCCAGTACAGTTTCTCGAAAGCCCAAATAACCAGACTCGGTAAAAGACAACAGCATCCGTCTGAGTGCAAACCACACCTCTGGTTCATATTCCCAGTCACCATATCTGGAAGCTTTACCTGCAATGGAGCGGAGCGCCCAAAAATAGCTATTCCTCACCACAGAACCACCTTTTTTATACTCTGGTACGTCTTCGTGATGCAGGAACAGTACATCGTTTTCAATTTTGGATCTCATGAGATGGGGAGGTGGGGAGATGGGGAGATGGGGAGTAGAGAAATTATTATTAACCACTAACTACTAACCAATGTAGAGACGTGCCATGGCACGTCTGGTACAACAACCAACAACCAACAACCAACTAATTCGATGTTAAACCAATCCGAAAAGTAAACCCAGGGCTGTAGGTACGATTGACTCGTTCGTATTGTTCACCCAGTAAGTTTTCTAGGTAAACCCTAATTCCTAAAGCTCTTGTTAAAGGGATGCGAGCGCTAAAATCTAAATTAAAGAATGGTGAGACAAAATCTGTGGTTTGATCTCCTGGGTTGGTAAAGAAAGCACGGCGAGCGCCACTATTATAAGTAGCATACAAGTTAGCCTGCCATCCTCGACTTTGATAACCAATACCAGCTTGGGCTACAGAATAGGGGATCATGCCTAACTGCAAGCCTTTTTCTACTCCCGTTTTAATTTGGGCATCTGTATAAGTATAGTTAACAAAAGTAGACCAATTAGAAGTAACTTGCCATTTTAAGGCTGCTTCAAAACCGTTAGTATCGACAAGCCCAATGTTTTCCCATCTTCCTTGGATAACTCCCAGACGATTATCTAAACTACTGCCAAAGTAAGTAAATTGTCCCGTCAAATTCTCTGAGAAATTTACATCTACTCCCGCAGTCCAAGATGAACCTGTTTCTGGTTCTAAATCTGGGTTTGGCAACCAACCATGAACCGTATCATAAACATACAGTTGATCTAAACCAGGATTACGCTGTCCTCCTGCCCAACTTCCTCGTACAGCAAAGTTTGGTGTCACACCATAACGAAATCCTACACTAGGATTGAGGTAATTACCAAACTCACTATCAAAGCTTTGTCTCAATCCTAAATCTAGTTCCAAGTTTTTAGTAATATTCCAAGTATTGAGAACAAATAAAGCTGTGTTTAATAAATTCTCGTTTTCAGTTTCATTTAAAGCAACTCGATCAGGACGTGTACTGTCAGTCTTACCATCCAAGTTGTTATTTTGAAACTCTAAACCCCATCGCAATCTATTACCTGGACTAGTTCGCCAATCGTGATCTAATCTAGCTGTAAATAATTGGGTGTCTAAAATACCAGTGCGGTAATATTCTCTACCTTGAAAAAAAGTTGGACCATAAGTACTAAAGTAATCTTGGTTATAACCCAATGTAGTTGTCAAAATGGAATTTTCACCATTACCTAGTAGGGTTTTCCAAGATAAACCAAGATTAAGTCCATCGTGATCTAGTCGGTCTTTTTGCAGTGGGAAACCAAAATATACTAAACCACGACGACTGCTCAGTTTTGTCGCGTCAAAACTGAGAGTATTTCTGTCATTTAAATCGAAGATCAAACTACCAAAATAGCTACTGATAGCAGTATCTGCATTCGTTAAATAACCATCAGCATTGCGATTTGCTGCACCTTCTGGTACTTTGTAGCGATTATCTATGAAACTTCTTTCAAAGCTGAAATTATATTTAACAGGGCCAAAGGAGCCGTTGTAGCTTGTTTGTTGATTATTAAAATTCAATGAGCCAAATTCTACAGCAGCATTAAATTGAGGGGTGAAGCTGCCTTCTTTCGTAATAATATTAACTACTCCACCAAAGCCAGATGAACCATAAAGGGTTGTCACTGCACCACTTGATAATTCAATTTTTTCAATTGATTCTACAGGAATACTATTTAAATCAGTGGCTCCATGATATGTGTTAACATTTGTATTAATTGGTCTACCATTAATTAGGAATACCGACTGATTAATTGAGTGTCCTCGATAGTATGTGCCTGTGTGGATGTCTGCTCCATGACCAACATCATTAATAGCAAAACCTGGCATTCTTTTGAGAACATCAGCGACACTTGTAGAGCCTTGTTTTTGAATTTCTTCTTGCTCAATTACGTAAGTAGGAGTAGATTGAGGCAAAGTGTATATTTCCCCGATTACCTCTAGTTCGATATCCGCTTCGTTGGTAGTTTCGTCAGGGGTAGAGGGTTCTGTTTCTACTTGTGCAATTGATTCATTTGATGTGGATTGCTGAGTTAATAATTCAGAATTTGTCGCAGGTAATTCTATTTCATTTAAGTTAGGAATTTCTGAATTTGTTTGCAGAGATTTATCAATAAGCTGTTGATTATATTTAATGTCGTCAGCAAAAGCAGGATAAATGATGAGTAGGTTAATTAAAGCTCCTGGAATCCAAAAAAGACACTTTTTCACTTTTATGATCACTGTTAGTAGAAACACTCAGTGATATTTAGCAGTTATTGCAAATACATGTCAAAAGACAGACTGTCGTACTTTTGAAAAGTAGAGGGGGTGGAGAGTTTTGTAGTGATTTAGGCAACTACGACTTTAAATGGTATTTGCCCTTGTACAGTCTTGATTAAAGATAGTGTTTTTTCGTATGCTACTTTCTCTCCCCGGTATCCAAAGTAATCAGCTGCTTTGAGTAAATCTGCGATCGCAGCTTGTTCATAACCAAGGCGATGGAAGGCTATACCCCTACTAACATAAGTACTACCATCACTAGGGTTAAGCCGGATAGCTTTGGTAAAATTATCTACAGCACCAGGGTAATCTTCACTTCTAGCACAAGCACAACCCCGGTTAAAATAGGCTCGGTAATCAATGGCGTTGAGACGAATTGCCCGATTAAAGTCGAGCATAGCATTTTGTAAATCTCTTAGCTCTAAACGCGCTAAGCCTCGATCATTATAGATATCAGCGAGTAGAGGGCTATCTGTGTGGGGAATTTGACTTAGGGCAAGATTGTAGTCTGTAATTGCCTGCTGGTACTTTTCCAAAGAAGCATTGGCGATTCCCCGGTTATAATAGGCTCGAAAATCACTCGGCTTAAGAGCGATCGCTTGCTCATCGTCAGCAATAGCCGCTTCATAATAACCTAGTCTATACTCGGCAATGCCTCTATTTAAATAAGCCTCAGCATTCTTAGGTGAAAAATTAATTGCTTGGGTACAGTCTGCGATCGCATTTTGGTAATCTTGAATGTTGAGATAAGCAAGACAACGATTACTATAAGCGGCAGCAAAATATTGTTTTTGTTGAATCGCCTGTTGAAATTCTTGAATTGCTCCTTGGTAGTTACCATATAGCATTTTTTCTATCCCCAGCTTGAAAAAATCCTCTGCTGTCGTTGGGATGATAGAAGTAGTTAATGAATAAGCAGGTGCAGATACAAATGAACAAATAAGTACAATAACTGTAATGAAACTAAAAACAAAGCGATAACAGTACTTCATAAATCCTCGCTTTTTGTAGAAATCAAGTACCTAAAAATCAATCAGAAAAACAGGTACTAATTACGTGTGTATAACTTGAAAGTCACATATTACTCATGCAAATTCATACTTAAAATCTGTTAAAACTGATATTTTTTAGCAATATGAAGAATTCTCAACGTCCTGCCCTCAAATAAACTTGGGGCTAATAGCTTAAATCTACTTAAGTAGACTCATGTTTTTATTGAGTTATCTTTAGATGACTTGGTGTTTTTTGACTTAGCTGAACTTCTCGTAGTGAAATTTATTTGTTGTTGGATGAAAAAGCTGGTGCAAAACCTCCCCAGGCAACTGCCCGCAATGAAGGCATTAGGACTTACGCAAAAAACTCTCAAACTCCTATTACTCCGTGTACTTTCTCTTGAAAAGCTTTGAGCGGAGGTTTCCTCCGCTCAAACTTTTCGCTGCGTCCTCTGCGGTTTGTTTTTTCGTGAGTTATGCGTAAGTCCAAGGCATGAAAAATCGACCACCGATGCACACAGATACATACAGATAGATACAGCTAGAATTCTAAGCTTTGCGTCTTGATTTAACTAATAAAATATTTCTCACTCATCACCTAAAAAAAGACGCTTGAAATATATTTATTTCTCTACACCCACCTTACGGGAAATTCCTCACACAGCTACACACCTCTTTTACAAATCAGGTAGGTGAAAAGAAAATTAACTATTGATATGAAACTACAGACAAACACAAACAAACACTTATTTTACCCATGTCTATATGTGCGCATCTGTAGTTTTCAATACTCATTTTGTGTTTTAGTTTCTAGTTTCTAGTTCCTAGTCCCTATTTTTTACTTCCAACCTTTTTCAGCTTCTCTTAACACGTAAGCAGCAACATCTTCAATTTGTTCTGGTTTTAAACGCGCTTTGAAAGCTGGCATAGCATTTTTCCCATTTGTTACTTGGGCAATAATTGCTTCTGCTGAGTTCATGCCATATTTTTCCAAATCGCTTTTATTCAAGCTTTTATTTGCTTGCACCAAGTTCTTACCACCCGCATGACAAGCAGCACAGTTAGCACTAAAGACTTTAGCGCCGTTGGTTGCATCTGCGGCTAAAGCAGGACGATTAAAAGCGAAGGTGAAGATTGTGATGCCAAGCAACAACACTAACAAAATCTTTTTCATTCCGTGTTTCCTCTGCAAAAGGACTAATCAGTCCATAATCCTTACTAATTCTCGGCTTCACAGCTTTTCCTCGTCAAAAGACAGGTTGTCATAGTTAGTCAATTGTCATTGGTAAGAGGGAACTCTTAATAGGGAACAGGTAATTTCTTCCTTGTCCTCCTTGTCTCCCCCCACTCCCCATCTCCCCATCTCCCCACTGCCCCTAATCCCCAGAGGGGGCCCCGAGTTCCCCATCACCCCATCTCCCCATCACCCCATCTCCCCATCTCCCTACACTCTCCCCTTTCCCAACTCCCTCAGCGCCTCAGCCGTAACCCGACAAATGCGCCATTCTTCTAAGATCGATGCTCCCATGCGGCGGTAAAAAGCTTGCGCTGGTTCGTTCCAATCCAAAACACTCCACTCTAGGCGTCCGCAATCTCTTTCGACAGCGATCTGAGCAACTTTAGTCAGAAGTGCTTTGCCAATTCCTTGGCTGCGATACTCTGGCAAAACAAATATATCTTCTAGATAAATTCCTGGTTTAGTTAGGAATGTTGAATAATTATGAAAAAATAGGGCAAACCCGACAGCTTGCCCTGTATATTCTGCTAATATAGCCTCGGCATATTTAGGGGAGCCAAATAAATGCTCCTTCAGTGTAGAGGAATTGCCAGTAACTGCATGAGATAAGTTTTCGTATTCTGCTAGCCCTTGCACTAACTCAAATAGCACACCGCAATCAGCAGGTTCGGCAAAACGCACTATCAAATCACTTTCAAAAGTCATTGGTCATTAGTCATTAGTCCTTTGTCATTAGTCCATAATCGACGTCCGTAGTCAAGAGTTCAATGTCTTTAACTCTTAATCAATGACTAATGACAATTGACAATTGACAAATTATATTAACCACCCCTTCAATCGCTTAGCAATGTGAGGACGCCGTAATTTCCGCATTGCTTTACTTTGAATTTGTCGTACTCTCTCGCGAGAAAGATTGAACATGTTACCAACTTCTTCCAGGGTACAGGGTTCGCTGGTTGTCAATCCATAACGTAGGGAAATCACGTCTTTTTCTCGTGGGGTGAGTACGTCGCCTAGCACTTCCCAAATCTCCTGACGCATCATGCTTTCATTCATTTTTGCTTCTGGAGATTGGTTATCTTCATCTTCTAACAAATCCATTAATTCTGTGTCTTCTTCTTTACCGACACGATGATTTAAAGATAATGCTTGTCGTCGTAATTGTTGGAGTTGACGTAATTGTTGGGGCGGAATTTCTAATGCTTCCGCCATTTCGATTTCGTTAGGATTACGCCCTAATCTTTGTTTGAGTTCTCGTTGGGCTTTTTTGAGTTTGTTGAGTTTTTCAACAATATGAATTGGTAAACGGATAGTTCGGGCGTCGTTAGCGATCGCTCGTGTGATTGCTTGTCTTATCCACCAATAAGCATAAGTAGAAAATTTATATCCTTTGTCCGGATCAAACTTTTCTGTTGCCCGATTTAAACCCATTGCCCCTTCTTGAATTAAATCCAAAAAAGGTACGCCACGATTTAAATATCGCTTAGCAATTGATACAACAAGACGTAGGTTAGAGCGAATCATTTTGCGTTTCGCTACCCTACCTTGATACAAACGATTTTCTAATTGCTTTTCTGTTATTTGTAGATGCGCTGCTATATTTGCTTTGGTGGGTTGATGTCCTAGTTCTTGTCGTAATGCAGCTTGGATTTCGTTGACTTCCTCTAAAAACCGCACTCGCCGCGCTAATTCCACCTCTTCGTCGGGTTTTAGCAATGGATAACGCGCCATTTCTTTAAAAAACGCGCCTACAGCATCATCATACTCGGTTTTATTATACCCTGAAGGACGCGCTGCTGCCATTTCATCCCCATCGCGTCCATCAACTTCCAGATTTTCTGCAATTGGGGATTCTTCATCTGCCACTGCATTTAAAACTTCCAGAATTTGTTCTTCATTAACGGCAGCATTTTCTATCATTTCCATGGTTCCCAATTCAGCAATATTCATAGCTTCTGTTAGGGATTGTTGCTTGGTTTGATACATAATTTAGTGACAGCTGCTTTAAGATGCTTCATTAGTTTTTAATAAAAGACAAATGCACCTGTTTTATAGCAAAAAATTTCCGCGAGATTAAACTAGTCAAACTTAGTAGCCTTTGCCCATCATTACCTATGTTTACCAAGGATAGCAAGAGGTAAAGACCACTATTTATTTTTGTTCTTGGTTACAAACAGATACATTTTTAGATATGTTTTTGCTGTTCACATTAACGCTTTCGTTGCTACTTCGACTATTCATGAGTTCCTCATTTTTTTATTGTTTACAAACTATGTCAAATAAACTAAATCAAAATTGCTCAAACTTAACAAATATAAAAATTACTCTCAATGATTAGTTGATTATTAAATTTTCATATATATTTCTAATTTATCTAATCTTTAAAGACTGGTTACTGTTTAAACATCTTTAAATCTTATCAATGAGTATCTTGAATCTTTGGTAAATTTGCCCAGCAAAAGGCGTGGCGACCCATTGCCTAGTTAGAAGCATCTCATATACTGAGAGTATTTAATATCTATCGATGGGGAGAAAAGCTCTCTTGCGTATTCACCATACAGAGAAAAATCAACTTAATAAAGATGGGAGAGATGAATATTGTCTGGTCTGTTTTCAATATCTATTACCGTATATAGATACAATTAATTCCCTGGCTGGAATTACATAAGAGGAAACTTATCAAGTATTATGTCTGATGACAGTATTGCGAATTACATTTTCATTGACATTTAGACAGATAGTTAACCTCATGAACAAGGAAAATTTTCAGCAACCAGAACAGATAAATATATATCTATAAATTGAGGAACCATGTATATAAATGATGTAAATTTACCTCCTTTGGTCGTAGCCCAATCAGGGGAGTCTTATGATACCAGAATAAATAAAAATCAATGGGTCGAAGTGCTAGTAGACTGTCCAGGAATTGCCAAAGAAGGTACAACTGAACAAAAAGAAGAAGAACAAGAAGAAAAACTCTATACCTATCGATTACCAGCAGGGTTAGAAGTAAAACCAGGAGATATTTTAAGTGTGCCTTTTGGCAGACAACAGGTAGGGGGGATAGCGATTCGTTTGTTAGCACAACCACCAGCCAACCTTGCGCCTGAAAAAATTAGAGATGTGGAAGATGTAATTCACTCGAAATTTTTTCGAGAAAGCTACTGGCAATTGCTAGAAAGAGTTTCCCACTACTATTACACTCCCTTTATTCAAGTGATACGCACTGCTCTACCACCAGGTTTGTTGGGGCGATCGCAGTCTCGTTTACGGCTCAAAAGGGAAAATATTCCCAATGGCGCGAATGAATTTCTCAGTTTACCAGCCCGTGAAATCATCAAAATTCTTCAATCCCAGGCTGATGGCGACTATAGCTTTAAATTCCTCAGACGCCAGATCAAAGGGTTCGATAGAGCAAAAAAGCAGTTAATCCAACGCGGTTGGGTAGAAACCTACATAGAATTGCCTAGATACTCTCGACCCCAGACAAAACCCATAGTAACACTGACAGTAAGTGTACCGCCGATCGACCTCAGCAAGCGCCAACGAGAAATACTACAAGTGTTAAGGCGTCATGGCGGAGAATTATGGCTCAATGATTTTTTACAAATTTGTAATACAACCACTGCTACTTTAAAAAAATTAGAAGAGCAAGGTTGTATTGTCATTCAACAAAGAGAAATATTACGCAGTGAAAACGGCCCCACAGTCGCAGCAGATCAACCAAAATCTTTAAATGCAGCTCAATTCCAGGCATTGTCTACCATCAAAGAAGTAAAAGGGTATGCAACTCTTCTCTTGCATGGAGTGACTGGTTCCGGAAAAACAGAAATTTATTTGCAAGCGATCGCCCCTTTACTCGCCCAAGGAAAGTCCGCCCTCGTCTTAGTACCAGAAATTGGCTTAACACCTCAGCTAACTGATCGTTTCCGTGCTAGGTTTGGCAACAAAATTAATGTTTATCACAGCGCCCTCTCCGGCGGCGAACGTTACGACACCTGGCGACAAATGCTCACAGGTGAACCCCAGATAGTGATTGGGACACGCAGTGCTGTTTTTGCTCCCCTACCTAACTTGGGTTTGATCATATTAGATGAAGAACACGACAACAGTTTTAAACAAGATTCTCCCATCCCCACCTACCACGCCCGCACCGTCGCCCAGTGGCGGGCAGAATTAGAAAATTGTCCCTTAGTTTTGGGTTCCGCAACACCGTCTTTGGAAAGTTGGGTGAGGGTGAGGGTGAGGGGATCGGGACAAGGAGGACAAGAAGGAGTAAACTCTCCCCCCACTCCTCACACTCCCTCTCACTACCTCTCCCTCCCCGAACGCATCCACTCCCGTCCTTTACCAACTGTGGAAATAGTGGATATGCGGCAAGAGTTACAGCAGGGAAACCGTTCGATCTTTAGTAGATCGCTGCAAGATGCGTTGCAGCAATTGAAACAACAGAATCAGCAGGGAATTTTATTTATTCATCGCCGGGGACATAGTACTTTTGTGTCTTGCCGCAATTGTGGATATGTGTTGGAATGTCCCCATTGTGATGTATCCCTGGCGTATCACCAAACTGAGGCAGAAGGGCCACAAATTTTGCGCTGTCATTACTGTAATTATGCGCGATCGCATCCCAGAAACTGCCCGGAATGCAGTTCTCCTTACTTAAAATTCTTTGGTAGTGGCACACAACGAGTCGCCCAGGAATTAACCAAGCAATTTCCGGATTTGCGTTTTATCCGTTTTGATAGCGATACTACCCGCACCAAAGGCGCCCATCGTACCCTACTCACCCAATTTGCCAACGGTGAAGCAGATTTATTAATCGGTACACAAATGCTTACCAAAGGATTAGATTTACCACAGGTGACGCTTGTAGGAGTTGTCGCCGCCGATGGATTACTATATTTATCTGATTATCGCGCTAGCGAACGAGCGTTTCAAACCTTAGCACAGGTGGCTGGACGAGCTGGTAGGGGTGAAGAACCAGGTAGGGTCATTGTGCAAACTTATACACCAGAGCATCCAGTTATAGAAGCAGTACAAAAACATGACTACGAATCTTTCACTACTACAGAATTAGAACAACGGCAAGCACTGAATTATCCTCCCTATGGCAGGTTAATTTTATTACGTTTAAGCAGTGTTGATCCAATGGAAGTCCAAAACGCTGCCCAAGTAATAGCGACTGCATTACCACAACAAGAAGGTTTAGATATATTAGGGCCAGCACCAGCCAATATTTTACGAGTCGCAAATCGTTATCGCTGGCAGATACTGTTAAAGTTTGCCCCTGATGCATTGCCAGAGTTACCTGATTGGGAAAAAGTGCGTGAACTCTGTCCTAAATCTGTCAGTTTAACAATAGATATAGATCCAATAAATATGATGTAAGCTTACGCAGAATTTCCTGATACCAAGGCGACACGCTCAATACTGTCGCCTCACAACTCCCGCAATTCTTGCAAAATTGCCTCAACAGTTGCCTTTAGTTGGGGCAAATTCTGCTCAATAACGCCCCAAACTCGATTTAAATTTACCTTTAAATAATCGTGAATTAGTACATCTCTAAAACCAGCCACTTGTTGCCAAGGCACGTCTGGATCAGCTGCTCTTATTTCGGCAGATAAACGCTTCGTTGCTTCCCCAATAATTTCAAAATTCCTAATTACCGCATCTTGAATTATTCAGGAATTACGCAAAAATAGCCAAAAAGCTTAATTTATCTAACCGCCAAGACGCCAAGGACGCCAAGGATTCGTAAATTATGCGTAAGTCCTATTATTGTGGTTTGCAAAAATGCCTCTTTGCCATCACGGGTATAAGACTCAATGCGCTCAATACATTCAAAGATGTTGCTCAAGTAAAGGCGGTCATCTCTGATAACACAACAGCTTCCCGCAATACTTTATCTCTAATCAACTCATGTAAAGTTTCTGGTTCAGTCACATCAACTTTACGTCCCAGCAATTCCTCCAAGGATTGCATCAAAGCAATTTGGTCTAACAAAGTTCGTTGTGGTTCAAGTTCTACCAGAAAATCTACATCACTATCTGGTCTTGCTTCTCCTCTCGCCACAGAACCAAACACCCGGACATTATACGCTCCGTATTTAGCAGCAATTCGCAAAATTTCTTCTTTTAATGGTAGTAGTAATTCTTCAATACCCATAATTAAAGCTACGCCGCATATATAGGACTCATAGTTGTACTTCTTCCAATGTATTTGCTGCAATCACATTCTGTAGAATCGCTTTTAAACTTGACAAATCCGAAATTTGCTCAATTTGTGGCATCAGTTGTAAGCCATTACTGCCGAATTTCATCTCCCACCTTATGATTTGTTGGACTAATGCGCTATCTAATACAAACACCCCCCTACTAAAAATTTACTATTTCAAAGACTCGCCGACGCAGTTCAAATACTCGTTTATCTATTTCAAAGACTCGCTGGCGCAGTTCAAATACTCGTTTATCTATTTTCAAAGACTCGCCGACGGGATTTAAATACTCGTTTATCAATTTCAAAGACTCGCCGACGCAGTTCAAATACTCGTTTATCAATTTCAAAGACTCGCCGACGCAGTTCAAATACTCGTTTATCTGTTTCAAAGACTCGCTGGCGCAGTTCAAATACTCGTTTATCTGTTTCAAAGACTCGCCAAGGTCGATTATATTTTTCGACTTGTGTGTACACCATAGCATGAACTTTGGTACACAACCAAACATGAAAATTGTTACCCCTTTTGCCCTCTGCCTTTTTTTGTAACCTGCTCCGAATATTCGCTTAATTTGAAATATTTTGCTTTTTATTTTCAGAATCGGAATGAACTGGAGAAGACTTTGGTGCTAAAGTCATCAGCGAAATTAAGGTTAAATTCATCAGTTCTACATAAGCTTCGATGTCAACTTGATCTGACAACAACATATCTCGATAATGCTGCTTAATTTGCTTGAGCTTTTGTAATGCTGCCTCTGGATCGGTTTGCAAGCTTGCCTGCCATTCATCTAACAATAGAAGGGTGTCCATGACTAACTTTTTGCGCTGTTGTTCAATGAGAGTACGACACTGATCGGCAAAAGTTTGTGTTTTGTGACGGAGCTGTTCGTAGACTTCTGTTGACACTAAACCTTCAATAAATGTCAGGCGATTCTCCTGGCTTAAGTCTTCGATACTCTCCAATGCTTGCTGGGGATGATCTGGTAACAGTGACTTAAGTTCACTAATTCGGTTGTTGGTTGTCGTCATAATCTTCTTGGACTTTTGTCTGTGCCACTGTCGTAACAGTAACCCGATCACGCTTGTTGTTAGCAAAATGAAAACTCCAGCCTGCAAGTCGTTGTTGTTTTCCCAATAACGAATGATGACTGTACGAGGATCACCGTGATCAAACACTGCTTCTGCTGCTGGATGAATATAGAAAAGCTCTTTTCGCATTAATTCTTCTGCTTTTGAGCTTTGGATTTCTGGATAGAATTGGGCATAAGTACGAGCGGTGGAAAGAATTGACCAAGTAACTAGCCCTACTGTTCGCCAATTCATGTCAGGACGAGTGACTAAAACGGTTGCTGTTGAGAGAGTTGGTAATTTGCGATTGGGAATTGGTGGACGCGATGCGTAAGTGCCAAGAGGTAGGGTTGCACTTTCGTAGGAACTGGGATCTAATACTGTTAAGTTGTTTATTAGTGCAGTTCGTATGGGAAGTAAAGTCATATTGGAGTTTTTCACAAATATTTGCCTCAGGTTTTCATTTGCACCCAAACTTCCCACATAGATAATTGCGTCAACTTGTCGAGATTGCAGTTTCTTGAATGCTTCGTCAAAATTAGAAGTATCCTCTTGAACCTTGAGTTTGTCTGCTTGGATTAACTGCCTAGCTGTAAAGAGAATTCCACTACCAGGAGTACCAACCGCAACTCGCTTACCTTGCAAGTCATCGAATGTATTGATCCCAGAATTTTTCGGCACAATAATGTGAACATATTCTTTGGCTAAAATCGCAACTGCTTTGACTTTTCCTTTTCGCATGGCTTCGTTGGCGACATCCAATTGTGCGATCGCAAAATCGACTTGGTGATTTAGCAATCGTTGTAGGTTTTCTTGGGAACCCTGAGAATCAATATTCCGCACAGAGAGTCCGACTGTTGTAGTGGTAGAGTAGTTTATTTGTTCACCTAAGCGATGGTAGTAGCTACCGACTGTACCAGTGGAGAGAGTTACGCTATTTGGCTTTTGACTACAACCGCTCAAACCCGATAATATAATTCCTCCTGCTAAACCGCTAAATAGAAGGAAAATATTTTGCGGTTTATAAATGAAGCTAAGACACTTGTAGGGAAGTTTCAGTAATTTATCTGTCCAGTTTCGTCTGCCGGATAGTGGAGGAATCATCTCATACCATTTTGAATTTTTAGATTTTGCGAAAAGTTTGCTTGCCGGAAGCCGACGCACAAAGCTTTTCAAGACGGATTGCAATTGCTTTGGTGCGTTTGAGTTCTGTAAAATCCAAAATTGGTATAATTTTTCCTTCCAGCAAACTTACCAAGGTTCTATGCGATCGCTTAACTCTGAAGACAATCGCTACAAAGTTAAGATTTACTTTATAAATGCTCTCTCAATATTCTCACATAGGTGGCGATCGCTATATTTATCCATATGTGCTTGAAATATGAAAAAAACACAGATCCTTGGCTGATTTGAGAAGTGAGGCATCTGTGTCTTTAAATTTTCACAAATTAAAATGGGATCTCTAATAAAGTAATTACGTCAAAAATATAATTTTCATAATTTAATGTATTAATTTATACTCACAAATAAAATTTATCGAGTATAATACCTTAGAGTAAATCTATTTATTTTATAGTAGTCAATATTACTAGAAAAGAATTGTTAATCAAAGACTAGTATTATAAATTCAAAGCTCTAAAATATGTAAAATTTTAATTTTTATTAAATTAATTATTTACGAAAAAAGCAGGAACATAGTAATAGTTACAAAAAGTCATCCGAAATGAGAATTTGAGTTGATATGAGATATCACTCACTACAAGTAATTAGGTGTTATTCATAATCATTAGCTTTGTAGTAGTAAAGCTAGACCAACTATAATTCAGCGTGAATACATGACACAGGGTTTTTTGCAGATAGGGTTAACGCTTTGTATTTTAATAGTAATCACTCCCTTTTTCGGAAGATACATAGCTCGTGTCTTCTTGGGTGAAACAACTGTGTTTGACTCGGTATTAAACCCGGTTGAGCGAATTATTTATATACTAGGGGGTGTACGTAGCAAACAAGACATGACTGGTGGTCAGTACGTGCGGGCGGTACTGTTCAGCAATTTTCTTATGGGCGTTGCTGTTTACTTGATTTTAAAGTTTCAGGGAATTTTACCGTTGAATCCCATGAACTTGAAAGCACTACGTTGGGATCTGGCACTACACACAACAATTTCATTTCTGACGAATACTGACCAGCAGCACTACATTCCTGAAATAACTTTAAGCTACTTTAGCCAAACAGCAGCTTTAGGCTTTTTGATGTTTACCTCAGCTGCAACTGGGTTGGCGGTGGGTATTGCCTTTATTCGTGGGTTGACAGGTAGACCACTGGGGAACTTTTACGTAGATCTAGTTCGTGGTATTACACGGATACTGTTACCAATATCTTTGCTTGGTGCGATCGCTTTAATTATCTTAGGCACACCGCAAACATTACTGCCAACTCAAGTTGTCACCACCCTTGAAGGAGGCACCCAGTATATAGCTAGAGGGCCTGTTGCATCTTTTGAAATGATCAAACAACTGGGCGAAAACGGTGGTGGTTTTTTTGCTGCTAACTCTGCTCACCCATTTGAAAATCCCAATGGTGCTTCTAATTTAATAGAGATGCTTGCCATGCTGTCGATCCCAGCAGCATTGATTTATACCTATGGGTTGTTTGCTAACAACACCAAACAAGCTTGGTTGCTGTTTTGGATGGTGTTTGCGATCTTTATAATTTTGGTTGCTGTAACAGCTAGTAGCGAGTATCAAGGCAATACCCTAGTTAACGCCATCTTAGGATATGAAATACCAAATCTGGAAGGCAAAGAAGTCCGTTTTGGTTCAATACTCACCGCCTTTTGGGCGATCGCAACTACAAGTACCATGACTGGTGCTGTTAATGGAATGCATGATTCCCTCATGCCCACAGGAGGTTTTGCAACTCTATTAAATATGTTCTTACAAATCATTTGGGGTGGTCAGGGAACAGGAACAGCCTATCTATTTATTTATTTAATTCTGACTGTATTTTTAACAGGTTTGATGGTAGGACGCACACCAGAGTTTTTGGGGCGAAAAATTGAGAAGCGAGAAATTGTCCTCGCCAGCTTAGTGTTATTAATTCACCCAATCGCGGTTTTAATTCCCAGTGCTATTACCTTATACTTTCCAGAAACATTAGCTGGGATTAACAATCCTGGTTTTCACGGCGTCTCCCAGGTTGTTTATGAGTATACTTCAGCCAGTGCCAATAATGGTTCTGGCTTTGAAGGTTTAGCAGATAACAGCCTCTGGTGGAATCTCAGTACCATTGTCAGCTTACTGTTGGGGCGCTATGTTCCCATTATTGCCATTCTGCTGTTAGCCGATAGCATGACTCGCAAACAAACAGTACCAGCAACACCAGGTACTCTAAGAACCGACACTCTGCTATTTACCAGTGTCACCGCCGGAGTAATTTTAATTTTAGGAGTACTGACTTTCTTCCCAGTTTTAGCTTTAGGCCCCATCGCCGAAGGATTTAAAATAGCCTCTGGCAGGTAATTAAAAGATGGGGGGATGGGGGGATGGGGTGATGAGGTGATGGGGTGATGGGGAGGTGGGGTGATGGGGAGAACTTAGAATTAAACTCTCCCTAACTCCCCACCTCCCCACCTCCCTAACTCCCCACCTCCCCACTGCCCCTAATCCCCACTCCCTTGGGGGAGT
>NZ_AJLK01000069.1 GCF_000317205.1 Fischerella muscicola PCC 7414 | reverse complement strand
CCCCACCTCCCCACTGCCCCTAATCCCCACTCCCTTGGGGAGTGGGGACCCCGAGTTCCCCACCTCCCCACCTCCCCACTTCCCCATATCTATGAATCCAGCTGCTACTACCCCCAAACCTCCCAAACCTCCACGTTCTCGTTCCAACGATCGCCGTCATGCTCGCAAACAGTCGCAGATCAATACTAGAGGTATTTATCTGCGAGCCATCAAAGATGCTTTTGTGAAGCTCAATCCTAAACAAGCAGTAAAAAACCCAGTCATGTTTTTAGTCTGGGTTGGGACACTAATTACCCTAGCGGTGACAATTGAACCTAATTTGTTTGGGCCAGTCAGCGAGGAAAACCCACGGTTATTCAACGGCATCATCACGGTAATTTTATTCTTCACTGTTTGGTTTGCTAATTTTGCCGAAGCAGTTGCTGAAGGCAGAGGTAAAGCCCAAGCGGATGCTTTGCGCTCAACCAAGTCAGAAACTATTGCCAAAAAGCTGTTTCCCGATGGTGCAATTACAGAAGTTCCTTCCACCAGCTTGCAAAAGGGTGATACTGTCTACGTTGTTGCTGGTGATACTATTCCCGCCGACGGTGAAGTAGTTATGGGTACTGCCAGTGTGGATGAATCAGCAATTACTGGCGAATCTGCCCCGGTATTAAAAGAACCAGGTTCTGATGTTGCTAGTTCGGTTACTGGTGGGACGCGCATTATCTCCGATGAACTGATCATCCGGATTACTGCTGATCCAGGCAAGGGTTTTATAGACCGAATGATTGCTTTGGTAGAGGGCGCAGAACGCAGCAAAACACCTAATGAAATTGCATTAACAGTATTATTGGCAGTTCTCAGCTTAGTGTTTTTGTTTGTAGTGGCAACTTTGCCATTCATTGCTCAGTATGTGCAAATTCAAGTCAGCGTCGCAGTTTTAGTAGCGCTGTTGGTAGCATTGATCCCCACCACTATCGGCGGGTTACTGAGTGCGATCGGGATTGCGGGTATGGATAGGGTAGCCCAGTTTAACGTGATTGCCACCTCCGGTCGAGCCGTGGAAGCTTGTGGTGATGTAAACACCTTGGTTCTTGACAAAACAGGCACAATCACCTTAGGCAACCGTCTGGCAGAAGGGTTTATTCCCGTCAACGGTCACTCAATGGAAGAAATTGCTTATGTGGCTTTGGTAGCAAGTATATTTGATGAAACTCCAGAGGGGAAATCTATATTTAGACTGGCGGAAAAATTGGGAACCAGAATTGATTTTGATCCGGAAAAAGCCGAAGCAGTAGAATTTTCCGCTAGAACTCGCATGAGTGGCACAAATTTACCCAACGGCAAAGAAGCGCGTAAGGGTGCGGTCAATGCCATTAAAGGATTTGTACGTACACGCAACGGGCAAGAAACACCGGATCTAGATGCTGCCTACGAAATGGTTTCCCAGCAAGGAGGGACACCACTAGCAGTATGTCTGGATGGGGAAATTTATGGTGTGATTTATCTCAAAGATATAGTTAAACCAGGAATACGCGATCGCTTTGATCAGTTGCGGCGTATGGGAGTACGCACCGTCATGCTGACAGGTGATAACCACATTACCGCTTCTGTGATTGCTAAAGAAGCTGGAGTTGATGATTTTATTGCCGAAGCTACCCCAGAAGACAAAATCTCTGTCATTCAACGAGAACAGGAAAAAGGCAAACTAGTAGCAATGACCGGAGACGGTACAAACGATGCACCAGCCCTGGCACAGGCGAATGTTGGGGTAGCAATGAATACGGGTACTCAAGCCGCCAAAGAAGCAGCAAACATGGTGGATTTAGACTCTGACCCGACCAAACTCATCGATATAGTTAGCATTGGTAAGCAATTGTTGATTACCAGAGGAGCATTGACAACATTTTCGATCGCCAATGATATTGCTAAGTATTTTGCAATTATTCCTGTATTATTTGCTGCTGCCAACTTACAAGGCTTGAACATCATGAAGCTAACCAGCACTAATTCTGCTGTGCTGTCAGCGCTAATTTACAATGCATTGATTATTCCTGTTTTAATTCCTTTAGCACTCAAGGGTGTAAAATTTCGACCTTTGACTGCTAATCAGTTATTACAGCGCAATATTTTGATTTATGGTTTGGGTGGTGTGATTGCACCTTTTATTGCGATTAAGTTAATTGATTTGATGATTACAGCTATAGGATTCGCATAGGAAGAGAACATGGGGAAATGAATATATAGCGCTTCTCGTTTGGATGAAGTACAGCTTAATCGGTGTGCATCTGTGTTAATCTGTGTTCGTTTTTTATCCAATACTGCATCCAAGAGCAAACTGCTATATATTTTTTGACTTGTATTTTTATAAGGCGACAAAACAAAATGAATATAAATAAAAAAGTTAATATCTTTAATAAGTTTTTATCAGCAGATATTGTAGAGCCAATTTCTTTTATTTGGACACAATGGCGTAAACAAAAGTTACCACTGGTAATTTTTATTAGTTTGTGTCTAAATTTAGTGATTGCTCCTGCTGTTTATGCGGTTGCTGACGGTGTTTTGGAACGTCGATCAGCTTGGGCAATTGGTATTTTAGGTTTTATAACATTGGCACTAGTAGTTTACTTATTCTTTGTTATTTTCCAACCAGAACGTTTTTAACAGTTATTCTGTTACCAATTACCAATTACCAATTACCAATTACCAATTACCAATTACCAATTATGTTTATTATTCGAGAAATTACCAGAGCTATTCGCATAACTATATTACTGTGGTTGGTGACAGCAATTATCTACCCGGTTGCTGTTTTGGGAGTCGGTCAAACGTTTTTTAAAGAAAAAGCAGACGGTAGTATTATGCAAAATATCCAAGGGGAAGCAATTGGCTCTGCTTTAATTGGTCAACAGTTCCGTTCTGAACGTTATTTTCAAGGTCGTCCTAGCGCTGTTAGGTATAGTCAAGGAAAATTAGGTAGACCGACTGGTGTATCAGGTGGAAGCAATCTTGCTCCCAGTAGTCCAGACTTGCTTAACCGTGTGGTTGAGAAATCCAGTGAACTTAGTGATGAAAGCATTCAACCCTTCGCTGACATCATTTACACTTCCGGTTCTGGTTTAGATCCACATATTTCTGTGAGAACAGCACAAGAACAGCTAGAAAGGGTGGCGAGGGCGCGTAATATTACTCGAGAAGAGATAGTGCCATTTATTAAACAGTATACAGAGGGTAGATTTTTAGGTATTTTTGGCGAACCTGGAGTTAATATTTTGAAATTGAATTATGCCCTCGACCTGCAAGAAATTAACCGTAGGCAAAATCTAGGACTTACGCCTTGACAACGACAGTCAAAGAAGCCAGATCCCCGACTTTTTTCAAAAGTCGGGGATCTTGTTGTTCACGAATGATTTAGGAACACTATAGTGTTTTTTCTCCTCCTCAAAACTATATCTATCAACCTTTTTGCCTTTATTTAAGTCTTTTTACGTTTTGTTGAGAAAGATCCGGGTAATGGATAGCTTTTTTAAGGGGGGTTAGGGGGGATCAAAACCTTAACTGAACCGTATTGGATCATAATTGAGTATTTTAACCCTGGTTATTATAAGTTTGAGGTTCTAAGCGAGAACATTGAGGTTTGAAGTGAGAAAGTTGAGGCTTAAAGCGAGAACGTTGAGGTTTGAAGTGAGAATATTGAGGGTTTGAGGGTGTAATTGCAGCCAAAAATTTTCTAGCTGATGACTATAGGTATTTCTGTGAGTGTTTGGGAGCGATCGCTCAAAATTTCCTAATAAAAACTCCAAAATGGTATTAACTGGCTGATTTGCTCTTGTGTACACTCTCGTAATCGTAGAGAATCATTGCAGCTGGAAAATTAGGTATTGAGTTCATCCGAGATATTTTATGAGAGTTGCAGTCTTCAGCACCAAGTCTTATGACCGCGAGTTTTTGGATGCAGCAAATGCAACAGCCCAAGCAAATCATGAGTTTGTTTACTTTGATACCCGACTCACTCCGAAAACAGCTTCTCTGGCGGCTGAGTGTCCAGCAGTTTGTGCTTTTGTCAATGATGATCTGGGTGCTGAAACCCTGGAAATATTGGCTGAACAGGGTACTCGTTTTATAGCACTACGTTCTACTGGTTTCAACAATGTAGACCTAAAAACAGCCGCAGAATTGGGAATTAAAGTAGCGCGAGTCACGGTTTACTCTCCCTTTTCTGTAGCGGAACATGCTGTTGGTTTGGTTTTGATGTTGAATCGCCGCCTATATCGTGCTTACAACCGAGTTCGGGATGATAATTTTTCCCTAGAAGGGCTGCTGGGATTCGATTTGTATGGTAGCACCGTCGGCATTATTGGCACAGGCAAAATCGGGATTATTTTTGCTCAAATCATGCATGGATTTGGCTGTCATTTGCTAGGGTATGATGCTTTTCCCAATCCAAAGTTTGAAGCAATTGGTAATACGCGTTACGTGGAATTACCAGAGTTATTCGCCAATGCAGATATTATTTCCTTACACTGTCCTCTCACACCCGAAACACATCACCTAATTGACGCAAGTGCGATCGCTCAAATGAAACCTGGTATGATGCTGATTAACACTAGTCGAGGTGGGCTAATTGATACCAAAGCAGTAATCGAGGGTATCAAATCTGGCAAGATTGGTCACTTGGGTATTGATGTTTACGAACAAGAAGATGAACTCTTTTTTAGAGATTTATCTGATACCGTGATTCAGGATGATGCTTTTCAACTGTTGCAATCATTTTCTAATGTTGTAATTACAGCCCATCAAGCATTTTTTACCCGTAATGCTTTAACTGATATCTCCACTACAACAGTCTCCAACATTACGGATTTTGAGCAGGGTCATCCCCTGAAAAATGAAATTTCCTACCAGCCTCTAATGGCGTAACGCGCCATTCTAAGTTTTTGGTGCCGTACTCTCGCCGATAACACACGCTACTAGTTCACCAAATAGATTTTGATAGGTTGGCCAGATCCCCGACTTTTTAAAAAAGTCGGGGATCTAACGCCTCGCGAAGAGTCAAAACTTATGTGGTCGAGTACTACTTAGATTTTTTCAATAATCAAACCGGATTCCTATATTTGTTGGTATTCCCTAGATTTCTACACTATATTTTTTAGCGATTTGACAAAGCTGCTCAAACTGTTCTTTTGATGCTAAATTTAGCTTCTCATCAGGTGGCAATTCATTGTTTGGGCCTTTAGGAACTAAATATTTGACATACAGAGAAATAAAATCAACGATCGCTGCTATACCAGGCAAAGCATGAGTATCAGCTTGCTTTCCTGCCACTAAAATAGCCATACTTCCTTCAATTGATTTCCTGGTAGCATCAGCAAATTGACCAACCAATTCTTGAATATAATCTACAGTCTCCAGGTTTTCTAACTTCACTAGATCCGGGGTGAATTCGTAGCCTGCTGCTGTTGCTTGTTCCAGCACACACCATTGTGTGAACTCTTGGAGTGCTGCTTCGGGAAGACCAGGAAGATAATTATGTAATTCTGAGTTAGACACTAATTTTCCTTTTGAAATATAGATGTAGGGAGTGGGAGGGAGGTGGGGAGGTGGGGTGATGGGGAGGTGGGGAACTCACCGGCCCCCACTCCCCCAAGGGAGTGGGGATTAGGGGCAGTGGGGAGGTGGGGGAGTATGGGGAGTAAAAAAATATTTTTTTCTCATACTCCTCATACCCCTCACACCCTCTCTAAGCTGTTCGGAAGCGCGCCAACTCTTCGCCTGTTTTGGCATCGTGGGCGTGAACTGTACACACCAAGCAAGAATCAAAGGATCGGGCGACATGACCTACTTCTATAGGGTCGGCTGGATCAGCAACGGGTATACCCACCAAGGCTTCTTCAATGGGGCCACGCTTTTGTTGTGCGTCGCGAGGCCCGACATTCCATGTTGTCGGGGCGATGACTTGGTAGTTCTTGATTTTGCCGTCTTCTAGTTCTACCCAGTGACACAGGGAACCGCGCGCTGCTTCTGTTGCACCCCAACCACGACCATCTTTTTGTTTGGGTTTGATGTACCAAGGTTCATTTAATTTGAACTCCCGTAGACAGTGTTCGGCTTGACGATACAACTTGACAATTTCGTGAACCCGCGCCAACTGACGGACATGGACGCTGGGACCGCCCATACGCTTGAAAACATCAAGGATAAATCCATCATAATGTTGCCAAGATTCGCCATGTGTACCACCTGCGACCAATTGCCGCGCTAAGGGGCCAGCTTCTAAACGTCCATATTCGATATGGCGTACTGCACTTGACCAAGAATAAGCACCGTTGAAGTCTTTGTGATTTTTGGCGGTGGGGTTGGTGGTGCGGTCAAAAGGATGAACATCTGCTGTACCTTCGTCGTACCAGGAGTTAGTGGTATTCTCCCGGGCAAAGGTATGATCCATCAAGGTGTGAGTGTCGCTGTAACTGTCGTACACCCCACTCTTCATGATCATGGCAACGTTGCGGCTTTCGATGGTTGGTTTTTGGTATTTATCTTCATGGGGTAGATATCCCCAAGTGACGTATTTACCTACACCACCACCAAATTTATCTAAACCAATATCTAAACCCATACGCCAATAGAAACCCAAGTCTGACTGGCGATGGTTACGGTTTTCATGCAACCAAGCCATAAAGTCATCGTAGGTCTGGATTTCTTCGTAGCGTTCCAAAGAACAGCCCAACCACACAGGTTCTAACCAATTTGTGCGGAAGTATTCTAGGATTGACCAGGCGCGGGTAATATCTGTGAGGGTAGGGGCGCACATGACGCCACCAGGAACCATGTAACTAGAATGGGGCCATTGACCACCCAAAAGGGCGTAAATTTCTACAGGTTTGGCAGAAATAGTCACGCCAATTTCGTAATGCTTGCCAGTAAAAGCAGCAAAGCGGCGGACTGCTTCGTTATAATAGCGGCTATTTTGGTATTTTTTGTTAGTGAGGTCAATGGCAAATAGGCCGTAAAAATAGCGGGGTATACTTTGAATTGTTTCGACGATTTGACCGAGGTTTCTAGCTAAAATCGCATTGCGTGGAACTTCGGTTTCCCAGGCGGTATCCAATGCCCAAGATGCACAGGTAAGGTGAGAACCACCGCATATTCCACAGATACGGGGTGTAACAATTAAGCCAGCTTGGGGGTCTTTGCCGCGTAGAATCACTTCAAAGCCTCGAAAAAGTTCGGCATGAGTCCAAGCGTTGACTACATAACCATCTTCGATTTCCACCCGTACATCTAAATCGCCTTCTACCCTCCCGACGGGTGAGATGTCTAATGTTTGAGTTCCCATAATATTTTTGGTTGGTGGTTGGTGGTTGGTAGTTGTTGTACAGACGTGCCATGGCACGTCTGTACAGTGGTTGGTAGTTGGTGGTTTCTTTCTCCAAACAACAAACAACAAACAACAATCAACTAACCTAAACTAAGAAAAAGTCTTCATCTGCCCAAGCTGGGGCGGTGTCTTTTGCCACTACGGTGAGTAAGGCATAATCTTTCTGCTTCACCCCTGGCGGTAGTTCTTTGGGAACTCCCATAACAGTTTGGGTTTTAAATACTGTTCCCGGTTTGAGGTCAAAGAAGGGAAATTCTGGTTCGGTGCAACCCAAACAAGGCATTCCAGCACGAGTTTTGGAAGAAACGCGGTTCCACAAAATCCGGTTACAGGAAGAATGGGTCATGGGGCCACGACAACCCAAGTCGTAGAATAGACAACCTTTACGTTGACCAAATTCGGCAGTTGTAGCTTTATAAGCAAAGTGAATGTTGCGAGTACAACCTGTTTGAGTAAAGGTTTTGAAGAAAGTTTGGGGACGATGGAATTCGTCAAGGGTAATATCGCCAATGCGACCTGTGGCGATCGCCACTAATATCTGCGTTATCCAGTCGGGATGAGCAGGACATCCAGGTATATTAATTACAGGTAATCCAGCTTTGGAACGGTAATCTACCCCTAAAAACCCACCCTTTTGCCGTTTGAGAAATTGTAAACCCTGGGATTCACTAGGATTAGGGGCCATAGCGGGAATTCCTCCCCAAGTAGCACAGTCGCCGACTGCAACCACATACTTAGCTACTTTTGCTAAATCACTAACCCAATTTTTCATCGGACGATGGGCAAAGCGGTTCCATTCTCCTGTACCGTTGGGGGCGTTAACTACCGTACCTTCAAACACCAAAATATCTACAGGGATCTTACCTAGCACACAATTCCACAGCATCCCTTGCAAATTTTCTCCTAATTCTAACCCCAAGGAAGGATGCCACAGTACGTTGATACCAAAGTCAGAAATTAAATCGCAGACAGTTGGTTCTTCTGCATTTAAAAATGACATGGTGTTACCTGAACAGGCGCCACCTTGTAGCCATAATACGTTAGTCATTGGCTGCGTGTTTGTATTGTTGACAATAGACTTGTTGCAGAAGTTGAGGGGTTGGGAGTAGAGGAATTTTTACCTATTCATCCCTTACCCTTTCCCCTGTCCACAAGGCTATAACGAGTGAAATCTCGTTTATCTTTCAATATCAAATACTTTTCTTTCCAATAATATAATATTTTAAAAAAATAAAGTGTTAAACCAAACTAATTAGAACTGATAATCCAGAATTTTAGTAACAAGTAACACAGAATATATAGTTGTATTAAAAGTAATTTTAACTATTATAAAAATGCAAAATTCTGTATTTTTGAATAAGAATGAGAGATTGTAACTGAAGATGGATACTCAAATCAGTTATTAAATTATCATATTAACAACCTTTTAAGCTTTCAATCAGCAGTAAACCTAACATGAGATTTACGTATAGAGAGCAAGTGTATACTAGAAGTTTTGCACTTGACAAAATCAAAAAAAATTAAACAATAAATAGTAGGGGCAAAGAATTTAGCAAGAATTTTCCCATCAAGTTGGATATTTTTCCCCAAATACTATGCCCATAAGCTGGTTAGAAGTTAATTTATAAAGTAAATTTAAATTAGGGTGTGTCACGGCTTTAGCCTGACGCACCATGTTATGTTCCGGTGCGTTAGACGCTTTGATAATGTTTTTGTTACCAATCATCTCAAAATTACGCGCCTAACACATCCTACCGTAATTTTATTTTTACTTTTATAAATGATCTCTAATTGCTAGCGCTCAACAATCAAAAACTTTCATCATTATTATTGATTGCCACCCAGCTAACATGAAAATACTTAGTGTCTTAGTGTCTTGATGATTAAAAATAATCTTGAACAACTAAGGCACAAAGACACAAGGATAAAAGAGTTTTCTTGCTTCTACTAACTCTACATCTGCTATGACACAAACTATTACAGATGCCGCCACCAAGGCAGCGATCGCTGCTATTGCTTCTGAGTCAGCATCAACAAAAGATAAAATTGAGATGCTAATTGAGATGGCACATGGCTTTGTCAAAAAACCAAAAACTGCTCAAGATTTGTGGAATGCGATCGCCCTAT
The DNA here is from genome assembly GCF_000317205.1 of Fischerella muscicola PCC 7414. Lineage (GTDB taxonomy): Bacteria > Cyanobacteriota > Cyanobacteriia > Cyanobacteriales > Nostocaceae > Fischerella > Fischerella muscicola. Next base: position 29,613 of record NZ_AJLK01000069.1, on the reverse strand, counting down.
ATCAAGAAGCAGAAAATTTATGTGGTGAAGATTACTTTTTACTAAAAGCGCGGGCAAAAATAGGAAGGGCTGGGGCGCTACGGGCAATACCCAACGACACAGAAGAATTGTTATTACAAGCGCAAATTTTGTACACAGAAGCATTACCTGTTTTACAAGAATTTGCTTCATCTGAAGAAGTGGCAGAAGCCCAAATGAATTATGGCTTGGTGCTACAATCTTTAGTACCATTCAACTTGGCACAAATCGGAGATAGCATCCAGCTATATCAAGAAGCTTTGCGAGTATTTACCTGGGAAAATTACCCGCAGGAATATGCGATTTTACATAACAATATTGCGATCGCCTATCTTTCGATGTCAGGAGGTTTGCAACAGCAGTATTTGTTTGAAGGCTTGGCGGTACAAACTTTTGAGGCTGCACTAAAACACATTAATATCATTGATCATCCCAGGGAATATGCGATGTTGCAGAATAATTTAGGTAATGCCTTGCAATATTTACCATCATCTCATCCCTTGGATAATTTAGTGCGAGCGATCGCTGCTTATGATCAAGCTTTAAAAGTGCGTAATCTCAAAGATACACCAATAGAATACGCTAACACGATTGCTAACAAAGCCAACGCTTTACTTAATTTACCCGACGACTTGAGTAAACCAGAAACAGGTAATCAGCAAAATTTCACACAAGCGCGTAATTACTATCAACAAGCTTGGGAAATTTTTACTAAATATGGACAAATAGAACAAGCCCAAGTAGTAGCCCAAGTATTGGCAGAACTATGAATTATGAGGAGAATAAACTATGACAGATTTACTTACAACCTTAGTATCAGGAGATATTAACCTACTTACAGGATTGATCTGGTTAATCATAGCAACTGGATTATCTGTAGTAGGTGGTGCAATTGGCGGCATACTTTTAGCCGGAGAAGAATTAGGTTATAAATTTGCTGCTACCATCGGTGGATTATTTGCCCCTGCGGGTGTTATTCCAGCTATGGTATTAGGATTGTTACTTTTGAATTTTTGTCCTAAGTTTTAGGAGGTTGTATGTTAGAAATAGGCTGGTTTTCTGCTAAATTATTTTTTAAGGGTAAACTCATACGTGATCCGCAGTATTTTTGGCAGCAAACTGCTATTGGGGCTAGTATAGGTTTATTGTTACTAATTGTACCGTTATTCTTGCATTTTCCGTTGTGGCTAACAGTAATATTATCTAGCGTCACAACGGGTACTCTTATGCCTTTCTTGCTGCAAGATTTCAGAATGAAATGAATTTTTGATTGTTAGTAGCTAACATGAACTACGTACACCAGAACATATAAAAACTCTTTGTATCTTGGTGTCGTGGTGGTTTAAGATTTTTTACCACCAAGGCACAAAGTCACCAAGTTACGGCTTTGCTATCACGCACTATAACTCAATACGGTTCAGTTAAGGCTAGCACTCTTTGTCAAAGTTATTTTTTCTAACGAACCGCAGAGGTGCAGAGGACACAGAGAAAGAAGAAGGAGAAGGGAAAAATTGCTTCACTGAACCGTATTGCACTCTAGCTAACAACCAACAATTAACCAATATATAATGATTTCACTAGAAGAATTAGTACAAGAAATTAGCCGTTTTGAAGCGATAATATCTGAGTGGGAAGAGAGTCAAAGGTGCGTGGCTATAGGCTTAAAACGTGCTATTGAAGATTTACATAAAGAAGCTTTAACTCGTTTAATTAAAAGTGTTAAACAAGAGTCAGTATCAGCTTTACGTAATGCTGTTCAAGATGAAGTGGTTTACGGGGTATTGCTTTATCATGAATTAGTAAAATCACCAACACCACCTTTACAACAACGTGTTCAACAAGCTTTAGATGAAGTCCGTCCTGGTTTAAAAAGCCATAATGGGGATGTGGAATTAGTGGCGATTACAGCACCGGATACAGTGGAAGTGAAATTAATTGGTAATTGTAGTAATTGTCCAGCTTCGACGTTAACTTTGTCTCAAGGAATTGAACAAACAATTAAAGCATATTGTCCGGAAATAAATCATGTTATTGCGGTAGGTTAATTTGCTTGTTTGTTGTTTGTTGGTTGTTGGTTGTTAAATGAATTTTTCATCAGTATTACATACTCATAATTCACTATTATCACCTAACGGTGCAGAGGTAATTTTAGGTAGAATGATGTTACCAGGGGAATTAGCCACTCCTGTTGCACCTAGTGCTGTTGAAATGTTCGGTCCTCGCGCTGTTTGCTTAATATCAGAAAATGGGCCGTTGTGGGTTGCAGATACGGGACATCATCGCTTGTTAGGATGGCGAAATTTACCAACCCAAGATAGTCAACCTGCTGACTGGGTAATTGGGCAACCAGACTTTCATAGTGAAGGACAAAATGCTAATGATAAAGTAGGAAGAAGGACTTTGAGTGTACCGACTGGAATTTGTCGATGTGGTGAAGGAATGGCGGTAGCAGATGCATGGAATCACCGCGTTTTGATTTGGAAACAAGTGCCGGAAGATAGTAATGTTGCAGCGGATTTAGTTTTAGGACAAGTAAATTTTAGTGATAACGAACCGAATCAAGGCAAGCAAGAAGCAGCAGCAAATTCTCTCTACTGGTGTTATGGAGTTTTCTATCATCAAGGGCGGTTATTCGTAGCTGATACAGGAAATCGGCGGGTGTTGATTTGGCGTAAATTACCAGAAGAAAATGGACAACCAGCAGATTTAGTTTTGGGACAACCAAATATGACATCTCGCAATGAAAATGGCGGTGGTAGTCCTTCTGCTTCCAGTATGCGTTGGTGTCACGATATCACTTTTTGGGGAGAGAATCTGGTTGTCACAGATGCGGGAAATAATCGTGTGATGATTTGGGAGGGAATGCCTACAGAAAATAATACTCCTTGTGCTGTGGTGTTAGGACAAAAAAGTTTTGATGTTGTTGAGATGAATCAAGGGGTTTATTTTCCTAGTGCGAGTAGTTTGAGTATGCCTTATGGTGTAGATGCGGTTGGTGATTGGTTATTGGTAGCGGATACGGCTAATTCTCGGTTACTTGGTTGGCAAAAGCCTGAGTCAATTTTATCTTTGCATGGGGCTGCGGCTGATGCGATCGCAGGACAAAATAATTTTACGAGTAAGGGAGAAAATTGGGATTTTGGACAACCAAAGCGAGACAGTCTTAACTGGTGTTATGGCATCAAAGTTTGTGGTAACACGGCGGTAGTTGCTGATTCTGGAAATAATCGAGTTTTGCTGTGGAGAATGGGATGAATTATGTGATTTATGGCTATGCCAATAGTAATTTTTTATAAAACGAACACAGATGCACACAGATAAACACAGATGATTTATCGGTGTGCATCTGTGTTTATCTATATCTTTGAATTATGCAAAATGACTACTGAAGAAATAAGGGTTCGCGGTACTGTTCAAGGGGTAGGATTTCGCCCGACTGTATATCGACTCGCTAAGGCTTGTGGGTTGCGTGGTGATGTTTGTAATGATGGTGAAGGCGTTTTAATTCGTGCTTCTGGAACTGATGAATCGATAGAAGAATTTATCAAAAGATTACAGCAAGAATGCCCACCTTTAGCAAGAATTAATCAACTCACACGCAAGCGTTATGAAAAAGAATTTTTATTCCATGATTTTGTGATTTCTCATAGTATCAGTAGTGCTGCCAAAACAGAAATCGCCCCCGATGCTGCTACTTGTCCGCAATGCCAAGCGGAAATATTTGATTTTTATAGTCGCTGGTATCGCTATCCCTTCACAAATTGTACTTATTGCGGTCCCCGTTTGAGTATTATTCGTGCTATTCCTTATGATCGCACTCACACCAGCATGGCAGCTTTCGCCATGTGTGCAGAGTGTACCAAAGAATATAACGATGTCGAAAACCGTCGCTTTCATGCCCAACCTGTAGCTTGTCATGTTTGCGGCCCAAAAGCAACATTAGAACGTGCCGATGGTAAACCAATTACAGCTTCAATGTTTTCGATGTTGGATGATGTCGATGCTGTGTGTACTTTATTGCAGAGAGGTGAAATTGTCGCTATCAAAGGTATCGGCGGAATTCACCTTGCTTGCGACGCGACAAATGAAACAGCTGTGCAAAAACTCCGCCAGCGTAAACAGCGTTATCACAAACCCTTCGCTTTAATGGCGCGGGATTTAGAAATCATAGAGAAATACTGCATTGTCAGCGACAAAGAAAGAGAATTATTGCAAAGTTCCGCCGCACCCATTGTCTTGTTGCAGAAAAAAGAACCAAACACTAAAAATACTCCTCACACTCCTCACACTCCTCACACTCCTCACACTCCCCCCATCTCCCCATCTCCCCACCTCCCCATCTCCCCCTCCGTCGCCCCAAAACAAAATACCCTTGGCTTCATGTTGCCATACACACCTTTACATCACTTAATTCTTAAGCGCATGAACCGCCCAATTGTCTTAACTAGTGGCAATATTTCTGATGAACCACAATGTATTGATAATGATGAAGCACGAGAGAAACTAAGTAAAATAGCTGATTATTTCCTCTTACATAACCGAGAGATTGTTAACCGCGTAGATGATTCAGTAGTGCGGGTAGTTGGTGATCAAGTACAAATCATTCGTCGCGCCAGAGGATACGCACCAGCACCGATTAAATTACCACCTGGATTTGATCATGTCCCAGCAATTTTAGCAATGGGTGGCGAGTTAAAAAATACCTTTTGTTTATTAAATGATGGACAAGCCATTTTATCTCAACATTTGGGAGATTTAGAAAATGCAGCCACCTTTACAGCCTATCAAAATACCCTCAACTTATACTTAAACTTGTTCGAGCATAAACCAGAAGCGATCGCCATTGACAAACATCCTGAATATCTATCTACAAAACTCGGTCAAGAACTAGGATTTTCCAATCAAATTCCTATTTATTCTACCCAACATCATCACGCCCATATTGCCGCTTGCATGGCAGAAAATCATCTTCCTCTAGATTCATCACCTGTATTAGGTATCGCCTTAGATGGTTTAGGTTACGGTGAAGATAACGCACTTTGGGGTGGTGAATTTCTCTTAGCAGATTATCACCAATTTCAGCGATTAGCAACATTTAAACCAGTAGCCATGATTGGTGGAGAACAGGCAATTTACCAACCTTGGCGTAACACTTACGCTCAATTAATATCAGCATTTTCTTGGGAAGAAATCAGCAGCCAATATGGTGATTTAGAAATAATTAAATTTCTCAACAATAAACCCCTACCACTTCTCAATCAACTAGTCTCAAAAAAAATAAATTCTCCCTTAGCTTCCTCCGTAGGACGTTTATTTGATGCCGTAGCTGCTGCCATCGGTATATGCCGAGAAGAATGTAATTATGAAGGGCAAGCAGCAATGGAAATGGAAGCTTTAGTTGATAGGAATATTTTAAATAATTATGAAGAAAACCAAAATTATTCTTTTGAAATTAACATTTTAGATAATATTTACTGTATAGACCCAAGCCCACTGTGGCAAGCCTTATTAAAGGACTTACAGCAGCAAACTTTTCCAGGAGTCATAGCTGCTAAATTTCACATCAGTTTAGCTCAAGCCATTGGGAAAATAGCTACTTCATTGTGTCAACATCATCACATCAAAACTGTAGTCTTGAGCGGAGGAGTATTCCAAAATCGTATCTTGTTAGAACAACTCAGTAAATATCTCAAAAATTCAGGCATCAACACACTAACTCACAGCCTAACTCCCTGCAATGATGGCGGACTATCATTAGGTCAAGCAGTAATTGCAGCCGCCAAACTCATCAAAAAATAACCCTAATTATATATTATCCAAATCTTATAATTTCTGCCTTTGCGTTCTTCGCAGTTTATTAAACAGGAAAATAAACAATGTGCTTAGGTATTCCCGGTCAAATCATCGAAATTACAAACCAAAATCATAAACTAGCCATCGTCAACATCGCTGGTGTCAAACGCCAAATTAACATTGCTTGTATAGTAGATGAACAACATCCTCCCGAATCTTGCATTGGTGACTGGGTATTAGTTCATGTTGGCTTTGCTATGAACCGGATTAATGAAAAAGAAGCATTAGAAACCTTGCAGATGCTGCAAGAAATCGCAAATTGTTGATTGTTGATTGTTGGTTGTTGTTTGGAACAACCAACAAACAACTACCATCCACCAACCAATATTCATATGAAATATGTAGATGAGTTTCGTGATTCTAATAAAGCTAAAGCACTAGTTTGGCAAATAGAAAAATTATCTTGCCAGCTAGATAAACAAATTAAAATCATGGAAGTATGCGGCGGTCATACCCATTCTATATTTAAGTATGGCATCGAAGCAGTCCTACCCAAGGCAATAGAATTAATTCATGGGCCTGGTTGTCCGGTGTGCGTTATGCCAAAGGGCAGGTTAGATGATGCGATCGCGATCGCCCAACATCCTAACGTCATCTTTGCCACCTTTGGCGATGCGATGCGGGTTCCTGGTTCTCAAACTAGTTTGCTGCAAGCGAAAGCCACTGGTGCAGATATCCGCATGGTTTACTCGCCCTTAGATAGCCTGAAAATTGCCAAAGAAAACCCCAACAAGGAAGTTGTATTTTTTGCCTTAGGTTTTGAAACTACAGCTCCTAGCACTGCTTTTACCATCCTACAAGCAGCCGCAGAAAAAATTCATAACTTCAGCATGTTTTGTAATCACGTTCTTGTGATTCCTGCTTTACAAGCACTGTTAGATAATCCTGACCTACAACTCGATGGATTTGTCGGGCCTGGACATGTCAGTGTGGTAATTGGTACTGAACCTTATCAATTTATTTCTCAACAATATCACAAGCCGATTGTTATTTCTGGGTTTGAACCTTTAGATATTCTCCAATCAGTTTGGATGCTAGTACGGCAGTTAGTAGAAAAACGCTGCGAAGTTGAAAATCAATATCGTCGATTGGTAGAAAATCGGGGTAATCAATTGGCACTAACTGCTATGAATACAGTGTTTGAATCACGAGAATTTTTTGAGTGGCGTGGCTTGGGTGATATACCTTATTCTGGGTTAAAAATTCGTTCTGAATATGCCCAGTTTGATGCAGAGTTAAAGTTTATTATTCCTAATTTGAAACTAGCAGATCATAAGGCTTGTAAGTGTGGAGAAATTCTCAAGGGTGTGATGAAGCCTTGGGAGTGCAAGGTGTTTGGTACTGCTTGTACGCCGGAAACACCAATTGGTACTTGTATGGTGTCTTCGGAAGGTGCGTGTGCAGCTTATTACAAATATGGTCGTTTTTCTATGGTTGGGAGAGAGGGGGTGGGGGTTTAGCGAATTGCAGAATATCTTTTTTGGACGAACCGCCAAGACGCCAAGAAGCCAAGAAGAATGGGAGGTTTTATGCCATTTGTGACTGTTCAAATTACGAAGGGTCATTCTATTGAAAAGAAGCGGCAGTTGGTGCAAGCAATTACTGATGCTTTGGTTACGACTATGGGTACTAAGCCGGAATGGGTGACTGTACATATTGATGAGTTTGAAAGGGAAAATTGGGCTGTCGGTGGTGTTTTACATGTTGATAAACATGGTGGTAGGCATGTGGAGAAGGGGGTGTAAATTTAAGTCAAAAGTTAAATAATAGCCCTTTCAAGGTGAATCGAAAAATTTCTTTTTTTCTCTGCGCCCTCTGCCTCTCTGTGGTTAAAAAGTTTTTTATTTAACCACAGAGGCACAGAGAACACAGAGTCAAGAGGTTAAAGAGGAGTTTCTTAGCAAGATTTTTACGGGAAGGTAGTTAACTTTTGATTGGATGTATGCAACCAAATTTATTTGATTTGTCTGGGAAAGTGGCAATTATCACTGGTTCCGGACGGGGTTTGGGAAAGGTGATGGCTGTGGGTTTGGCTGATCTTGGTGTGAAGGTGATTGTTGGCGATCGCAATTTTGAGGAAGCGAAACAAACAGCACAAACGATTAAAGATGCTGGGGGAGTTGCAAGTGCAACTTTTGTTGATATTTCGGAGAGTGATAGTTGTAATGATTTGATTCAGTTTGCAGTTAATGAGTTTGGACAGGTTAATATTCTGGTGAATAATGCTGGAATTGACATTATCAAACCCGCAGAAGCACTTTTGGAGTCTGAATGGGATGAAATTCTAAATGTGAATTTGAAGGGACATTTTCACTGTTCGCAATTTGCTGCTATCCAGATGATGAAGCAAAATACGGGTGGTGCAATTATTAATATTTCCTCAATTGCTTCTGTTGTGGGTATTCCTGGGTTGGTTGCTTATAGTGCTGCTAAGGGTGGAATTAACCAACTGACGCGTGTGATGGCGGTGGAATGGGCCTCGAAAAATATCCGAGTGAATGCGATCGCACCAGGCTACTTTGAAAATATCATGCTAGGTGCAAATGCAGAGCATGAAAAGCTTGAAAAGCAAAAACAAATTGTCACTTTTACACCAATGGCACGTCGTGGCAAACCAGAGGAATTAATTGGCCCATTGGTTTTTTTAGCTTCCGATGCATCTTCTTATATTACTGGTGCTATTTTATTTGTTGATGGTGGATATACCGCTGCTTGAAGGTGAAGATAAGTGACCACCAACAACCAACAATCAACCACCAACTAACAACTAACTATATGAACCTTTCCTCTGCTAATTCCTCCCAAAATTCTCTGTTTCAAAACATCGAAAAAATCCGCCGTCACCGAGGAAAAATACATGATGAAAACATCACTCTCGCCCATGGTAGCGGTGGTAAAGCTATGCGCGATTTAATTGATGATGTTTTTGTTAGTAAGTTTGATAATCCAATTCTTTCACAATTAGAAGACCAAGCAACTTTTGATTTAGCGAGTCTTCTCCAACAAGGAGATAGACTGGCTTTTACAACTGATTCTTATGTTGTAGATCCTTTATTTTTTCCTGGTGGTGATATCGGGGAATTAGCTGTTAATGGTACGATCAATGATTTAGCAGTGAGTGGTGCTAAGCCTCTATATCTTAGCTGTAGCGTCATTTTAGAAGAAGGTTTATCAATAGAAACATTAAGACGCGTTGTTATCAGTATGCAAATTGCAGCCAATAAAGCTGGTGTACAAATTGTCACTGGTGACACAAAAGTTGTACATCGTGGTGCAGCCGATAAGCTGTTTATTAACACAACTGGTATTGGCGTAATTCGTGCAGGTGTTTCTATTTCTGCCCATAATCTTCAACCTGGAGATGTAATCATTATTAATGGTGAATTAGGTAATCATGGTACAGCTATTCTCATCGCCCGTGGAGAATTAGCATTAGAAACGAATATAGAAAGTGATTGCCAACCATTACATGATTTAGTCCAAAATATTCTTGATGTTTGTCCCGAAATTCATGCTATGCGGGACGCGACACGGGGTGGTTTAGCTACTGTATTAAATGAATTTGCCCTCAGTTCTAATGTCGCAATTCGCCTTCATGAACAATCAATTTCAATTCGGGAAGAAGTGCAAGGGGTTTGCGAAATATTAGGTTTAGATCCATTGTATTTAGCCAACGAAGGTAAACTCGTCGTAGTAGTAAAACACAAATATGCTGATACAGTTTTATCAGCAATGAAATCCCACCCCGCAGGAAAAAATGCTTGTATTATCGGGGAAGTTATTCCTTCCCCCCCAGGTATCGTTTTATTAAAAACTATTTTTGGTACAGAACGGATTGTAGATATGCTTGTCGGCGATCAATTACCACGAATTTGTTAACAATACCATGTTATATAGACATAACGCCAGAGTAGATATTTTGAAAGAACGAACACAGATGCACACAGATTAACACAGATAAATTATCGGTGTGCATCTGTGTGCATCGGTGGTCGAAAAATTGAAACTTTGGGCTAATTAATAAATTAAAAAACTTATGCATGAACTTAGCATTACCCAAAATATCGTAGCAATTGTAGCCGAACATGCCCACGGTTTAAAAGTGCAACGGGTACTATTAGAAATAGGTCAACTTTCAGCCATCATGCCCGATGCAATCCGATTTTGTTTTGATATTTGTTCTCAAGGAACAGTTTTAGAAGGAGCGAAATTAGAAATTTCGGAAATAGCAGGCTTAGGAAAATGCTGCCAATGTGGTTCAGAAATTCCTCTAACACAACCCTTTGGCCAGTGTCAATGTGGTAGTCAGCAAATAAACTTAATTGCTGGTCAAGAATTGAAAATTAAAGAAATAGAAATAGAGGAAATATGTGTGTAACTTGCGGTTGTTCCGATGATAATGAAGCCAAAATCTCTAATTTAGAAACCAGTCAAGTCATGGCAATAGATACTAATGGGCATAGTCATCATACTCACACCCACACTTTAGCAGATGGTACTGTCATTACTCATTCTCACAGTCACGACCATACTCACGAAACAACATCTCATATTCATGCGAAAATACACAGCACAACAATATCTTTAGAACAAGATATTTTAACTAAAAATAACTTAATAGCAGCCCAAAATCGCGGCTGGTTTAAAGGTAGAAATATCCTTGCATTAAATCTCATGAGTTCTCCAGGTGCTGGTAAAACCACCCTCTTAACTCGCACTATCAATGATTTAAAAAAACAGTTAAATATTAGCGTTATAGAAGGCGATCAAGAAACTATCAACGATGCCAAAAAAATTCAAGCCACAGGCTGCAAAGTTATCCAAATTAACACAGGTACAGGCTGTCATCTCGATGCAGCCATGATCGAAAAGGGATTACAACAACTCAATCCGCCACTGAATTCAGTTGTGATGATTGAGAATGTTGGTAATTTGGTTTGTCCAGCATTATTTGATTTAGGAGAAAACCTCAAAGTCGTAATTCTCTCTATCACAGAAGGAGAAGACAAACCAATCAAATATCCTCACATGTTCCGCGCTAGTGAAGTTATGCTTCTCACTAAAATTGACTTGCTGCCTTACATCCAATTTGATGTGCAAAAATGTATAGAATATGCCCAGCAGGTCAATCCTCAAATTCAGATTTTTCAAGTTTCAGCATTAACCGGAACTGGGCTAGAAAATTGGTATGAGTGGCTAACTCAAAAAGCGGCTAATTGTTAACAGACTACAGGGACAAAGAGCATCCCAATTTTTTCAAAACACAAAGAAAGACTAACACTCTGCGATCCTTTGCGTCAACCTCTGCGTCACTCTGCGTTGAAAAAAAAACTCAAACATTTGGGATACTTCCCAGGGAAATCTCCATAATTAAGGAGATTTAAGCAATGATAACTGCTGACTGTTAATTCGTGGTTGACTTCGCTATTACCTGTAATTGCAACCCCTGTGGGTAACTTCCTTCCTCTTTAATTCGCTTAATCTCAGCATCAGTGATCCGCAAACCCAGATTTTGCGCTACTGTTCGGACAATATCCCCTCGATCAATGATACCCGCAACAGCACCCGCAGGCGAAAGCACGGTAACGCGGGGTAACTGTTCGCTTTCCAGTTTGTTAATGATTTCAGCGATACTAGTTGATTCCCCGACGCTAGGAATTTCTGTCAAGGGATGCACGATCGCATCAACAGTCCTGGTTTCCCATTCGCTTCTTTCTACTGTTCGCAAGTCATCAATGGCAACCATACCCCGATAACGTCCATCAGACTCAGCAAAATAAATCTGTGCAGGATTTGTTTCTAATAAGTATAAGTCGGCGAAGGTACGTAAGCTTTGGTTGGCATCAACTATGCGAAAATCGCGAGTCATGACATCAGTTGCTTTTAACTTCAGCAAGGTTTCTTGCAGAATGGTGACGCGATCATAAGTAGTGGCGTTGCGGATACCAAACCAACCCAACAGGGCGATCCACAAACCCGTAACTAACTCGCCTGTAAAATAGTCTACTGCCAAGCCCAGAGCGATCGCAGCATAACCTAAAATTTGTCCTGTTTTTGCTGCCCAATGTACGGCTTGAAAGCGATCACCTGTAGCTTTCCATACAGCTGCTTTTAACACCTGTCCCCCATCTAAAGGCAAGCCAGGAATCAAATTAAATAAGGCTAATACTAAATTAATTCTCGCTAAATCTCCTATCATCATTCGTAGCGCGCTTGTGTCAGGTAATACATCAGCCCCCAGACGTAGCAGCACAAATAAGGCGATGCTAACTGCTGGCCCAGCGATCGCTACTTGAAAGGCTTTACCAGGTGTTTTAGATTCTTCTTCAATCGCGGCAATCCCGCCAAATAAAAACAAAGTAATGGAATTTACTTTAATGCCTTGCGATCGCGCCACCAAGCTGTGGCCCAACTCGTGTAACAACACCGAAGCAAACAGCAGTAGTGCCATGATTACTCCTGCACTCCAAGCCCAAACTGTTCCTAATTCCTGGTAAGCTACACCAAAGTTCAGGGTTGCCAACCCTAGAATCAAAAACCACAAGGGGTCTAAAAATAAAGGAATCCCGAATAAAGACCCTATTCGCCAATTTGTATTTGTTTGCATTTTTATTTCCTAGATTATTAAGATTTGTTAGTAGTTAGTTGTTGGTTGTTGGTATTACCACTAACCACTATCCACTAACAGCCACCACGAAAAATACATCTATGTTATTGATTTACCCAATTTCTAGAATAGACAATTCCAGCCAACGACATAAATACATAAACAAAAACAGCAGACAAAGCACTTCCCAATTCATCTGAAAAGCTCAAACATCTGCTGTTTTATGTATTACTTGTAGTATATTACCGAAATCTACAGGACGCCCAAGTTAGTCAACCCCAAAACTGCACCGACGCCAAGGATGTGACCAGCAGCCATTGCAGCCAGGAATGTACCAACACTGGGATTATTGAAAGCTGAAGGGAAAGGCAAGGGCATTTTTGGGCCAACGTGGGGATACCAAACAACGCGGGGAATAATAAAAAGACACAACAGACAAGCGCCGGTGATATACAAAAATTCCGACAAGCCCCATGAAGTGTAGGTATTGGGAACAGTACTTTGAACTGCAAATAAAATTGATGACATCACAATTGTTTCTCCTACATGAATAAATAGATTTAGCTGTAGAAAGGCGAGATTCCTTACGAAACCCCACATCTCTACAGCCATGTCCATGCTCTATCCAAATAAGTGGCGTATCTTCCTTCCTGGGAGAGGTTAACTCCTCTTTCCTTGGTTAGGATGACCGAAACAATTGTCAATTTGGAATTTAAAATTCCAAATTCGCCTAGATACTACCGATATTAGTCAATCCCAAAACAATGGCAACACCGATGACATGACCAAAAGCCATCGCAGCAACAAAGGCGGGAACACTCAAAGGTAGCCCAGGCATTTTTGGGCCAACTTTGGGCTTTTCAATCCTGAAACTTAGCAAAACAGCCACCAAACAGCTGATGCTAATAATCAGTGCCACTTTGGGACTCCACTCGGGTGTCGGAGGGACTGCGGCTGCGGCTGCTAGTAAGATTGATGACATCAAGCTTTTGTCTCCTATAGAAAAATTTTGATGTAGACCACACAAATTATAAGATTGCTAGGGAAAAACTAACTTTTTTGTATTGGAAAAAATCTCTAAAATTTTTATGCGGATTAAAATTTGCGGTATCACTCAACCACAACAGGGAAAAGCGATCGCTGATTTGGGTGCAACAGCATTGGGATTTATTTGTGTTACTACTTCCCCGCGTTATGTTACTATCAAACAAATTCAGGCTGTAGTAGAAAAACTGCCCAGCAAAGTTGACAGCATAGGTGTATTTGCTAACACGCGTCCTGAAAAAATCAAGCAGGCTGTTGTTGATGGTGGTTTAACCGGAGTGCAGTTGCATGGAGATGAATCACCAGAATTTTGTCAGCAGTTGCGTGAGTCTCTGCCTGAGGTAGAAATTATTAAAGCGTTGAGAATAAGCACAGCCACAGATTTTGATAAAGCAGCTATCTATAATCTCTGTGTAGATACACTGTTAGTTGATGCCTATCATCCGCAGCAGTTAGGTGGTACAGGTAAAACTTTAGATTGGCAACTACTACAAAATTTCCAGCCCAGTTGCCCTTGGTTTTTAGCTGGAGGGCTTACACCCCATAACATATTAGAAGCTTTAAGTCAAGTAAAACCCACTGGCATTGACTTATCTAGTGGAGTAGAACGTGCGCCTGGGGATAAGGATTTACAGAAAGTAGCTCAGTTGTTTGAAAAGTTAGGAAATAGATAGTCGTTAATTATTGTTTGTTGATTGTTGTTTGAAATAACAATCAACAATCAACTACCAACTATCAACAATTTCTTAAAATATTGCTGCCTGGTGACGAATCAAATTAAAGAATTCTTCGCGGGTTTTGTGTTCTTCCTGGAATACACCAACCATTGCACTGGTGACAGTCCAGGAACCTGGTTTTTGCACACCCCGCATTACCATGCACATATGGGTGGCTTCAATGACAACAGCCACACCTTGGGGTTCTAAGATTGTCTGAACCGCTTCGGCTATTTGGCGAGTCAATCTTTCTTGTACTTGCAAGCGACGAGAATACATCTCGACAATACGAGCAAGCTTACTCAAGCCTACGACTTTTTGATTGGGGATATAAGCGACGTGAGCTTTGCCCATAAATGGCAACATATGGTGTTCGCACAAGCTAAAAACATTAATATCTCGGACTAGCACCATCTCGCTATGTCCCTCGTCAAAAATCGCTCCATTCACGAGTTCTTCCAAGGACTGGTTGTAGCCACTGGTTAAAAACCGCATGGCTTCTGCTACCCGCTTTGGTGTTTTCAGTAGTCCTTCACGTTCTGGATCTTCTCCTATACCTAACAGTAGAGTCCGCACGGCTTCCACCATCTCATCCATTTGTTCTTCTTGTGGTAGGTGCAAATCAGGTTCTCGTCCGTCGTGAGTATTGCGATCGGGTCTAGTAGTAATGGCTTCTGTCAAATCGGGAACCAAAGGAGACTGAAAACGATTGGAACCGTTGGAGCTAACGATAGTCATGGTATGAGTCTTGAATAGTTTGAGAATATAGATGACTGGGCGATGAAAACAGTTAACAGCGAATAATCATCAGTATTTACCGATAACTGATAACTGTTAAAGGACGCCAACACTGGGCATCAGGGTCAACTCATCAATCACTGCTTGCTGTGGTAACAATGCAGTGTGTAGAATCGACTGGGCAACAATTTCTGGAGATAGCATTTTTGAGCGGTCAAAGTCAGCACCGATAGCATCCCATAGTTCGGTATTGACTGCACCAGGACATATAGCACTAACACGGATGCCGTGGGGGCGCTCTTCTTGTGCCAAAGTTTGCGAAAGAGCTAGAAGACCAGCTTTGCTGGCGCAGTATGCCCCCCAATTGGGAAACGCTTGCTTGCCGGCAATTGATACAACGTTGATGATTGTGCCTTTCTTGCGATCGCGCATTCCCGGCAAAATTCCCATAATACACTCAAACACACTGGTAAGATTTAAATTTAGCACCTTTTGCCAGTCAGATAGGGAAGTTTCGCTTAAACTAGCAACATAACCCATGCCAGCATTGTTGACCAAAATATCTATGTCACCAAAGTCATGAGCGATCGCCTGTATTTGTTTTTGCACTTGGTCTACACAAGCCAAATCCACAGAATACGCTTTCGCATTTACTCCTACGTGCTGAGCTGCTTGTGCTACTACTGCTAACTTCTCAACAGAACGGCTTACTAAGGCAACATCAACTCCCGCTTTTGCAAAAGCCAAAGCAGTTGCTTTACCAATACCACTACTTGCCCCAGTAATCAGGGCGCGTTGTTTTTGCTCAAAACTCATGCTGTGAATTCCAAATTCTTTGGCAGATAAAATCGCATTGCCACTCACTTTATTCAAATCCTTAAACTTACTGCTGAGATTAAGTAAATCTAAAGATTCGATTAATCATGCTTGACAAATGCTATTATTCATTGCCAGCACGGGCATATAATTTAGTCAATTTTCCCAGACAAAACTGAGATGTTTGCCTTGGAGGCAAGGTAGCACCCTTTGGTTTTGTTATTGGCACAGAACAAACATACAAATCACTCCTCCAGCCGAGTTAATTTGCCAATAACGTAAATGCCTATGGTTAAAAAGATTGTTAAAAATCTTTAAGAACCATAGGCAATTATAGCATTGCTCTTATGCTAATCAAGAATTTCAGTATCCCTAGTGGGAAACTTCAGTAAAAACACCAATTTTACGGAATTTATCATAACGTAGTTGACGGCGTTCAGCAGCAGTGAGACGACCCAATTCATCTAAATTGTCTAATAAAGCACTTTTCAGAGTTTGAGCAGTCTTGATTGGGTCAGAATGAGCGCCACCTACAGGTTCTGCCAGAATTTGGTCGATAATCCCCAGGTTTTTGAGATCCTGAGAAGTCATTTTGAGAACTGCTGCTGCTTGGGGAGCCTTGCTAGCATCTTTCCAGAGAATAGCAGCGCAAGCTTCTGGGGTGATCACAGTATAAACCGAGTGTTCAAACATGAGGAGGCGATCGCCTACACCAATACCCAGCGCACCGCCAGAACCACCTTCACCAATCACCGTGCAAATGATTGGCACATCCAGGCTAAACATCTCGCGCAAATTATAAGCGATCGCTTCTCCTGCCCCCTGTCGTTCAGCGACCACAGTGGGCAAAGCTCCCGGCGTATCAATAAAAGTTAAAATAGGCATCCCGAACTTATTAGCGTGTTTCATTAACCGCATTGCCTTACGATAGCCGCCAGGGGTAGCCATACCAAAATTCCGGGCAATATTATCTTTCGTGTCACGCCCTTTTTGATGACCCAACATTACCACAGGTTGCCCTCCCAAACGAGCAACACCACCAATTAAAGCTGGATCATCAGAACCACAGCGATCGCCATGCAACTCCATCCATTCGTCAGTAATAGCCTGAATGTAATCAAGAGTACTGGGGCGACGAGGGTGACGAGCGACTTGGAGTCGCTGTGATGGTGATAGACTAGTAAAAATTTCCTCACGTAATTGCATAGCACGAGCTTCTAGTTGACGAATTTGACTAGAAACATCGACGCCATTTTCTTCCGCAAGTTGACGGATTTGCTCAATCCGGTTTGCTAATTCTGCCAAAGGCTTTTCAAAATCCAACAGAAGTGGTTTGCGCTCAGTAGTTGCCATATTTTACGAATAGGAAATAGGGAATAGGGGATTGGGGATTGGGGATTGGGGACTGAGGACTGGGGAGACAAGGGAGACATGGAGGACTGGGGAGACAAGGGAGACATGGAGAATATTTTTGATAAATTCTCCGCGTATTTGGGTCTTCTTCCGATCCCTTATCCCCACCAGGGAACCGGTGAGTTCCCCAGTCCCCCATCCCTACACCAACAGTGGTCTAAATCCGTGTTTTATGGAAATTTGACCAATCTGTTCCATCTTTTCTACGGTAATCTGATTGCGTCCCCAAGAGAAGTTCGTATGCAACTTCTCAAATTCCAGCAGCATTGATTCTGCAAAACAAGCAAACAACTGTCTTTCTGGGACATCCATGTTGACGATTTTCATGATCTTCCAGTTAATGTCAAGAGAATGCTCCACAATGCCACCATTGAGAACATACACATCAGGATCCTGGATCTTAGTAGCTAAATTTTTTGGATAGCCTCCATCAATCAACAAACAGGGTTTTTTCAACACTGTAGGATCAATTTCCATACCTTTGGGCATACTAGCAACCCAAATTATAATGTCAGCAAGAGGCAATGCTTCTTCCAAAGCTAAGATTTTTCCCCGCCCTAGTTCTGCTTGCAAGTTTGTGAGGCGTTCTTGGTTTCGGGCTATTAGCAGCAGATCCTTAACATCTGTTTTTGCGTCTAACCAACGACAAACGGCACTACCAATATCTCCAGTTGCTCCACACACAGCAACAGTTGCATTCGACAGTTCAATTCCTAATTGTTTTGATGCTTGTTCTACCTGTCTACAAATAATGTAAGCGGTGTGTGTATTCCCTGTGGTAAAGCGTTCAAACTCTAGTTCGATATTGCGGACTTGTTTGAACTGCTCTAAATTAAAATTTTCAAAAATTATCGAGGAAAATCCACCCAAAGCCGTAATATCTATATCATGCTTTTGAGCAAGAGCCATAGCATTCAAGACTTTGCGTGTAGCTGCTTTAATCCGGCGGGTTGCCAGCATTTCTGGCAAAAAGCAGGATTCTACATACTTCCCCTCTATTTTCTGACCAGTAACGCTGGTTACAGTGATGTGATCAACAATTTGGGGCGGGGCGCTGCACCAAAAATCTAGACCTTGATCTGCGTACTCCGGATAGCCTAAATCTCTGGCTACCGCTTGTGCGTGTTCCAAACTAGTGAGATGTCCAATTAGACCAAACATGAACTATTCTATTAGGCGTATGCTTTATTAAAAAGCGTGGTGGCAATGTAATTTTGGATTTTGCGAAAAGTTTGAGCTAGGGCTTACGGCGTTAGCGTAAGCTCCGAAAGCGATAGCAAGGCTCAAAGCTTTTCAAGACGGATTTTGGATTTTAGATTTTAAGACGGATTAACCGACAGATAAATCCGGTGGTTGGAAAGTTTTGGATTTGTGATCTAACTGAAACACCAATGTGTCATCCCAAAAAAACAATCTTCAACCAGTCATCTAAAATCTGAGTGGTCAGTGGGAGAGAAATTTCTAACCCGTGAAAATTCTACACAAAGCGCAAGATTTCCCAACAGTTGGATAGTGATTTACACCAAGACCAGGTAAAAGTTAAAAGGTCAATCAATTTTGAATTTCAAATTTGCGATTTAGTATTGATTATTCCAAAATCCAAAATCCGAAATCCAAAATCTAAAATTGGCACGGTCAAAGCCTTAACCTTGTTCCTTCTAACTTTTACCTTGAGATTACGCAGCTCTAAGTCCGTAGGCAGACAGACGCATGATATCACGGGTATTGAAGCCAATATTACTTAAAGCTTCACCGTATTGAATCATAAAGTCTTCTACCAACGCTTCTTTTTCCATTGCCAATACTTCGGCGTCATCTGCAACTTGGTTAAGCATTTGCCAAACAATAGGAAGATTTTGGCGATTTGCTTCTTCTAATTCAGCTTTTGATTCTTCAAAGTGTTCTTTTAACCAAACTTCTCCAAAATTTAGGTGACTATATTCATCTTTGACAACACTTTCAGTAATTTTACGGGCAAAATCATCAGCAACAGGGATATAGATGTTGTATGCTGCGATCGCAAAACATTCAATGATTAAGGATTGAATCAGCAAACAAGTAACGATTTTGCCTTCTTGTGCTGCTATTTGAAAATTTTGATGCAGTTGGGCAAAAAATTGTTTAGCAAACTCTATATCTGGGGTTACTTGGAGATTGCGCCCACAGGCTTCAAATCCCTTTTTGTGACGACTTTCCATTTTGGAAAGACGAATTAGCTCATCTTTGTGTTCGCTCAGCAGTTCAGCAAGTTTCAGGTAATTTTCATGCGCTTCTTGTTCCCCTTCAATCACGATTGCATTAATGCGACTATAGGCATCTTTATAGGTTTCGCTGTGAAAATCGATTTCTGGTTGATCTGCTAGCTGCTGCATTGTACTTTCACTCCTGGATATATGATACATTTGATACCAAGATTGTATTTAACCCTATGAATATAGGGCAATAATGAAGGATGAAGTATGTAGACGAGGCAGTGCGGTGGACGGGTTTCCCGGCATAAAGCATCTGCCGTGCCCTTTGGGCGGCTTCCCGAAGGGTAGGATGAAGTGTGAAGTATGAACTATGAAAATTTTTCATCCTTCTGCCTTCAACATAGCTGCCTTCAACATAGCTGCCTTCATGTTTCATCCTTTATCCATAATCCTTATTTTTACTCACTGTGGTTTAATTTAACTTAACAAGTCACTATGTTATAGATTAGCTGTTGCTGGCAGCGTTAGCGTAGCTCCTCCGGAGGAAGGCTTACTCTGGTCACAAAAAACAAATGGTTGGATCTTCAAATTCAGTACATGTCCAAACCACTCGGAAATCTTAAATATTCTTCTTTTTGGAGTCTGGCAGTACTTTTGTTAGGGGGCCTGATTGTCTTGTTACCCCTTTTTGTAGTTTTCTTGACATCTCTTGCACCGCCTGGCACTACTCCGAATCTGCTTCTTCAGAACGGTTGGTCTTTAGCAAACTACCATGAAGCTTGGCGACGAGGTAAATTCTTACTGGCATTTGCTAATTCTAGCTTGGTAGCATTAGCTGTCACGGGTTTTCAAATAGTGACTTCTGCCTTGGCAGGTTATGCCCTGGCAAGACTCAAATTTCGTGGTAGACAAGCATTGCTATTGATTGTGTTAGCTACACTGGTGATTCCCTTTCAATTACTTGTGATTCCTATATTTTTAGTCTTGAAATGGGGACACCTAATTAACACTTACTGGGCTTTAATTTTACCAACCGCTGCAAATGGTTTTGGTATTTTCTTATTAAGGCAGTATTTCTTAACAATACCTGTAGAGTTAGAAGAAGCCGCAGCAATAGACGGGGCGAACCGAGTACAAATCTTGTGGCAAATAGTATTGCCTTTAGCACGCCCAGCCTTGGTAACTTTGTTTCTGTTTACCTTTATCGGTGAATGGAATGATTTATTTAAGCCGTTAGTATTTACTACAAAACCAGAATTGAGAACTGTACAGCTAGCTTTGGCTGAGTTCCAAGAACAATTTACCAATAACTGGCCTTTGCTAATGGCGGCAGTAACTATAACCACTGTACCGATTTTATTTTTATTTCTCCTGGGGCAGCGTCAATTAATTCAGGGTATTGCCACGACAGGAATTAAGAATTAAGGGAATTAATTTATGAGTTATGAAAGTTTTAGGATTCAGAATTTATTATTTATATTCTCACCTGATCACCAGCCTCTAGTCCCTTGTTGTCTGAATAGATGTAATTTTTTGTACTTATATTAATTTATACAAATATTGTGTCTCAAATTGTGTTGAATATACCAGTATTAATAGGTATACCGTTTTTACATTTTAGAGATTAAATTGGGTACAGATAGAGTCGTATAGTTTAATACGCTTTATTCTTGACTTTATGGTATTAATTTAACGTGACTTTGTCAACCACTAACGAATTCTAGCTGGAATCTGTATTTGTTTGTCAGCAATTCTCAACAATTCCAGCTTCAAATCTGAAATTATCACTGATAACTCAAATATCAAAGAATATTAAGTATTTTGCTAGCAATCACTAATTGCTTATCCCAAAATGCACGAAAATGCTTCTTTTTTTTTACTTAAATCATCGCCATTCTTATACTCCAAAGCCAAAATGGGTTTGTACCCTGGTAATGGCATTGCCAGCTAAATGGTATACCCAATAAACTTTGTTAGATGGGAAAAGGGCAAAGGGTAAGGGGGAAAGGATAATTTTCTATTACCCTTTTGAGAAACAAAACCCGTCTATTATGCGTTGGTGAAACTATTGTGCCTCTCCAACTCGGCTAACAATAAAAGTAAAATCCCATGAGTAAATCTCTCAAGCAAAATTATAAATCTCCAACTAACAACAAGCGTGTATGGTTGTTGATATTGGGTCGTAGTGGCATCGCTTTAGGTGGAATTTTACTAATAGGACTTATAGGTGGTGCTTGGCGGTTGTGGAGTTTTATCCAGAAAGATTTAACACCACTAGCAGAAAAAAGTCTGACCACTACACTCAATCGTCCAGTGAAGTTAGGAGAAGTTAAGGGATTTTCGCTCACGGGAGTAAAGCTTGGGACTTCAGCCATTCCAGCAACACCCACAGACCCGGATAGGGTTACAGTCGATGCTGTGGAGGTGGGTTTTGAACCGTTACATTTACTTTTGAAGCGTGAACTGAAGTTGGATGTAACCTTAGTCAATCCAGATGTTTACGTTGAACAGGATCAACAAGGGCGCTGGATTACCACTACCATCAAAAGACAAGGTCAAGGTCAACCAATTCAAACAGATTTGGATAAAATACGGTTCCGCAATGCCCAATTAGTCTTAGTGCCACGCAAGAGAGATATAGAAGACACGGGGGACAAGGGAGACAAGGGAGACAAGGAGGACAAGGGGGACACGGGGAATATAAATAAAATCTCCGCGTCTCCTAACGCGTCTTCTCCCCTCTCCTCCCCCGTGACATTTTCACAAGTAAACGGAACTGCCCAACTATTAGAAAATCACCAAGTGATTCGGTTGGACTTGACAGGAAAACCAAACAGTGGCGGTGATGTTGCCTTGAAGGGAGATATCCGCCCAAAGACATGGGCAACGAATTTACAAATACGCGGGCAAGAGTTGCTAGCCTCTGATGTGACGCGCTTAGTTAAGTTACCACTATCATTACAAGCCGGTCGAGTCAATGGTGACTTGCAGATGCAGTTTCAAATTGGGCAAACTCAGCCGCCTATATTATTTGGTAATGTTGATTTGCAAGCGGTTCAGTTTCAAGTTCCGAAAGTTCCCCAACCATTTTTGAATTCCCAAGGAAAGCTGCACTTTCAAGGCACAGAAATTAAGCTTGACAATGTCATCGGCAGCTACGGCAAAATCCCATTAATCGCTAACGGTATTATTGACACCGAAGCTGGTTACAAGTTGGCAGGGCGTGTAAATGGCGTCAATGTCGCTGATGTCCAAGAAACTCTCAAACTCAAATTGCCTGTACCTGTAACTGGGGAAGTGCAAGCAGATTTGCAGTTTACAGGAAAAACGACCGAACCAATTCTTACAGGTATCGTTACCACTAACAAGCCTGCCCAGATTGATAAAGTTGATTTTGATAGCGCCAGTGGCAAGTTTGAGTTTGCACCAAAAGATGAGGTGATTGTCTTTAGAGATATTCAAGGCAAAGCCAAAGTCGGCGGTGAAATCAAGGGTATTGGCAAGGTTGAGTTGGGGACAGTTCCCCGTTTGAATTTTAATTTATCGGCCAAGAATGTTCCTGGTGATGCGATCGCTCTTCTTTACAACTCTCAACCAGGCTTGAAAGTCGGTACTGTCTCTGGTACAGCCCAAATGACTGGTACTGCTGACAATGTGCAAACAACAGTTCAATTCCAAGCCCCCCAGGCTCAGTATCCTACCACAGGTGAAGTTGTCGTCAATAGCGATCGCACTCTCAATTTCCGTAATGTTGCTCTCAGTGTAGCTGGTGGTACAGTCCAGGTTGCCGGCAGTTGGAATAACCAGAATTGGCAAGCAGTTGCTGATGCCACTGGGGTACAAGTAGAACGTTTTGTCAATCCCCAACAACTAGAAAATATAAATCTTAATGATGCCCGCTTCAACGGTCGTCTCCTTCTTTCTGGCAGTTCCGCACCCTTTAAACTGGCTAATATTCGTACTGAGAACGCCAAAGTAAAAGTCGCAGATGGCACAGTGGCAGTTTCTCAAATCCAGCTAGGGGAAAACAGCTTTTCTGCCAAACTTGTGGCGGATGGTGTAAGGTTGGCACGGTTGCTGAAACAACCAGCCCCCGCATTACAACCAGCATTACAAGCTGCGATGGCAGGTACATTCCAAGTATCAGGTAATACCAACAATTTTGACCTGAAAACTTTACGTGGAAATGGCTCAGCTAGTTTAGCTGTCAAAACCGGTACAGTTACTGCTACGAATATTCAAGTAGCTGACGGTGTTTATCAGGCACAACTGCAAGCTCAGAACGCACCACTACAACAATTAACACCAATTCCTCAGCAATTACACGGTAAAGTTACTGGTCAGTTTAACGTCACTGGTTCTGTAGAGTCCTTCCAACCAGAAACAATTCAAGCTAACGGTCAAGCAAAACTTAATGTTGGTGGTGGCAGTTTTACAGCCATAAATATCCAAGTAGCTAACGGTCGCTATCAGGCTGTAGTTAATGCCGCTGGTGTGGAATTAAATCGGTTTCAGGAGGAGTTAAAAGGTAAATTGGGTGGCAAAGCCCAAGTTGCTGGTAATTTAGGAAGCTCTCAGTTAGCAGATATCCGGGCAACAGGTCAGGTAAACTTTTCTCAAGGTCTAGCTGGTATTGAGCGACCACTGACTGCGCTTGTCGGCTGGGATGGAGAAAAGTTGCTCGTTGAACGAGCAACAGCCCCTGGTTTAAATGCCAGTGGTTACATATTAGCCAATAGCAATCAAGCTGGCATACCTGAAATTACGGAGTTAAATCTTGATGTTCAAGCCCAAAATTACAATCTGCAACAGTTGCCATTAAAGTTGCCTCAGACAGTAGATCTAGCTGGAAAAGCTGATTTTAACGGGAAAATTACTGGCAATCTGCCTGTGCCAAATTTGGTAGGAAAACTGACACTGCGGGACTTGAATGTTAACAACTTAGCTTTTGAGTCGGTGTTAAACGGTAACATCCAATCAGTGCAAGGACGTGGTTTAAATTTGGATGTCACTGGCAAGCGTGACAAAATTGCTCTCAGTCTCGATGGAAATAATCGTCCCAATTCCTTTACAGTGCAATGGCAGCAAGCTTCGGCAATAGGTCAAGCACAAGGCGATAATTTAGCGGCAAAAGTAGAAAACTTTCCCTTAAAAGTGTTGAATTTGCCAGTACCTGCAAATACTTACTTGGGACAAGGGGAAATAGCAGGTTCACTGAGTGGAGATTTTCTCCTTCATCAAAATACATTAGCAGTAGCCGGGAATGTAGCGATCGCTCAGCCGCAAGTAGGTAGAATTAAAGGCGATCGCTTACAAGCTCAGTTCCGCTACGAAGATGGTAAGACAACCCTGACCGATAGCGCCTTCATCAAAGGTAACAGTCGCTATGCCTTTATTGGTGACTTTACACCCACAGCTACAACTCCCCAAATCAAAGGCAAACTAAACATCAGCCAAGGTGAAATCCAAGATATATTAACAACACTCCAGTTTTTTGAACTACAAGATTTCCAACGGGGAACAGCTACCCCAACCTACGGTAAGGCTAGTGATCTTAACACCGTAGCAGTCGGTTCCGCTGGCCAGCCTATACTAGATCAAATTCGCCGCTTTTCCGAAATTAAAGCACTGATAGCACAACAGCAACAACAACGGCGTGATGCTTCTTTAGTACCAGACTTAGCAGATTTAAAAGGGACTTTTAACGGCGAAATTGATTTTGATACTGCCACAGAAAATGGACTGGCAGCAGATTTTAAATTAAATGGTCAAAACTTTGTTTGGGGACGAGAAAGCGAACCCAACCGTATATACACAGTAGAACAAGTGATTGCTCACGGTAGCTTTGAAAATGGTGTTCTCAGGTTACTACCTTTACGAATTGAATCTCAAGATAAACTGATCGCTTTCACTGGTAATGTAGGTGGTACAGAACAATCTGGTCAGCTACGGGTGAAAAATTTCCCTGTGGAAGTGTTGAGTAATTATGTCAAGTTGCCGATGGGTGCAACAGGTAATATCAACGCTACAGCAACTTTAGCAGGCAACGTCAATAATCCCCAGGCTAAAGGAGAATTACAAATTACACAAGGAACCCTAAACCAAAAAGGCATAGAATCGGCGACTGCAAGTTTTAGCTACCACGATGGACGTTTAAATTTTGGTAGTAACGTCATGGTTGCTGGCTTTGAACCTGTTACCATCACTGGCAGTGTTCCTGCTAAATTACCTTTTGCTACTGCTGCACCAGATAGCGACCAAATCAATCTGGATGTGCAGGTGAAAAACGAAGGCTTAGCAATTTTAAACTTGTTGACAGATCAAGTGGCTTTTGAAAAGGGAGAAGGGGAAGTCAATCTCACTGTACGCGGAACAAAACAACAGCCAATCGTGAATGGTATTGCTGCTGTCAAATATGCCACATTTTCAGCTCAGGCTTTACCAGGAAAATTGACTAATGTCACAGGGAAGGCCCAGTTTGATTTTGACCGTATTAAAGTTGAAAGTCTCCAAGGCAATTTTAGTCAGGGCAATGTCATAGCTCAAGGAGAAATTCCGATTTTCACTAACTCCCAAAAACAAATAGATAATCCTCTGACTGTGTCTTTGAATAAATTAGCAGTGAATTTGAAGGGACGGTATCAAGGAGGGGTGAGTGGCAATTTGCAGATTACTGGTTCTGCTCTCAGTCCAGCTATTGGTGGTAATCTCAAGCTAGCTAATGGTCAGGTTTTAATCACAGAATCAGCTAACAACGCCATGAATGCTGGCAATAATGACCAAGAAATTAGTTATGGCAAAACAAATAAACCAGAAAAATCGGAAAATAGCACTACAGCCACACGATTTAATGATCTCAAATTGGAATTAGACAAAAATGTAGAAATTGCTTTACCACCAATTCTGAGTTTCCGTGCTACTGGTTCACTGAATGTCAATGGTTCATTTAATAATCCCGAACCTGAAGGAACTATTCGCCTTCGGGGTGGAGATGTGAATTTATTTACTACTCAATTTAACCTCGCCCGTGGTTATAAAAACAGAGCGGTTTTTAGAGGAGATCAAAACCCTGACTTGGATATCCGCCTCTTTGCTAACGTATTGGATGTTAATCCTTCCCAAGTGACCACCACTCCTTTCTCTTCTGAAATCAGTGATGAAAACATTACGTCCTTTGAACCTGTAAATACTGTACGCGTCGAAGCCAGAATTGACGGCCCAGCTAGCCAGCTTAACCAAAATCTTGAGCTTACCAGCAATCCTCCCCGCAATCAAACAGAAATAGTTGCTTTACTTGGGGGTGGTTTTGTACAAACATTGGGACGTGGCGATAGCACCTTGGGACTTGTAAATTTAGCAGGTTCAGCTTTGAATATTCAACGAGCTTTTAACCAAATTGGTAATGCTTTTGGTTTAAGTGAACTACGTGTATTTCCTACTGTTGCTTCCGATGATCCAGAGAATCCAGAAGTAACAAGGAGAAATTTTTCGATGGATTTGGCGGCGGAAGCTGGGATTGATGTTTCTCGTAATATTTCTTTTTCTGCTCTCAAAGTTTTAACGAGTGACGAACCGCCGCAATTTGGCGTGAATTATCGGATTAATTCTGAGTTTCGCCTGCGTACTTCCACTGATTTATCTGGCGATAATCAGGCAGTGCTGGAGTATGAAGATAGGTTTTAGGCAGAGGGCAGACGGCAGACGGCAGAGGGCAGACGGCAGACGGCAGAGGGCAGAAGGGGTTCCCCACAAATTCGCTCTCCGAATCGCGAATTTGTGGGGGCCCCGCAGAAGGCAGAGGGCAGACGGCAGAGGGCAGACGGCAGAGGGCAGAAGACAACCACACAAATAATTTAAGTCGTCTTGAACTGCGTAAACTAGAACAAATGAAAACTCTTTGTGTCTTGGTGTCTTAGTGAGTCCACTTGCCACTCTTAAGGTTCCCATCACGTAGACACGTAGACGCGCTCATAGGCTTCCCGTAAGGGTAGGGTGGTTAAAGATTTTTTACCACCAAGGCACAAAGTCACCAAGTTATACCAATTATTTATAAAGATGCACAGAATATAAAAAAAGATGTGCTGTTAAGGAGTGTACCCAAGCGTGAAGGTGTTTCGTAAGCGAGACGTTTCTTTGAGAAACCTAGATGAGCGTACCACTCCCCTACCTCAAAATCAATTGCTCTGGCGCGAGTTTTGGGGAGAAGCCCGCACTCGAATTCTAGTTTGGTATGTCGTGATTTTGGTACTGACGTTTGGCATTGCAATTCCAGCCTTTCGCCAGCTTTTGTTTGCCCGTGTTGATGAGCGTGTTCGTCAGGATATGCTAGGAGAAGTGGAAGACTTCAGAGAATTGTTGGCAGGCAGAATTAACCTCGAAAGATTAGAGAATAACCGCATAGAAGATAACGACAAAGCCGCGACTAGAGAAGTGCAGTCCATCAGTTCTGCTGAAAAGGCACTCATGAGCGACCTTAGGGTGCCTACAAACGAACAGGAAATGAAGCGGTTCTTTGAAGCATACTTAAAGGTTGAAATTCCAGAAGACAATATTTTTCTGATTACATTTGTTAATGGAACATTCTATGAGTCTAGTCCTAAAGCATTACCGAAAGCTCTCAAACCAGAAACTGCTCTCATGCGGCAATGGGCAACTCAGGCTGAACCAAAAGAGGGGGAACAGGTTAGCCAAAATCACGATATTAATCGCATCTTCTACTTTGTTGAACCCATTAAAACAAACGGAAAACTACTCGGAACGTTAGTAATTGCCCATAGTGCAGAAGAACATGCTGAAATCCTAGAAGCAGTGGCTGTGATTATTCAGGTTACTCTTGCAGTGCTGTTGGTTGCACTGCTTTTGGTATGGTTTGCTGCCGGACGGATTCTGCAACCGTTACGGGTATTGGCGACAACTGCTGAATCGATTAGTGGAACCGATTTAACACAGCGCATTCCAATACGGGGTAAAGGAGAACTGGCAAAACTAGCAACAACATTCAACAAGATGATGGATCGCTTGGAAAGTTCGTTTATTAGCCAGCGTAACTTTGTCAACGATGCTGGACATGAACTGCGAACTCCCATCACCATCATTCGTGGATATCTGGAATTGATGGGTAGCAATCCGGACGATCAGCAGGAAACTCTAGCAGTCGTTATGGATGAACTAGATCGAATGAGCGGTTTTGTGGAGGATTTAATCTTGCTAGCAAAGGCAGAACGGCCAAACTTTTTAAGGATCGAAACTGTTGATGCTGTGGCAATTACCCAAGAGATATTTGATCAGGCGCAGGCGTTGGCAAGACGAAACTGGCAGCTAGAGGCGGCATCGCAGGGAAAAATCACCGTGGATCGTCAGCGAATTATCCAGGCGGTTATGCGTTTGGTACAAAATGCCATACAGCACACAGAAACAACCGATACAATCCTAATTGGCTCTACAATTTGCAAAGGCAACGTTCACTTTTGGGTGCAAGATAGCGGAGAAGGGATCGCTCTCGAGGAGCAGCAGCGAATCTTCGATCGCTTTGCCAGAGTCTCTAACCGTCGCCGTCGTTCAGAAGGAGCAGGATTAGGGTTATCCATTGTTAAGGCAATTGCTGAAGCTCACGGCGGACAGGTGAGTGTTCACAGCCAAGTCGGTGTAGGCTCAACCTTTACGATCATTCTGCCAATTGCTGATTCAATAGTGAGAAAGTCGGAGCATTTATGACGGTTCGCGTAATCGAGAATGGATTTAATTAAATCAGAGATATATAGAACAGTTCCACATAGCACTAAAAATTAAAAAACAAGCTTTTTTAATATTGTCTTAAGAATCTACTTGACTTTTGAGCAAAATCTGAATAATCTAGTTGTATAGAATCAAGTTACATTAACGACAGGCACGCGTTAATATACTGAACCTATGGGCAAAAGCTTGTGCCTCCTGCTAAAGCCCAGCGCTGCAATAGTTCACTTGAATATCACATTTGCTTTCAGTTGCACTGTTTAATTTTTCACTCAGTGAGTGCTTTGTCTTGAGCTTCCTATGTAGATGAGCTAATTTGCAGTGTCCTACTGTCCACCCTTAGTTGTAATTACTCCCATCAATAACTCTTCGTGACGCAATACATCTTTAAATTAATTGCGATCGCGTTCTAAATAAAATTTCTGGTCTAGCAGGCTTCTGCTAGACCTCATTTGTTTTAAGCAAATTAGATGAGTTCACCAAT
>NZ_AJLK01000068.1 GCF_000317205.1 Fischerella muscicola PCC 7414 | reverse complement strand
GCCTCCTGCCTCGTCATAACGATAATTTTCAACACCGACCTACTTAGTTGATACAAAAACCACACTGAGGGGAAAACTATCTTATAGAACAATACAGTTCAGTTAGTACAATCCAATATTTGGAGATCCCCCATTATCCCCCTTAAAAAGGGGGACTTTTTTCCGGTTCCCCCCCGTCAAATTGTTGTGGAAAAACATGGGGTACTCTGGAGGTAAATTCCACTCCAGGAATGGGAGCAGAGTTCGTCATTACTATTCCAGCCTCAATGTAAGGAAAACAAAGCTGACTTTTGATTTATTTGTCTGTGATCAATAGACCTTTTGCAAAAGTCGAATTCACCCCCCTCAGCCCCCCTACGCTAGGGTGTACACACAACACAAGTCGAAAAATATAACTATCTTGGCTTAAATTTGGTAGGGGAGGCTGTCATCGGTGTGGATATTCCTCCCGCTTTATTGCCGTTGCGTTATAGATCCAACATCCTAACGCACCGAAAATCACTCCTTGGTGCGTTGCGCTGCGCGACAACACACCCTTACACCCTCACACTCCATTTTCAAGATAGATCTAATGACCAAAATTTGTTCGCTACACACTGAAGCAAAATTCTAGCTGTGCCAGCATTAATTTAAAGATAAGTAACTAGACGCAAATAAACACAACTACTTTGACTGGGTGTATCAGGATGGGGGTAAGCTACCAAATCTACCTCTGTACCTTACACCCAGCCTTCATCAGTTAGCTTTATTGGCAGTTCTAGTTCTCATATCATTATCTCTTCCGCATCTTCAAAACAGTTATTGATGAGGTAAGCTCAGCAAACACAAATGAAAATACTTCTTTGCTAGCTCCTAGTTCCTAGTCCCTACTTACACGATAGAGGATTTCTCAATTTAATGTGAGGTTTCTATGAGTATAGGCAGAGCCATTCTTTTGATTGCTCTGGTTTTTCCAGGCTTGATGGTAGTAGCAACATCGATCTATGCGTACAATGCTGATTATGCGACGATGGAAAGAACCGAAAGGTTTGTAGAACAGTTAGCAAGGCAAAGAAGAGCAGATGATAGACAATTACAATTAGCCTATCATCGGAGTATGGTGCATCGCATGAATGCCTTTACTAATGGCACCTGGGGATTTATTGGCGCTACGATCGCAGCCATCGGCATACATGGGTTAGCAATTACCAAAGAGGAATCAATTCAAGACCAAAAAAGATCGAGTAATTAGTGTTCGTGGTTGGTGGTTGGTGGTTGGTGGTTGATTGTTCCCTACAACTAACAATTAACAACTAACAACTAAGCATATCAACAATAAACCTTTTGAGGTCTGCCAAAGCGCGATCGCGATAACGCCCATATCGCTCTTGTTTATTTTTGATTTTCTCTCCTAATTCTGGCAAAATACCAAAGTTGGGTGGCATGGGTTGAAAATGCTTGGGTGAAGCGGAACTGATAAATTCAAACAGCGCTCCCATCATTGTTGTTGATGGTAGGATTAATGGTTCTTTTCCTAAAGCGATGCGTGCGGCGTTTGTGCCAGCTAACCATCCATCGGCGGCGGCGGCTGTGTAGCCTTCAGTTCCAATTAACTGCCCAGCGCCCAACAATGTGGGACGATTTTTGAATTGTAAGGTGGATAGCATCAGCTGGGGAGCATTAATAAAGGTGTTACGGTGCATCACCCCCAACCGCACAAACTCAGCATTTTCTAAGCCGGGAATCATTCGGAATACGCGCTTTTGTTCTCCCCAGCGCAAGTTAGTTTGGAATCCTACCATATTCCAAAGTTGCCCGGCTTTGTCTTCTTGTCGTAGCTGCACTACAGCATAGGATCGTTCACCTGTGCGACTATCTGACAATCCTACTGGCTTTAAAGGCCCGTAGCGCATTGTATCTTCCCCTCGGCGTGCCAGTTCTTCAATGGGTAGACAAGCTTCAAAAAATTTCGCTGTTTCTCGCTCAAAATCTTTTAATTCTGTTTGTTCGGCGTTACATAGTTCTTGCCAAAACTGTAAGTATTGCTCTTTATTCATTGGACAGTTGAGATAGGCGGCTTCGCCTTTGTCGTAGCGGGAGGCAAGAAAAACTATGTCATGGTTGATTGTTTCCCCGACAACAATTGGACTAGCAGCATCAAAAAAGCTGAGATATTCCATGCCGGTAAAGCGGCGTAAATCTTCGGCTAGGTCGGGACTGGTGAGAGGCCCTGTTGCTAAAACAACAATACCTTCCGGGATAGCACGTGCTTCTTCCCGACGCAATTCAATCAAGGGATGTTGAGAGAGGGTTTGTGTCAAGTCTTGGCTAAATTGTCCCCGATCAACTGCTAGCGCCCCCCCGGCAGGAACTTGGTGTTGATCAGCTTTGCCAATGACAATCGATTTTAATTGGCGCAGTTCTTCGTGTAACAAACCAGCAGCGCGATCGCTTGCCATTGCCCCAAAGGAATTGCTACAAACTAATTCCGCTAAGTGTTCTGTGTGGTGGGCAGGACTGAAGCGTTGGGGGCGCATTTCATAGAGAATTACTGGTACTCCCGCCTGGGCAATTTGCCAAGCTGCTTCTGTTCCAGCGAGTCCACCTCCTATGACTGTGATCGGTTGCTTTTCCATACTTTGCGCTTTACTAAAATTTTTTATAGTTCTTAATTTATCTAATAAAAATGAATTAGAACGATTAGGTGTGTATCAACCCATATTTATAATAAATGCTAATTCACCGTTCAGTAGAGCGCTAGACTTGATTAGTTACCCTGCTGAATTCTCGTTTACGCAACTTCAGCAAAACTCGTCGAAATTGCTCAAATTCTTCTGGGCTGAGTTCTGTTTTTTGCCATGCTGGACGTTGCATTAAGCGCTCGAACCAATCATTTAAATTAGGATAATTACTAAAATTGATTCCTAATTTAGGTAATAAAGATATATCTGTACCAACGACAATATCTGCTAAGGTTAACTGTTCACCGCCAAAGAAAGAGTTGCTACCCAGAGTTGTCATCAAAAATTTTAATACTGTATTTAGATGTTGCTTTGTTTCGATAAATTTTGGTGAATCTTCATTTTCAAACATTAAAGTAATCATTTTTGGCAATAGTTCATTTGTAGATACCATTTGCACCATTTTTACAGTTGCTAATGGTGCAGGTTCTTTTGGTAACAGTGCAGGTTGATAATATTTTACTTCTAAATAATCTAAAATCGCCAGTGACTCTAACACCCGAAAATTATCATCAACTATGACTGGAATGTGATGAAAGGGGTTAAGTTCTAAATACTCTGGTTGTAATTGATCGCCGTCTAATTTCATTAAAATTGGCTCAAAATATATTTCTTTCTCCAGTAGAGTGCGCCATACACGACGTGCCATTGGCGATCGCGGATTATAGTAAAACTTGAGCATAATTGATTTTTCCTCAAAAAAGATAAGACAAACCTTTTGGTCTGGAAATACATAAAAAAACTAAATGCTTTGTCGAACTCACGTTACAAAAAGAGTTCTTAGACAGCTAAATATAAGTAGTAAAGTTGCAATTAATGAGCCAATTGCACCTACCATATTTCCTGCATAGACAACTTTATTTTTAATTGAGCCAACAATTGAAAGACCACGATGCCCCACCCAAGCACCATAGGGTAAAGCAATACAAAATCCATATCCAGAAACCACTAATGAATAAACCAAAGTGAAGTTAGATATGGGGTCTAATTTTAAATAAGATAAGACGCTGGCAAAAGCAATCATCGTGGTTCCACCCATTGCTAATCCTGAATGGGCTACACGCCATCCGCGCACAGTATTTTCATCTTGTTTCATGTTAATAGCATGACCGTAGGGTATTCCTGTTAATAACCCAATCAGTAAAACTATAGCTCCATGAAGTATTAATTGAATAGCGAGTGGATTCATTTTCAACTCCTAAATTAACTGTTTCTATCACGATAAAGACGCAGCACAAAATCACCAGCAGGAGTTTTTCTAAATGCATTAATTTCAGATACAAATTTTGGTGGTAAATCTTTGTAAATGACACTTTGTATCGGGTGTTCTGATGGTTGTATAACGGCGACTAAAACAGGAGTTGTTTTTCCACCAACACGACCTGTTGCTAAGAGATGAAAGGGTGGTGTATGTCTTTCTTCTATATAAGTAATTTTCAATTTACTAAGCGCCCATCTTGCTTTTTCACAATAATGACTAATAGGGATAGTAATTAGACGGAAAGGTTTTGTGGGATTCTCATCTCAACAGTTGTTTTCATGATTATTGATTAACCTGTTTATACTCAAAATATTTCTGCTGTAATTCTTCAGGAATGGGAATAGGACGACCATTTTGTAAGTTAACAAATGCACCTTTTTGAGTAGCAGTTGCAGCTAGTTCTTGATTACATAAAAATTCTGCTTCCACTGTCCACTTTAAACGACCTAAATTACTCAGCCATAAACGTCCTATCACTTGATCAGCAAGTTTGATTGGACGTTTATAATCTATCTCGGTTCCTGCAAGTATGGGAGCATAACCGCACTCAATTTGTTGAGCAAGTGGAAGGTATTCATCTAAGCATTTTAAACGTAAATCTTCTAACCATCTGATATACACAATATTGCTCACAATGCCGACAAAATCAATGTCGTAGGTTCGTACAGGAATGGTAAGTTCTACTTCCAATGGTCTGGGTAAATTTTGAGTTAATGACATAATTATTCTGAGAAAATTTAATATTTAAGACCGTTAGGTCTTAGAAAAAGTAAAAAAATTTAGTTCTTATAAATCTAGTTTTTTGATGATTCTGTTTTTTTGACAGCAAGTAAGCGGAGTCTTTTTTCATTATCCCTACTCTCTTCTTGATTTTTAAAACCGAAAGGTCTTATTTGTCAGAAAAAAACAAAACCTATATTCGCAATTGACTTTCCATGTAATCATTTAAATGATTAATTGCTCTTTCCATATGAATTGCATCTCCGTATAATTTACTCATCATTACGGCTCCTTCGAGGATGGCAATCATAATGGTTGCAAATTCATCAGCGTTAACTGTGGGACGAACCTCTCCTCTTGCAATTCCTTTTTCAATAATTAGACAAATTAATTCACGCCAGGAATTCATTGCTTTTTGAGCGCGTTCCCGTAATGCTGGATGTGTATCATCACTTTCGATCGCAGTGTTCAACAATGGACACCCTCCCTTGATGGGTGAATGATTTATATATTTGTGAAATACACCCATGATTGCTTGCAAACGCTCGATCGCATTACGCTTACTTCGCCAAGCATCTCTGTAAAGCTTTTGAATTTGAGCGATCGCATAATCAAATGCCTGTAGCGCTAATTCATCTTTGCTGCTGAAATGATTGTATATGCCTCCCTTTTGTAGTCCTGTTACTCGCATGATGTCTGAAATAGACGAACCAGCGTACCCCTGTTGATTAAACAGTTCGGCTGCTTGTTGGAGAATTTTGGCTTTTGTTTCTTCGCCTTTAGACATCAAAATATTTCAGACCAGTGAGTCTGTTTAAGTTTAACTAGATGAGTAGCTTATGGTCAAGACCTTATATGTTACTTGGTGTCTTAGTGGTAAAAAAATATTTTTGAACCACCCTACCCTTACGGGAAGCCACTTCGTGTCTACGGGTTCGCCACCTTGCCATCGTGACGGGAACCTTAAGAGCAGCAAGTGGACTCACCAAGGCACAAAGACACAAAGAAAAAATTATCTTTAGTTAGTAGTTAGTAGTTAGTAGTTGATTGTTATTATTTTCTATGCCCGATGCCTAATCACCAATTACTCATTACGGACACAAGCGGATAGTATAAGTTTCAAGTAGACATGATATAAATAATTGCCATTTTGGCAACTTTTCACGCTGAGGATGGGTAAATTTAGTAAGCATATGCCGTCCTTTAGCGAATTGCAAAAACCTCCTCCCCCGGTAGACAGCTAACTACCGGGGTCTTTCATTTATTGGTCAATGGTCAATGGTCAATTGTCATTTGTTACTATTTATTCTCCTCACACTCCCAGACGCTTCAAACAGCGCGTCTCTACATTACTCCTCACACCCTCTTCCTAAATTTTGAATTATGCTCGGTTGAATTTTGAATTGTTTTCTCCCCATCACCCCATCACCCCATCACCCCATCACCCCATCACCCCATCACCCCATCACCCCATCACCCCATCACCCCATCACCCCATCACCCCATCTCCCTAGTCCCTCACATCCAGCGCCAATTGTAACGATTCCACTCATAAATGCCTTGAATTTCATACTCAGCGCCGTTGTTAAAGCGGACAATGCAATTAGCACAAGATTTGTTACCATTTTGAACTTCATTAATTTGAATGACTATGCAAGGAAACCATTCCCGTGGACAGGGGCCATCATCTTGTACCCATTCCCATAGTGCATTGCAGACTTCTATGCGATCGCCTACTTTGAGGTTTAATGTATCTTCTGAAGAATACTGATTAAAATGATACGGTTGAATACGGTTGAGCCATTGTAAGCCGTAGCGATCGCGGATAAATTGTACCTCTCCCGAGTCATTTTCACGTAGCCAGTCATTTAGTAGCTGTGCTTTCCATGAGAGGTTCTGTTCTTCTTGTGCTTTGATGTAACGTAAAAAAGCTTGTAACTCTTGCGCTGTCAACTCATCTAATGGGTTAGTTTCAACTGACACTTCTGGCTGAGAGTTTCCTTGAATTTGCTCGATTACTTGCAGTAAGATCTGTTTTTGCATGTCAGTGAGAGGGCAGTTAGCTATTTCACAGCGATTAAAGGCTGTTTGCAATACTGCTTCAATCTCATCTGGTTTCATAGGTAAACAGCTATTAACAGACTACTAAATCAAATCCTATTGATTTACTGATCGTAGTTTTTTCTCTAATCCTCTTCCAACTTGAGAGGGAACAGAGGGACATTATTCAGTAATTGGTTGGATTTGATATTAATCTAATTATTACAAATTATATAGATATACAGGAAATAACAAAATATATACATCTATTGAGATAGGGAAAGATTAGAGGATAAACGGGAAGAGAAAACAGACTGACGAAGGAGAATGGCGATCGCAAATTCTGTTCCTTCACCAGCTATAGAAGTACACTTCAAGTC
This sequence comes from Fischerella muscicola PCC 7414, assembly GCF_000317205.1. Classification (GTDB taxonomy): domain Bacteria; phylum Cyanobacteriota; class Cyanobacteriia; order Cyanobacteriales; family Nostocaceae; genus Fischerella; species Fischerella muscicola. The sequence continues at coordinate 6,384 of NZ_AJLK01000068.1, read as the reverse complement.
GCCTTGATGTTGCTCAACTATAATTTTATAGCTGATCGCCAAACCTAAACCCGTGCCTTTACCAACAGGCTTAGGTAAAGAAGGGGTCAAATAGTCGTGCTTTGATAGTTTCTGGGATACCTAAACCTTGCAGTTGTGCTTGCTGGAGATTGTTTAGCGCTTCTTGCAAGGCTGCTTCTGCTTGTTGGCGTTGTTGAATTTCTTGTTTGAGTAGATTGTTTTGTTCTTGGAGGGTTTGAGCAAAGTTACGTAGTTGTAAATCGCGTCTTTATCCAAGGATGTGTTGCAATCATTAATTGAATTGGTATAAGAATCGGGGGTTATAGAATAAAGAATAAACCGCCAAGAACGCCAAGATTTAAGTTTTTTAATTGACAGAGAAAATACAATTCGTTTTAAAAACAACAATCAACAGCCAACAATCAACAACTAACTAACAAAAATTATCTGTTGCTTCAATCAAAGCACTAGTAATTCCTGATTCACTCATGGAATGTCCGGCATCAGGAACAATAATAAATTCGGCTTCTGGCCAGGCGCGATGCAATTCCCAAGCAGAGATCATCGGGCATACTACATCATAGCGCCCTTGCACAATTACTGCTGGAATGTGACGAATGCGCTCAACATTTACCAGTAAATAATCTTCTGGTTCAAAAAAGCCTTTGTTAATAAAATAATGACACTCAATGCGTGCAAAAGCATCAGCAAATTCATTCTCACCAAACTTTTGCATTAATTCTGGATCTGGCAACAATCTGCTAGTACTAGCTTCCCAAATTGACCAAGCCTTAGCGGCTTCTAGCCTAATTTGCATGTCTGGATTTGTTAAGCGTTGATAATATGCTCTCAGCATATCGTCACGTTCTGCTACAGGAATTGGTTTAAGATACTCTTCCCACGCATCAGGAAAAATATAACTTGCTCCCTCTTGATAGAACCAGCGTAATTCTTTTTGTCGTAGCATAAAAATGCCGCGCAAAATTAGCCCAGTACAGCGTTCAGGATGAGTTTCACTGTAGGCTAAGGATAGAGTACTTCCCCAACTACCACCAAAGACAACCCATTTTTTGATACCTAAATGCTCTCGCAGTTTTTCGATATCATTAACTAAATCCCATGTGGTGTTTTCTCGCAATTCGGCGTGGGGTGTGCTTTTTCCGCAACCACGTTGATCAAACATGATCAATCGCCATTTTTCTGGATGAAAATATTGTCGGTAATGTGGTGGACAGCCTCCACCAGGGCCACCATGCAGTAAAACTATGGGTTTGCCTTGGGGATTACCTGATTCTTCAAAATGAATTGTATGGATGTCTGAGACTTGTAATTTACCTTCGTAATAAGGCTCAATTGGTGGATAAAGTTCTCGCATTTTTAAAATATTAGTAGTTAGTGGGTAGAGACGCGAGGAACATCGCGTCTGTACATTAGTAGTTAGTGGTTAGTGGTTGTACCAGACGTGCCATGGCACGTCTGGTACATTGGTTAGTAATTAGTAGGGGCTGTCTGTAACTCTAAAAGCGATCGCATACTCAATCTGTCATTGATTGTTGTCGCAATGTTAACCCTGATTTGGCGACAAGCACCACCAGTATACCTTTGACCCAGCAAACTTTGGTTTCTGACTCGTAAATTAAGTTTCTAACTCGTAAATTAAGTTTCTGACTCGTAAATTAAGTTTCTGACTCGTAAATTAAGTTTCTGACTCGTAAACCTCTTTTTAGCAACAAATTTCAGCAAATATACTCGTACTTATCCTATTTGCTAATTCTAATGCTCTAAAAGTTCTGTGGCTTCACTCAGGCTGGATCATCCGTGCTTTGCGTATTCTGATGGTATATAAAGAACACCGTGTCAACCACCATCAGGGTTCACCATATTAATCTAAAAAGGAAAACTTTATGGCGCAACGCAAACGAAATTCAAGCGCACTCACCAAAGCTGAACGACGGATTGAAGGATTACAGACGATAAACTCTGATCTAGACTTTGGCAATGGGTTGTCAATCGCTACTTACAACACTATGGTTAATGACTTACGAGAAAAACTAGCCGCCTATAATCAAGCACGAACTATAGTAGATAAGACCTACAATGCCTTAATAGATCAGAACGTACGTTGAATAATTATTCTGAGCATATGCTGTTGGGTGTTGCGTCTCGCTATGGCAAAAATAGTGATGAGTATGAAATGGCTGGTGGAACACGCAAGTCAAACCGACGAAAAGCACGCCCGGTGGTCAATCAAACAGTAAAACCTACAGAGTGATTAGCTGGCGTAGGGTGCGTTGTCGCAAAGCGCAACGCACCATAATCTCAAACATCCCAAACATCAGACGCTAACTCAAGCTCATTATCGCCACCCCAATCTAATGGGTAAATATTTTGCTCAATAAAACGATGAATACTCGAAAAAGGCCATTCTTGGGGTGATTTACAAAAGTTATGCCGTACAGGATTGTAGTGGATGTAATTGCAATGATTAGCAAAGTCAACTTCATCTCGAATCAGATGCTCCCAGAAACGGCGTTGCCATAGGTTTCTTTCTTTTCGCTTTTCTCGTGAACGGGAGATAACAACATCAAGCCCTAGCTGATGCCCATAATATTTGGTCACAAAGCGTTTGATTAAAAGCATTCGCATCGATAAATTACTATCTCCCGCAGGCAGAGTCCATAGGCAGTGAAAATGATCGGGCAGTAGAACAAAAGCATCAATTGAGAAAGGGTAATTCTGTCGGACATGTTTAAGGGCAGCGCGCAAAGCAGTGCGTCCAGTATCAGAGCAAAGCCAGGATTGGCGTTGGTAAGTAACTTGAGTTATGAAGTAAGTGCCACCAGGAACATGGGGTCTGCGGTAATTGGGCATGGGCGTTAGGGAATAGTTTGTTTTTAGGATGCCCATGATTAATGTGGTGCGTTGCGCTTTGCGACAACGCACCCTACCAGCTACTACTTTACTCAAAAACAACGCCGCGATAAAATTCCGCCATTGGCAATTCAATTCCAACTGACTCTAGGGAAATAGCTCTCTCCAAGCCGTTAAAATCACTAAGCAACCAACCTTGAGTTTGCTTGCTATAGCGTTCGACAAAAGGTTCATCCTGCTCTACTAATAAATATTCACTAAAACTTGGAATTGATCGATACATCCGAAATTTATTTTGTCGGTCATAATCTGCGGTGGAAGGAGATAGTACTTCAACAATCACCAAGGGATTCAAGACTTCATCCAAGCGATCGCCATTTAGTTGTGGTTCACCATCAAAAATCATCACGTCCGGATATACTCCGCGTCGATATTCGGGAATCCATAGCCGCAAATCGTTATTAATTGGCTCGAATTGAGTATCGCGCAGCACAGAGGTAAGATAAGTCAAAATGTTCCGACCGATGCGGCTGTGTTTGAGCGTTCCTCCGGGCATGGGTACAATTTCTCCATCTCGATATTCGCTGCGTCCTTCTGCTTTTTCTTCGAGCGCGCGATATTCATCTAAGGTGTAGCGGCGCTTGATGGTAGAAATCATAGGTCGTAGTCGATCGCATTGGTTGTAGGACAAGATTATTTTGTCACAGATTTTAGTTGTGAGGTGATGCAGCGATCGCCCGCACTTTTCCTGTACCCAGATAAGATATAAGTTTTACGTAAATGCGTTGCGCTTTGCGACAACGCACCCTACCAACTACAACATCAGTCAATTGCCCTCTCCCAAATTCAGAATTTGGCAAACCTACCTAAATTTTCCTGACGCCATTTAGTGTCTAATTTGCGATTTGTTCGCAACTCTAACACCCGAATGCCACTGGTAGGTAGAGGATTTAATTTTGTTTGCAGTTGTTTCCAGGAAGTTATCAATTCATGTTCCACGCCATAGCAAGCACACAATTGAGCAAAATCTATATCTTGTGGTGTGGCAAAAAATTCTTCAAATGGTGGTTCAAACTTAGCAATAGGTAACATTTCAAAGATGCCACCACCATTATTGTTAACTAACACAATTGTCAGATGTCCAACAAATTTATTTCTCATTAAAAAGCCATTTGTATCATGTAATAGTGCTAAATCTCCAGTTAACATGACGCTGCTTTGATGACGATGGGCAATTCCCAAAGCAGTAGATAATGTCCCATCTATACCATTTGCACCCCGGTTAAAAAAGGGTCGTATACCAGAGTGGTTGGGTTGCCAGAAAAATTCCACATCTCGCACTGGCATACTATTGGCAATAAATAAAGGTGTTTCTGGCGGTAGACTCTGGGAAAGTAACCAAGCAATTTTACTTTCTAATAAATCGTCTATTTCCTTAAAGGTATGATCAACATTTGTTCTGACTTGTACTTCAACTTGATGCCATAGTTGCAAGTAAGAGGATCGGGTGGCGGGGTAATGGGGTGATAAGGAGAATTTACCCTCTTGTTTGCTGACTAATTCTTCTACATTCACCCGTAGATGAACTGTCCTACTGTGGAGAGGATCAAGATTTTGATCACTAGAGTCAATTACCCAACGTCTAGCAGCAGTGGTTTTTAGCCAGTTACGTAAAACTGGACTGGTGGGCATTTCACCAATTTGAATTACTATTTCTGGTGTCAGCTGTTTTGCTAGTTGCTGATTCCGCAATATCAGGTCATAAGTAGAGATAATGTGAGGGTTGATATTAGCATGATTTCTGACAGGGGATAATCCTTCAGCTAAAACTGGAAATTGTAAGGTTTGGGCAAGTTGGGCGATCGCTTGACAATATTCCTGTCGCTGTTGTGGTTGGGCAACTCCAGCTATAATGATTCCTCGCTCAGAGTTTTGCCAATCGTTAAGGGGAACAGATGGGGTGATTGGGAGATGGCGTGATGGGGAGAATTTTGTAACGTGAGCAAAAAATTCTTCTGGGTTAAATTGTGACTGTAGAAACGCAAAATTTTGCGTCTCTACATTCGCGTCAGGAATCGGTGCCAGAGGGTCGCGAAAGGGTATATTTAGGTGTATGGGGCCAGCGACAGGGTAGAGCGATCGCTCCCAAGCATAAACCATTGTTTGCCGTAAATAAGCTAGCATTCCCATTTCTGCTACGGGTACAGCTAACTCTGTTTGCCAGTTGGGGTAACTGCCATATAATTTCAACTGGTCTATAGTTTGTCCAGAATGACAATCCCGCAATTCTGGTGGTCGATCGGCGGTTAAAACTAGCAGTGGTACACGAGTTTGTTTCGCTTCAATTACTGCTGGGTAAAAATTCGCCCCCGCTGTACCAGAAGTACAAACGATAGCTGTGGGTAATCCTGTGGCTTTTGCTCTTCCTAAGGCAAAAAAAGCTGCGGAACGTTCATCGAGAATGGAAATAACATCTATTTCTGGTGCTTGTTGAGCAAAAGCAACCGCTAATGGTGTGGAACGAGAACCAGGACAAATGATAGCAGTTGTTAAGCCCAAGTGCTGCAACGTTTGTGTCAATACGGAAGCCCAGAGTTCATTTGTGTTTCTGAAACCAACTTGCATGGAATTTTTTGAGATAGGGGATAGGTGATGGGGTGATGGGAAGATGGGGTGATGGGGAGAAAAACTAATAACCAATGACAATTGACAACTACCAACAACCAACAATCAACCATCAACCAACAATATATGACTTGCTTTACAATCCTAAAGGCAAAATTCGCTCTTTTATTTTCATATGGACTGCATTGATGTCACGGGAATTCGGGCCTATGGCTACACTGGCTATCTCGCAGAGGAACAGGTGCTAGGACAATGGTTTGAGGTGGATGTGAAGTTATGGTTGGATCTCAAATCAGCAGGCAAAACTGATGCGATCGCAGATACTGTAGACTACCGTCAAGTTATTAATTTGGTGCAACATCTGATCAAAACATCAAAGTTTGCTTTGATTGAAAGACTGGTAGCTGTAATTGCAGATTCTATTTTGCAAGAGTGCGATCGTCTCACGCAAGTTCAAGTCACCCTCAGTAAACCTGCTGCACCCATCCCAGACTTTGGTGGCAAAATCAGCATTTGTGTGACGAGAAGCAGGTAATTAGGAAGTGGGGAGATGGGGAACTCACCGACCCCCACGACCGACAGGGAGGAGCCAGTGCGGTGGACGGGTTTCCCGGCATAAAGCACCTGGCGTTGGGGATTAGGGGCAATGGGGAGGTGTGAGGAGAATAAATAGTGACAAATGACCAATGACCAATGACAACCAACAATCAACCCTTCGGGTTCGTCAGTCGCTCATGGGGGACTCACCGGCCCCCACGACCGACAGGGAGGAGCCAGTGCGGTGGACGGGTTTCCCGGCATAAAGCACCTGGCGTTGGGGATTGGGGGCTAGGGGCCCCCTTTGGGGTTGGGGGAGGGACCCCCCTTGGGGCGCGCTGACTCACCACC
>NZ_AJLK01000067.1 GCF_000317205.1 Fischerella muscicola PCC 7414 | reverse complement strand
TAACCACTGACTATTAATTATTAACATACATATCATAAGGCAATATTTATACAAAAAAGACTTATTAACACAGTTCCTCGATATCTATGATAAGTTGGGGAATTGTGTGTTTCTATTTTGATAAATAGAATAAACTTGCTATACACTGCCAATACTTATCAAGTATACCTAAAAAATTTTTTGTTTGACGACATTATATTAACTTGATATTAGGCATATAAGTTAATTTTAGCTGGTTAATGAAGAGTGAAAAGATGAACAATCTTCTTCAAAACAGCAGGAAGTAGCAATTAATTTAGTTAAGTAAGACACAGTAGGATAGGGGATTTATTATGATAGGATTACGGTCTTCCAAATTTAGCTAACATCGACAAAAAATTGCTCCTGTAGAACTGGTAATTTTAGCATGGTCGCTCCAAAAATCCTAATTATTGAGGATGAAGAAATCCTTGCTGTGGATATTAGAAATAGTTTACATAGGTTAGGATATGATGTTCATAAAATCACTAACTCTGGAGAAAAAGCAATACAAGATATAGTAGAAATAAATCCAAGTTTAGTATTAGTTAATGTATGTTTAATAGGAGAACTAGCTAGTGTCAAATTAATAGATGCTATTAAAATTAATTTGAAAATTCCAGTATTATATTTAACAGATAATTTAGGACTTAAAACATTTATTAATAATAAATTAGAAGAGCCTTTTAGCTATATTATTAAACCCTTCACAGAAAGAGAATTGTATAATACAGTTGAAATGGCTCTTTATAAAGATAAAATTCAAAAGCAATTCCAACAGGAAAATCAAAAACTACTGACAGTGATTAATAGTATGGGGTGTGCAGTAGTGATGATAGATATAAACGCTTATATCCAAATGATCAATCCGATAGCGGAAATCTTGACTGGTTGGCAGCAAAAAGAAGCGTTGGGAAAATTTTGGAGAGATGTTTTAAATTTAGTTGACAAAGACACTGGAGAAGAGATTGTTCATATAGTAACGCAAGCAATGGAAACAGGTGTAGTTTTGCAATTACCAGAAAACTGTCTTCTTATAACTAGGGATGGAAAAAAAATCCCGATTGCAGATACTGTTGCACCAATTCGTGATCAGATGGGTGGGATTACAGGCGCTGTGATAGTTTTTCAAGACATTACTCAACGTAAGCAAAAAGAAGCACAACTAATTCGCAACGCCTTCTATGATGGACTGACAGCACTACCTAACAGAGTTTTATTTCTAGATAGGTTAAAGCAAGCATCAGAACGTTGCAAAAGACGCTTTAATTATCATTTTGCAGTTTTGTTTTTAGATTTAGATAGCTTTAAAATAATTAACGATCGCTATGGGCATAGCATAGGTGATGATTTATTAGTAGCGATCGCTCGGCGCTTGGAGTCATGTTTGCGTAGTGGTGACACTGTGGCTAGATTTGGCGGTGATGAGTTTGCAGTGTTATTAGAGGATATCAAGGACGTTAGCGACGCCATCAACATTGCTAAACGCATTCAAGAAACTTTAAGCTTACCTTTGCACCTCAACGGATATGAAATATCTACAACAGCTAGCATTGGGATTGCTTTAAGTTGTGATGGTTACGAAGATCCAACAAACCTATTGCGAGATGCAGATACAGCAATGTATCGTGCCAAGGGAAAAGGGAAGGCTAATTATATTGTTTTTGATAAAAGTTTTATAGATTAAATTTGGATTACATTTAATGTGGATTGAAACGGTGACAACAGTATTTTTGAAACGAACACCGATGCACACGGTGCAAGGCGATGATTTATCTGTGTGCATCTGTGTTCGTAATTTATTGACTTTTGTTGTGGCTGCAAGTCATCTCGATAGTCCAATATTTTTTGGGAAAGCGAACACCGATACACACCG
>NZ_AJLK01000066.1 GCF_000317205.1 Fischerella muscicola PCC 7414 | reverse complement strand
CGTATTCATTGATTTTTGTCATGGCTGCAATTCTAATTGATAACAAAAATAAATAATAAATTAGATTACGTATTTTTAAAATTTCCTGACAACTACTTAATATTCCATCAAATCACCTAATTTTTCAGAGTAAAGTGAATATTTACCCGTCAGCCGGCAAAGCTAATGGTAAAAGTCCTAGCAAAATTTAAATGGTCAATAGTAATTTTTGTTGTGGTATTGCTGGGTATTATTTTTATATCTGTTCTGCCAGCCCAAACCCAACAACCAGTAGTTCTCAATTTGTTGATGACAGCCCCTGATGCTCAACCTTGGAAAGAGGGTATCATTAAAGACTTTGAGAGTAAAAATCCTGGTATTCGCATCAACATTATTGAAGGGCCAAACGCTACGAATTTACTTGAAGATTTGTACACTTCAGCTTTTATTTTAGGTGATTCTCCTTATGACCTGATCAATATGGATGTCATTTGGACACCTAAATTTGCTGCGGCTGGGTGGCTGCTAGATTTAACAGACAAGGTTACACAATCAGAATTGACAGCGTTTTCACCCAAGGATGTAGAAGGAGGACGTTACAAAGGTAGGTTATATCGAATTCCCATGCGGAGTGATGTGGGAATGCTTTACTACCGGGAAGATTTACTGAAACAAGCGGGGTTTAATCCACCAGAAACATTTACAGATTTAATCAAGATTTCCCAAGCTTTAAAACAGCAGGACAAGATAAATTGGGGTTATATTTGGCAAGGTCGCCAATATGAAGGATTAGCGGCGATGTTTGTCGAAATTCTTGAAGGTTTCGGGGGATTTTGGGTGAATCCTAACACCCTAGAAGTAGGATTAGATAGACCAGAAACCTTAAAAGCGATCGCTTTTCTCAAACAGACAATTCAAACAGGTATTTCTCCTCCTGGTGTCACAACATACCAAGAAGAAGAAACTAGACGCATTTTTCAGAGTGGACAAGCGGTATTTTTACGTAGTTGGCCCTATGTTTGGCCTTTAGCCAATGCCAAAGATTCCCCGATCAGAGGTAAAATTGCCATCAAACCAATGGTTAGCGCCTCTGGTGACAATGGAGGGGCTTGTTTAGGTGGATGGGGTTTGGGAATTTCTAAAACAACTAAACATCCCCAAGAGGCTTGGAAAGCAATTCAATACTTTACCAGCGAAGAAGCACAGCGTCGATTTATTCTGAAAGCTGGTTTTGTCCCTAGCAGACGTTCATTATTTACAGATCCACAAATCGTCGCCACCTATCCCCACTATCCCCAATTACTAGAAGTAGTAGAACAAGCTGTTTTGCGTCCACCCATTGCCCAATATGCCCAAACATCAGATATTTTGCAACGTTACTTGAGTGCAGCATTAACAAATCGCATGACTCCGGAAGCAGCCATGAAAGCAGCAGCCCAGGAGACAAGGCGGTTGTTGGGGGATGTGTGAGGAGGTGGGGAGGTGGGGAACTCACCGGCCCCCACTCCCCCAAGGGAGTGGGGAGATG
>NZ_AJLK01000065.1 GCF_000317205.1 Fischerella muscicola PCC 7414 | reverse complement strand
AAGGGAGTGGGGAGATGGGGGAGTGGGGAGATGGGGGAGTGGGGGAAGTGTGAGGAGTAGTAAATAACTAATCAACCACTAACTACTAACCACTAACTACTAACCACTAACTACCAACCACCAACAACCAACAATCAACAAATGACCAATTTAAGTATAATGCGTAGTCGAGAACAGAGAACAGCGTGGCTTTTCTTGTTGCCTGCGTTGCTGCTGTTGTTGTTAGTATTTGGTTATCCGATTCTGCGGGCTTTTTGGTTGAGTTTGTTTGCTAAGAATTTGGGAACTCAGCTACAAGCTAATTTTGCTGGTTTGGATAATTATGTGCGGATGGCTGGAGATGGGCGTTTTTGGCAAAGTTTCTGGATTTCATCTGTATTTACAACCGCATCGGTGATTTTTGAATTGGTGTTGGGGTTGGGAATCGCCTTAATTCTCAATCAACGATTTTTTGGACGAGGTGCAGTCAGAACTGTTGCTATCATACCTTGGGCTTTGCCTACTGCTTTGATTGGTTTGGCGTGGGCGTGGATTTTTAATGATCAATTTGGGGTGGTAAATGATATTTTGCTGAGATTGGGTGTAATTCAAACTGGGATTAATTGGCTGGGAGAACCAACCCTGGCGATGATTGCAGTTGTATTTGCAGATGTGTGGAAGACTACACCATTTATTAGTATTTTGTTGCTGGCTGGTTTGCAGTCAATTTCCTCAGATTTGTACGAAGCCCATGCCATTGATGGTGCTAGACCTTGGCAAAGTTTCTATCAAATTACCTTACCACTGTTGATGCCGCAAATTCTGATTGCGATGCTGTTTCGATTTGCCCAAGCTTTCGGGATTTTTGATTTAATTGCTGTGATGACTGGCGGCGGGCCTGGTGGTGCTACGGAAGTTGTATCTTTATATATCTACTCGACCATCATGCGCTATTTAGATTTTGGGTATGGGGCGGCGCTGGTTGTGGTGACATTTTTATTATTAGTTGCAGCAGTCGCGATCGCAAGTTGGTTGTTGAGGAAATCTCGTTTAACGGTGTAAGGGGATAGGGATCAGGGATTGGGGATTGGGCAATAGTAGAGAAAATTAGTAAATCTTAAGTAGGGTGCGTTAGGCTAAAGCCTAACGCACCGCCGATAACACGGTGCGTTTCAAGAAAAATGATGTTAAAATACGCGCCACTACAGTGATTTTATTTTTACTTGTGGTTTAAAACAAAAAACTTCAAGTTTGAAACGAAAAACTTGTAGTTTGAAACAAAAAACTTCAAGTTTAAAACGAGAAGCTGGTGGTTTAAAACAAGAAACTTGTGGTTTAAAACAAAAAACTTCAAGTTTGAAACGAAAAACTTGTAGTTTGAAACAAGAAACTTTACCTTCAGAACATCAAACTTGAGCATCAAAAGGTCAAACTTGAGGATTCAAACCTCAAAACTGACTCACAAAGAACCACTAACCACTAACAAAGCTTTGATTCCGAAATCCAGTGATTATACTGGGAATCATTAAGATAGCAATATTAAATTAGTCTAGCTATGCCCCTCACCTTCAGCTTTGCTTTGACACAAAATCAGACATTTGAACTAAGGTGTGATTATGGTTCGCGGCGTCTGGATAGTGTGGAGTTGGGCGCGTTAATTGAAGTATGTGAAAAAAACTACTATCCTCGACAAAAAGACAGTCTACCCGAACTTATCCAATTAGGACGACGACTTTATCACTGGCTAGACGGTAAAGAAGGATGGCTGAGAAGGGCGTTAGATGAAGCAGATGAGGGGACGATTTATTTAGATTTAATTCAAACCAGCGAAGCACAAGCATTAAACCCACAAACAGAACGGATGGCATTGGGACTTGCCCATTTACCGTGGGAATTGTTACATGATGGTACAGTTTTTTTACTGACACGGCAAGATATAGCAGTCTTACCAGTGCGTTCTATGCAGCAACGTCACACCCAAATTATTGGTGTGCAAAATCGCCCTTTGCGGTTGCTGTTTATGGCGACTGCACCAGAAGATCCTAGAGTTGCGACGCTGGAATTTGAAAGGGAAGAAGCCAATATTCTGCAAGCAACCAAGGATCAGTCGTTGGCGTTGATTGTCGAGGAAAGTGGATCCGTTGAAGAGTTGAAAAATCTGGTTGCATCCTACGAGCAAGATTATTTTGATGTCTTTCACATCACGGGACATGCGTTAATTTATACCAACAAAGACTATGGCTTTTTGCTGCGCCCAGGACAAAGAATAGCAGATCATACCCCTTGCTTGATTACGGAGGATGAGGTGGGGAATGTACAACTTACTACTGTAAGTGATCTTGCCAAAGCCTTTCGCGGACGTTGGCCGAGGGTGATTTTTCTCTCTGGTTGTCACACGGGAGAAGTTGCAAACAAAGGGACAGTACCCTCAATGGCGCAACAATTGGTGAAGGCGGGGGCGGGTGTAGTTTTGGGTTGGGCGCGTCCGGTGTATGATCGCACGGGTATTATTGCAGCAAAGGCGCTGTATCAGTCTTTGGCGATGGGGGCGACGGTAGAAGAAGCGGTGAAAGTCGCCCAGCAAGAGATGATTGCTGAAAAATGCACCGATTGGCACTTGTTGCGGATTTATCGAGATACGCGCCCGATTCAGGAGTTGGTAACACCCTTGAGAACCAAGGGAAGAGAAAAGCTGGTATTTACACCGCCAGAAAACGAATTTTTGGATGAGAATAATATAGTTAAAGTCGCCAGTCGATTTGAATTTGTCGGACGCAGGCGGGCTTTACAAAGATGTTTACGGGTGTTGCGGGAAACCAGCGACAACATCGGCGTATTTATTGCTGGGATGGGGGGACTGGGTAAGAGTACCTTGGCGGCGCGATTGTGTACGAGAGTCAGAAGCCAGCGCGAAGAGTTTCAGCAGGTGGTGTTGATTGGGCCTTTGGATGAGATAGGGTTACTAAATAAGCTTTCCAGTAAGTACGAACGGTTTGCTGATGTTCCCGCACTCCTCAACGAACCAAAGGTTTCTCTGAAGGGACGACTACAAAACTTTTTTGAGGCGATCGAAAACGAACACAATCAGCCTTTGCTGTTGGTGTTGGATGACTTTGAGCAAAATATCCCCAAAGCTAACATTGAAGATGGCTCATTGCGGATGACAGCAGAAGCCTACCGCATTTTAGAAGCGATTTGTGCCGCGCTGGCAGAAAATAACGCTGTGAGTCGGTTGATTGTCACCTGTCGCTATTTGCAACCAGACACTTTACCACCCCATCGCCTGCATTTAGAATCTTTGGCAGCGATGAGCAAAAGCGATATTGATAAAATCTGCCGTCCCTTAGATAAAGAAATTCAGCAACAGCCAATCACGCGACGGATTATTAAAGTAGCCGATGGGAATCCCCGTTTGTTGAAATGGCTGTTAGAAATCATTCAGCAACCGAGTTTAGAATCAGATGCGCTTTTGACTCGTTTAGAAGCGACTGAGCAAAAGTTCCGCGAGAATATTTTGGCGCGGACTTTGCTGGATGCTTTGGCAGTGGAAGAGAAAAAGTTTCTGGCGCGGTTGAGTGTGTTTCAATTGGCGGTGACAGAAGAAATTATCAATGCCATCACCCCATCACCCCACCTCCCCACTGCCCCTAATCCCCACTCCCTTAGGGGAGTGGGGATTAGGGGCAATGGGGGGCTAGGGATCCCCACTTTGTGGGGTTGGGGGCAATGGGGAGATGGGGTGATGGGGAGAATAAATACTAATCCCCGATCCCCGATCCCCGATCCCTCAACCCAGATATTTCTGCACTTGCAGTACTAATTCATTCGTCCAGTAATTAGCAAGATCGGCTGCTTCTGCTTCTACCATGACTCTGATCACTGGTTCTGTACCGGAAGCACGAACTAAAATTCTCCCAGTATCACCTATTGCGGCTTCAGCTTTAGCTATTGCTGCTTGCAGAGGTTGGCATTCTTGCCACGCCATGCGTTTGTGACGATCTTCTACTCGTACGTTCCGCAATAGCTGGGGATAGGTATGAAAGCTTTGATCTACCATTTCTGCCAAGGAAGCACCCGCGTGTTTGACTAAGGCTGCTACGTGTAAGGCGGTGAGTAATCCGTCTCCTGTGATGCCGTAGTGACGGCATAAAATATGACCAGATTGTTCTCCTCCCAGCATACCGCCAGTTTTCTGCATTTCTGCTTGCACGTATTGATCGCCTACTGGTGTGCGAATCAGTTTACCACCGTTCTGCTTCCACGCTCTTTCAAAGCCCAAGTTTGCCATGACGGTAGACACAATTAAGTTATCTGGCAATGCTTGCTTTTGCTGGAGGTGGCGTCCCCACAAGTAAAGAATGTAATCACCGTTGACTTGCCGTCCATGATTGTCTACAGCTAACACGCGATCAGCATCGCCATCAAAGGCAAAACCCAGATCAGCATTGTGTTCCCTAACTGCTGCTTGCAAAATATCTAGGTGAGTTGAACCGCAGTTGACGTTAATGCGATCGCCATCTGGTTGGTGATGCAAACAGATAACTTCTGCCCCCATCGACTCAAATACCGATGGCGCTAACCCAACTGCTGCACCCCAAGCCAAGTCTAAAACTACTTTCATGCCTTGGAGATTAACTGTCTCTAAAGGCTGTGTTAACGCATTTGTGTAACTTCCTAGCAACTCCGGGCGTGAATAATGTCTACCACAATTGCTGACACTAGTAGATGCTGCCACACCCCGCAGTCCGGCTTCAATTTCTGCCTGCAAAGTTTGGGGTAACTTTAAACCATCAGCACCAAAAATTTTGATGCCGTTATCCTCTGGCGGATTGTGGCTAGCAGAAATCATTACCCCACCAATGGCATCACTCATACTAGTGAGATAAGCAATGCATGGAGTGGGACATAAGCCCAGATACCAAACTTCTAGCCCCGCTGCTGTTAACCCTGCACTCAAGGCCATAGCCAGCATATCACTGGAGTTTCTTGAGTCCTGCCCAACAATTACTGATCCTGAATCAGCAGCATAAGACCGTAATACAGTACCTGCCCAATAACCAATTTGCAACGCTAGAGGCGCACTCAGTAATTCCCCTACTCGCCCACGAATACCGTCTGTGCCAAACAAGGGAGTTGTCGGTAATGAGATGCTATTGGGCGCAAGGCTACCCTCGATAACTTTCTGCAATTTATCAGGTTCAGAAGCAGAACTGCCGCCAAAGCCTTGAGTCCGAGTTATAGATGAGACCATAAGTAGAAACACTCCACACAGACACACAGAAGATTATGACTAATCCCCTATGAATTAGGTTTTACCACGATATCTGATTTGTTTTCTTTTTACAGATTTATTTGTTCCTCAGCTCTCATTTAAGCAGAAATACTTAAATTTTTTGTGAAGCTTTTGTAAAAACAATCTCAAAAAATTAATTTATGTTGGTGGTTAGTTGTTGATTGTTGGTTGTTGATTGTTGGTTGTTGGTGGTTGGTAGTTAGTGGTTGGTAGTTAGTGGTTGGTGGTTGGCGGGCATTGGGCATTGGTTATTCTCCGCGTCCCCGTGTCTCCCCATCTCCATACCTCCCCGATCCCCCATCACTTTACAGATTTTAATTTCTTTTTACAATTCCTAAACATACCTCTGTTCCAGTGACTGTGGTTGCTGTGTTGCACAATACAAAGTCTTGACACTTAAAAAATATTAATAGAAATTCTCATCAAATAGCTTTACTGTAACGTTTTAGTGGCTTTTGTAGCCGTTCTGAACAAGGCAGCTATTTACCTTTTAAATTTGAGAAATTTAGCATGAGCAGTAATTTAGCAACTAAATTGCGTGTAGGCACTAAAAAAGCCCACACAATGGCAGAAAACGTTGGTTTTGTCAAGTGTTTTTTAAAAGGAGTTGTAGAGAAAAACTCTTACCGCAAGCTGGTTGCCAACCTCTACTTCGTCTATTCAGCGATGGAAGAGGAAATGGAAAAGCACAAAGATCACCCCATTGTTTCCAAGATTAACTTTCAACAGCTATACAGACAACGTAGCTTAGAAACAGACCTGGCTTATTACTACGGTAATAACTGGCGAGAGCAAATCCAACTATCCCCAGCCGGAGAAGCCTACGTCCAGCGTATCCGGAAAGTCTCTGAAAAAGAACCAGAATTGTTAGTTGCCCATTCTTACACCCGTTATCTGGGTGACTTGTCTGGGGGACAAATTCTCAAAGGAATTGCCCAAACAGCAATGAACCTGAATGGGGATGGCGTCGCCTTCTATGAATTTGCAGATATTGACGACGAAAAAGCATTCAAAAATAAATATCGTCAAGCTTTAGACGAACTCCCCATTGATGAAGCTACAGCCGATCGCATTGTTGAAGAAGCAAACGACGCCTTTGGTATGAACATGAAGATGTTCAACGAATTAGAAGGTAATTTGATTAAAGCGATCGGGCAAATGCTTTACAACACCCTTACCCGTCGTCGGACTCGCGGCAGTACTGAAACCGGACTCGCCACAGCCGAGTAAAAGCTGTAACAATTTTAGATTTTGAATTGTAGAAACAATAATTAGTTGCCAATCTAAAATCAGATAGTACTAAATCTCGCATAAAACATCTTAGGGGTAGTAGCCTTGAGATTACCTGTAGCAGGCATGGGTAAGCGCAAGGAGACTACCCCTAAAACAATGAAAAATTAAAAATTAAAAATTAAAAATTGGTAAGTAAAACGAGGTGAAAAAAACAAACTGTGTAAAGATAAGTAATACCAATTCGCCAAAAGAATGCGACAGATAGGCCATCTTGTAGAGACGTGATGTTCCTCGCGTCTCTACATTCGTGCCGACTTACTTTCTGAAAATTACTTATTTTTAAGACTATACAAAGATTATTTACAGCATGGCTACAAAAATTCCTGTCACCGTAATCACCGGCTTTTTAGGAAGTGGTAAAACTACTTTGATTCGCCACTTGTTACAAAATAATCAAGGACGACGCATTGCTGTTCTTGTCAATGAATTTGGTGAACTTGGTATAGACGGCGAACTATTAAAATCCTGTCAAATTTGCCCAGAAGATGGTGAAAGTGAAGATAATATTTTTGAATTAACCAACGGTTGCTTGTGCTGCACAGTGCAGGAAGAATTTTTGCCGACAATGCAACAATTACTCAAACGGCGCGATCGCATCGATTGTATTTTGATCGAAACCTCTGGTTTAGCATTACCAAAACCATTAGTAAAAGCATTTCGCTGGCCAGAAATTCGTTCTGGTGCTACAGTTGATGCTGTGATTACCGTCGTAGATTGTGCAGCAGTCGCAGCTGGAACTTTTGCCAGTGATCCAGAAGCAGTAGAAGCACAAAGACAAGCAGATGATAGTTTAGAACACGAAACACCCTTACAAGAATTATTTGAAGATCAACTGGCTTGTGCAGACTTAGTGATTTTAAATAAAACAGATTTAATCGACCAAGAAACAAAAGCAAAAGTCGAGGATTTAGTTAAACAAGAATTACCCAGAGTCGTCAAGATCGTAGAAAGTAATCAAGGTCAACTTGATCCGTCTATCTTATTAGGATTTCAAGCCGCAGTTGAAGAAAACTTAGATAATCGTCCCAGTCACCACGATACCGAAGAAGATCACGATCACGACGAAGAAATCACAGCAACGCACTTAATTTTAGACCGTGATTTTGACCCGCAAATACTGCAAAAACAATTGCAAAACCTTGCCCAACAACAAGAAATTTACCGGATTAAAGGCTTTGTTGCAGTACCCAACAAACCCATGCGTTTAGTCATGCAAGGCGTGGGGACACGTTTTGAACAATTTTACGATCGCCCTTGGCAACCAGATGAAGCAAAGCAAACCCAGCTAGTTTTTATTGGGCGCAAACTCAATCGCACTGAAATTGCAGCACAGTTAGAAGCGAGTTTGTGTTAGTACCATGATAGATTATGGTTTAACAGGTAAAGTAGCTCTTGTGACCGGAGTTAGCAGACACATTGGTATTGGTGCTGCGATCGCACATTCATTAGCAAAAGGTGGGGCAAATGTTTTTACAACGTACTATAGACCATTTGACGAAATGCAGTAGATCCCGGCCCAACAAATACAGGTTGGATGAGTAATGAACTCCTGAGAGAACTTGAGGTAAAAGCACCCTTTGGTCGTGTTGGAACACCAGAAGATGCTGCACATATAGTATTATTTCTTGCCTCATCACAAGCCCAGTGGATTACAGGGCAGATCATTCGTTCACGAGGTGGACAATAGTTGCTCACGACCTCATAATTTACCTACTATTTGTATTTATAATAGCTATGACGATCGCTCAACTGTTTAATATCGCCAATCTTTACGTTTTACCTTTTTGGGTTTTAATGATTTTCTTACCCAACTGGAAAATGACTCGCCGGGTAATGGAATCTTATATTCCTTTTTTGCCGTTAGCATTAGCTTACATATATTTATTTGTCAGCAGCATTACACCAGAAAATGCCCAAGCATTATCGAATCCTCAATTAGCAGACATCGCCAAATTTTTTGCTGATGAAAAAGCGGCTGCTACAGGTTGGATTCATTTTTTAGTAATGGATTTGTTTGTCGGTCGCTACATTTATTTACAAGGACAGAAAACAGGAGTTTGGACAATTCACTCCCTTGCCTTATGTTTATTTGCTGGGCCAATGGGATTACTTTCTCACATTTTGACTTATTGGGTAGCGAAGAAATTTTTCCCAAATTCAGAAAATGAGACAACAACAGTAGAAAAAACCCTGTCATCTACTAATTAAACTGAGTTGAAGAAAGCAGCCTTTGTAGCTAAGTTGCAAGAGATGGGAATTGATCTGGATGCAATGTAGAGTACTAGTGCGATCGCTATGACTACAGAGATATTCCCAAAGTTGCGGAGCTTGTTTTTGTAAAATATATGTATCCTCACCTATTCGTTTTTATTCCTACTCTCCTCCCTCCCCCACCATCCCCCCAGCAACGATAAAATCACTAAGGTATCACCTATCCTGCCTTAGTACCGATGAAAGCCGATCGCCTACAAACCTCCGAAACCACTTCAGCCAAATTCCAACTTCCCGAACTTCTCGCCCCAGCTGGTAATTGGGAATGTGCCAAAGCTGCTGTCGAAAATGGTGCAGATGCAATTTATTTCGGTTTAGATCGGTTCAATGCCAGAATGCGGGCGGAAAACTTTACTGAGGCGGACTTGCCAGAATTAATGGAGTACCTGCACAGCCGTGGTGTTAAAGGTTATGTCACTCTCAACACTTTGATCTTTCCCCAAGAACTGAGAGAAGCACAACAATATATTCGCTCGATTATTGCAGCTGGTGTGGATGCGTTAATTGTGCAGGATATCGGTATTTGTCGTCTCATTCGTCACCTATCACCTGATTTTCCGATTCATGCTTCTACCCAAATGACTATTACTAGTACTGCTGGTGTGGAATTTGCGGAATCGTTGGGGTGTAATTTAGTTGTGCTTGCCCGTGAATGTTCTCTCCAGGAAATCAATAAAATTCAAAGCCAACTATCATACAGAGGCAGTTCGCTACCTTTGGAGGTGTTTGTTCACGGCGCGTTGTGTGTTGCTTACTCTGGGCAATGTTTAACAAGCGAAGCACTAGGAGGACGTTCTGCTAACCGGGGTGAATGCGCCCAAGCTTGCCGGATGCCTTATGAGTTAATTGCTGATGGGGAAGTTGTGAATTTAGGAGATAGAAAATACCTCCTCAGTCCCCAAGATTTAGCAGGGTTAGAGGTTTTGCCTGATTTGGTGAAGTCCGGTGTAGCTTGTCTCAAGATTGAAGGGCGGTTGAAGTCTCCAGAGTATGTTGCAAATGTGACTCGTGTTTATCGGCAAGCGTTGGATCGGGTGATGGAACAAAGGCAGAAAGCAGAAGGCAGAGGGCAGAAGGAAGCGCTTCACAATAGGGAAAAGGTTAAAGGGGCAGAGGTAAAGGAAAATATTCTTTCCGCGTCTTCTGAGGAACGGTACAACTTAGAGATGGCTTTTTCGCGGGGAATTTATACTGGATGGTTCCGTGGAATTAACAATCAAGAATTGGTTCATGCCCGCTTTGGAAAAAAGCGAGGGGTTTACCTGGGAGAAGTAATCCGCATCAATAATGAAAAGGTGATCCTCAGGCTAGAAGCACCTGTGAAACCAGGTGATGGTGTTGTGTTTGACTGCGGTCATCCAGAGTCCAAGGAAGAAGGCGGACGTATCTATGCGGTAGAACAAAAGGGAAAAGAAACCATCCTAACGTTCGGACGACGGGATTTGAATTGGCGGCGAGTGCATGTAGGCGATAAGGTTTGGAAAACCAGCGATCCAGAACTTGATAAGCAATTGCGGCAGAGTTTCGCTGGGGAGATACCACAGTATCAGCGTCCGATTCAGATTGAGGTATACGGAGAAATTGAACAAAATTTAGTGGCGATCGCACGTGATGAACTCGGTCATGTCGTTCAGGTAGAATCTTCTACACCACTAGTAGCAGCACACAACAAACCTCTGACTCCAGAACGTTTACAAGAACAATTCGGTCGCCTGGGTAATACTCCTTTCCGTTTGGGTGAATTGACAACTAACCTCACTGGAGAATTGATGCTACCCGTGAGTGAGTTAAATCGAATGCGACGAGAAATAGTCACCCAATTAGATAACCTGCGAAGAAAACCCAAGCGTTGGCAACTAAATCCCAATGCTTCCCTTTCAGACTTACTCCCCTCTCTATCAACCCACCATCTCACCACCCCATCTCTCATTGTATTAGTACGTAATCTTCAGCAACTACAAGCAGCACTCACAACAGGCGTTGATACTATCTATTGTGAATTTGAAGATCCCCGCAAGTACCGCGAGGCGGTGGAGATGGTACGCCAACAGAGAAGATGGGGAGATAGGGAGATAGGGAGATGGGGAGAAAATTTCACCCCATCACCCCATCTCAGAACACCTCACCAAAAAAGCGACTCTCCCACTCCTACCATCTGGGTTGCACCACCTCGAATTACTAAGCCTGGAGAAAATTGGATTTTACAGCAAGTGCGTTCGTGTAAAGCTGATGGCTACTTGGTACGGAATTATGACCATCTAGAATTCTTTGCTGATGAACGTTGTATTGGAGATTTTTCTCTCAACGTTGCTAATCCTCTCACAGCAGACTTATTTAAAAACCACTTTCATTTAGAACGCCTGACTGCTTCCTACGATTTGAATATAAACCAACTGGAAGACCTACTTAAAAGTAGTCCCCCTGATTGGTTTGAGGTGACTATCCATCAACATATGCCGATGTTTCATATGGAACATTGTGTATTTTGTGCCTTTTTATCTAGCGGTACAGACTTCCGTAATTGTGGGCGACCGTGTGAAAAGCATGAAGTAAAACTACGCGTAGACGCGAAGCGGCTTGTCGACAGACATCGCATTGGTACAGAACACATCCTTCATGCTGATGCTGGTTGTCGCAATACGGTATTTAATGGTACAGCCCAAACAGGGGCAGAGTATGTACAACGTTTAATAGAGTTGGGCTTACGTCACTTCCGGATTGAATTTGTCAATGAGTCTCCTGAGTATGTCACTCAAACGATACACCAATATCAAGAATTACTGAAAGGCAAAATCACAGGTTCCCAACTTTGGCGCGAGTTGAAGTTGCAAAATCAGCTAGGTGTAACCCGTGGTTCGGTTATTCATTAGATTGTTTCACTTAGTATTCCTAAATACAAATCTTTGAAAAATTTCCTTGGATAACTAGCTTAATTTGGGTATTTAAGCAAGCTCCTAAGGAATGGCTTTTTATTTGCATTTAACAATCAATAAGGAATTTAGCTATTAAGTTATGTTATTGTTTTTTAAATATAAAAGAAAAAATCATTCTAGGGTATGATGCCAAACTCGTTTAAGCTGACTCTCAACCTGGAAGCAGAGTTTTTTTCCAGCAAGGACTCCGACGCAATAAGGTTCAAGAATTTGAAGTGGCGATCACCAATCTCGATACAGCACTCAGGTGTAAGCCAGATTATCCAGAAGCTTGGTTCCAAAAGGGTTTTGCGTTGGGTTCGTTGGGTCGTCACGAAGACGCGATCGCTTGTTTTGACGAAATGCTGAAATTACGTAGCAATGATAGTTGGGTTTGGCATAACCGAGCTATTGCTTTAGGCAAGCTAGAACGACATCAAGAAGCCCTCAACAGCTTTGATCGCGCCATCGAGTTTAACCCCAATGCTGCCACTATTTGGCACAATCGCGGATTGACTTTGTGCGACTTACAGCAGTACCAACAAGCAATAGTTAGCTTTAACCAATGTTTGAAGTTACAACCAGATGCCTATTGGGCTTGGAACAACAAAGGTAATGCTCAAAGAGAACTCAGGCGGTACGAAGAAGCTCTCAACAGTTATGATCGCGCCATTGAATTTCATGTTGATAACGTGATGGCTTGGTTTAACAGAGGCGTAACTTTGAATGAATGGAAACATTATCAAAAAGCAATCAAGAGCTTTGATCGTGCGTTATCTATTCAACCTAATAACTATAAAGCTTGGTTAAACAAAGGTATAGCGTGGGAACATATAGAAAATTATGATGAGGCGATCGCTAGCTACAATCAAGCTGCAAAATTACAACCAAACGACCCCGTAATTTGGTACAACACAGCTCGTTGTTACGCCCAAAACCATAATATCCCAATTGCAATTGCCAACCTAGAACAAGCAATTAGCCTTTGTCCAGAGTATTTAGAAACCATCAAAAGTCACTCAGATTTTGACAAAATTAGTTCTGATCAACGCTTTCAAGCTTTGTTTCAAAGTCACTAGTCAGGAGTGGCAAGTGTATTTGTACTTTTGAGGGCTTCAGCCCTCAAAACAAACTTGCTTTTATCTACTGTTTGCTTACAAGTGCGGTTAGCTAAGAATTTCTACTTGTCCTAATCATTATCAATAATATTTTTTATTATCATTGACTCTTCTGTGCTTATCCCGGTTGTTTTTGCCGGGATTTTTTGTTGCTTCTATGTATACGTCTAAATGTAAATTGCCAACTCATACCATTTCACTAAAACCTTGATACAAATACAGGCGTGTAGAGACGCGCCATGGCGCGTCTCTACAAATTTATATGGATCGTGATTAACGTGAAATGGTATCAGTTGCAATTCATAATCATTATGACTATGATTTATATATAGAGAATAATTTGTTTGGCAAATGAAACCCTGAAGTTACAGAACTTGCCACAAGTACTGCTCACCTTTGTTTTGATAGCAACTACGAATGCTTAACAGAGGCTTATACAGATAGTTTTCCGCTCAATTCAATTACTTTGTTAGGAGGTATACAATGGCTCATACCTTAGCGCCATTGCCCTATGATTATGCTGCACTAGAGCCGTATATTGATGCTCAAACCATGCAGTTGCATCATGATAAGCATCACGCTGCTTATGTTAACAACTTAAATGCTGCCTTAGAGAAGCATCCTGATCTACAAAGTAAAACTGTCGAAGACTTAGTTACTAATTTGGACGCCATTCCCCAAGACATTCGTACCACTGTGCGAAACAATGCAGGCGGACACGCGAACCACACCTTGTTTTGGCAGCTTATGAGTCCTCAGGGTGGAGGAGAACCGACAGGAAAAATCAAAGATGCGATCGCAGCAACTTTCGGTAGCTTTGACAACTTCAAAGTACAATTTAATGATGCTGGCATCAAGCAATTTGGTAGTGGTTGGGTTTGGTTAGTCTTTAACCCCGAACATAAGTTGGAAATTGTCACGACTTCCAATCAAGACAGTCCACTGACAACAGGACTCTACCCTCTGCTAGGTAATGATATTTGGGAACATGCTTATTATCTCAAGTATCAAAATCGCCGTGCAGATTACCTAAATGCTTGGTGGAATGTAGTGAACTGGGACGAGGTTAACCGTCGATTTGAATCTGTGTCTTAATACTTGTTCAACTCATTAATACATCTATAGGGTGGCTATTTTCCACCCTATACTTAGACGAAGCGATCGTTCACATCTGTGTTAAAAATGGCAACACTCTGCGTCCCTTAGCGCTAACTCTGCTACTTGGTGCGTTTTAATAAAATTACAAACTTATGCAATTTTGTACTTAGTGACGCTCAAGTACATAATTTTCGATATTGAAATGAGCAACAATCAACAGATTTTATGCGCCAGCTTGCTCTAGTCTTAGGAACCTGCCTAACTACTATTTTTTGCTTAATTACTCAACCATTACTAGCAGAAAGTCCATCAATTCCCTCTCCTTCTAATGCGCCTTTAGAATTAGACCTGTTGACTAATCCTAAAGATTCTGTGATTACAGCTAATACCATTGATCAAGGAAAATTGAGTATTCCTAGTTTATGGTGGATTAAAGAAACTTCCGAAAACAAACTCCTGGATAACTGGATAGCTTATCCATTCACAAATCACCAACCTGCGCGAGTAGATGTAATTGTGAATCAACAAATTTGGAGTTTACTGGATTATCTGGAGCGATACGATTTTGTAAATCGCTTAGGAGATATTGCTAGAAGTTATGGTTACAACATTCGGGTTTTTAATTATCAAAAGGAAAGTTTAGCAAGTTATACATGTAATTTTAATACAAATCCATTACTGTGTAAGATAAAAATAAATTATCAAAACAACTTTGGTTTAGGAAATTCTTTGTAGGAAAGTTGGTTGTTGGTTGTTGATTGTTGGTTGTTGATTGTTGATTGTTGATTGTTGATTGTTGATTGTTGGTTGTTGGTTGTTGGTTGTTGGTTGTTGATTGTTGGTTGTTGGTTGTTGGTTGTTGGTTGTTGATTGTTGATTGTTGGTTGTTGGTTGTTGATTGTTGGTTATTGATTGTTGTTTAGAATAATCATTGACAATGAACTACTAACTACTGTAAGGTGCAGCATTTGTACGAAGATATTTAAACTTACACAAATGTATTCATACAAATGATACTCTGCGAGAAGTTGATCGGCGCGTCTATGCCCCTACCCACGAACAACTATTGTACAGACGCGATGTTCCTCGCATCTCTACTAACTACTAACTACTAACTACTGTACAGACGTGCCATGGCACGTCTCTACAACAACTAACTACCAACTACCAACTACTAACTAACTCTTAATTTTGGCAAAAATTGATTTATATTGAGCAGCTACAGCAAGAGGAAAAGGCTGCAAAAATTCGCTTTTCACTAAAATTTCATCGTTATTTAGTAAGAAGTTGCGTAATTGTTCTTGAATGCCAGAGGCTTGAATATTTGTAGGAATGGGTGAATTTGTTTTAGTGAGGATAAAAATTTGTTCAGCAATATTTGGTTGCCAACAAAAATCAATCCATTTGTAAGCTAAGTTTGCTTGGTTAATACCCGTAGGTTTTACCCAAACATCTGCCCACAATGCTGTTCCTGACAGAGGAGTTACTACAGCAAGTTGCGGATAGCGGGTTACTACTGGCAATACATCATCTGACCAACCAACCGCTAGCCAAGTATCACCAATAATGAGTGGTTCTAAATATTTTGTAGAATCGTAAAACTTTACTTGTTGATTTAAAGCACGTAGTTCTGCTTCTAAGCCGGGAATTGCATCTAAATTTTCTGTATTATAAGATTTTCCCAACTTCTTTAAGACCAAACCAATAACTTCTCGAGGGTGGTCAAGCAAAGAAATGCGATCGCGTAGTTCAGTTCGCCATAAATCACTCCAGTCTGTTGGCGTCCACCCCAATTGTTGAAATTTATCACGACGATAAACTATTACTGTACTACCCCAGCGATAAGGAGCTGCCCATACTTTTCCTTGGGCATCCAGAAAACCTTGTTCGTTGCGTGTCACTAATTCTCGCCAACGTTGTGGTAATACAGCCCACTGTTTTAGCTGTTCTACTTCTAGTGGTTGAATCAGTTTCTTTTCTATTGATGTTTTGAGCCAGTAATCTCCCAATGTCACTAAGTCAGCAATATTAGGTTTTTCTGATGAGCCAAAAGGTAGATTAAAACTCCATTCCTGCTGATGATTAGCTTGAGACTGATTGTACCAACTTTGTAATTCCTCAAATAAGCTTTGTAATTGCTCTACAGGGGCAAAATTTAAATTTACTTCCTTTTCCAAATTACGGCGGAATTGCTCAACCACCTGGCCAGGAATTGAACCTTTCAACAACTGAACCCTCAAGGTAGTTTGTTTGTTACCACTACACCCAATCAACATCTGCGCCAGAGCTAATGTCGTAGCACCTTGTAAAAACGACCGTCTATACATTGATTTAGAATTTGAGATTTTGATTAGATAATTTTATTAATTGTTTCAACCTCAGCTATTCTAGCTGGTTAGACAATTTGTCAAATTTTGATCATACATCTTACTTACTTCTTTTTTTGATGCTGGCAAAAGCTAGTGTAATCAAACCAAAGAGCGATTTTTTGGCGGAAATTGCTCTTTATTCATCTTTCTCAATAAATAATTTTAGTTGCATTCTTAAATATATTGAGATTTATTGCTAAATGAGTACTTAAATATTTTATTTAAAAAAATAATATTGAAGCTTAAAAAATTCATAAGTATGTTTAACGTTGCCACTATATTGAATACCATAGAGAAAAATAAGTGAATGAGCATATTAAATGGAGCCATTGCAGAAGCAGGTGCTATCTCTAAGTTCTAAGTTAGATGCCTTATATCAAGTAATAGAACAGCTTGATAATAAAGTATCTCAAGCTTTGTCGGTTTGTCGGTTAGATGTCAAAGACGAAGATAGAGAGAATGTTCTAGAAAATAGCGATTCTAGTCGTTTTCATTTTAAAAGGCATATCAGCTTTAACACAGAGATGGAACATAAGGATGTGATAGCAGACGAAATTTATTCAGACTCGAATCTTCAGGGAGGAGATAAGCATATTGCACCAGAAATTCAAATTCAAAGACTCACAGCCCAATTAACAGCAGCATACAATCGAATTGCTGCTTTAGAAGAGCAATTATTACTAAAGAGAATTCATTAATTTTAGTTATTAGTCAATAGTTATTGGTCAATAGTCATTAATCATTAAGTTTGAAGAAATGACACAAGGCTAATTACTATTGATTGAGAGCATACGCTCAATTTGAGTTTCAATTGCTGATAAAAGCTGATTTTGCTGCCAATTTTGGTATAAATGAGCAGCAATTACCACACCACCAGCCCCCATACCCTCTTTGACAAAGCCTTGCTCATAGGCTTGGAGTTGGGGATAACCAGAGTTAGAAAAACTTAATTGAGTAGCGAGTAAAGGGACAGGACTACCACTATAGTTAATCAGTTGGGCTAATTCGACAGTACTACCTGTGGGATCTTCTGCGACCCAGCGAGTTGTACCCACTACTACTTGTTGCGATCGCCAAGGTAATGCATAAATCATAGCGATCGCTCTCATGAGTGCGTATACTGCTAGCATTTGTGTTCCCCCAGCCAGTAAAACACCACAACTGCGACTTAGGGCGATCGCCATTGCTGCTGTACTTATTTGCATCGGATCGCCCACTGCGGCAACTAGTTGGAGGGGATCGATCTGGAGAGGTGGGGAGATGGGGAGATGGGGAGATGGGGTGGATTCTCTGAACCTTCCCAACACCTCACCTCCCCATCTTTCCTTCATCTTCTCAAGTCCCGCCTGTACCACTGCCAATTTTTGTGTGTGGTTACAAGTAGGGTGGCTACTGTTGACTTTTCCAGCTGCGTCTATTCCCAAACCAAGTAAAATAGCCAAGGCTGTTGTCGTTCCACCGACTACACACTCACCCAAAACCACGTAACTTCCTTGAACCTTGGCAGCTAAGCATTCACCCCAAAGCAGTCCCACTTCCAATAAATGCTCTACTGTTGCTAGTTCCAAAGCATTACCATGACTTAAACATTTAGCGGCTGTACCACCCAAATCAATAACTGGAATATTGGGAGGGTAGGGTAAACCAGCATTAAAGAAATAAACTGGAATGTGCAACGCCTCTACCACAGCCCGAGAAATCAACACGGGTGATGCTCCAGCAGTTAAAGGTGGTAAAGGATACTGAGGTTTGTGTCCTGCTCCGTAGTAAAGAAATTCAGCATCAGCAACGGCCGTGAATTTGCGATCCTCACTCGTGCGACCGGCTGCGGAAATTCCCGGTATTAAACCAGTTTCGGTAAAACCTAACACACAGGCAAACAAAGGTGGACAACCACGATATCGAGCAATCCACTCTTTACCCTGTTCTATTTCGGTATAAATGCGAATCATAAAGTTTAGTTGTTAGTTGTTAGTTGTTTGTTGGTAGGTACAAACAACAACCAACAAACAACCAGTAACTAACTATTATTCATAATCCATCAGAACTTGTACCCAGTGGGGAGGACGAGGGATGGGATTACCAAGGCGATCAAGTAATAGCCAGGCTGCTATATGGACGATAAATAGGTACAAAAAATTATTGAATATAATTAACGCGATCGCTCCCAAATTAATCAACGATGTACTGGGGGATGACAAAATTCCCAGCCTTAGGAAGATCCACTCTACTATTTCTGTAACTTGGTTAATAACATAGACCCAAAGGTCTTCCCCTGATAACAAAGACAGCAACCACAACCGAAAAAATACGCCCAAAGTACCCAATACAGTACCCAAGCTGATAGAAACAATCCAGGGGACGCGGCGATACCAAGCAGCCCCTAAAAGTACTCCCATAAAAGCAAAGGGCATGACAAACAACAAACTGCGGATTGGCCCCATTAATACCGACAACAGTAACCCAGAAGTTACAGCCGCCATCCATGCAGCTCTTTTGCCCCAACGTAGATAGACGAGAGCGATCGGCACTGGAAAAAATATCCGCAGTAATGGCCCTAAAGGAAAATAAAAATTAATAAACCAAATCAAGCTAGCAGTACTTGCTAAAAACGCCGTTTCCATCATCCGTAAAGGCGCATCTAGCTTTAATTGTGGTCGTCTTAAATTATCTTGTTGATCTACGGGTTTTTCTGTCATTAGTAATTAGTAATTAGTCATTGGTCAATTGTCAATAGTTAATAGTTTGTTGCTAATTACTAATTTATTGCGATTAACTATTAGCCATTCACAACTAACTTTACACAATCATTCTTTCTAAGGCTGACAAATCAGGGATACAAATTAGTTCCTGATCTCGTTTGATCAAGCCTTTTTTTTCTAACTTCGTTAATACTCTGGTTACAGTTTCCCGCGCCAGTCCACTTAAACTACTCAATTCCCGGTGAGGTAAATTAGGAATTTCGGTTCCTGTTTGCCCTTTTTTACCCTGTCCCTCTGCTAAAAACAATAACGTGTCTGCTACGCGAGACTGACTGTCAGATTCTCGCAACCGTAACCGCCGATTTACTTGTCGTAGGCGTCGTGCCATTAATTGTGCTAACCTTACTCCTGCCAAAGGTTCTGTTTGAAGTAACTTCAAAAAATCTTGGGCAGGCATACTACCAATGATGGTTCCAGTTAAAGTAATTACATCTGTAGAACGAGGCACTTCATCTAGTGCCGCCATTTCGCCAAATAATTCTCCCTTGCCGAGAATATTCAGCGTTACTTCTTTACCTTCAAGATTGTAAGTGCGAATTTTTACCCATCCCTCAATGATAAAATAAACAGAACCTCCCCAGTCGTTTTCCAGCAAAATCACCTGATTAGCTGGGTGAGTGCGAGTAACAAGATGAGTTAAAGCTACCTCGACAACAGTTTCGGGCAACCCTTGAAAAAAAGGAGCCGAATAAATCCAGGGATTGGCGGGTGTTTGCACGCTATATCGCTCTTCCATTACAACGTCTTATTGATCATTGATCAACACTGCAATCTACACAATAGACTTCATACAAAAAGTCAGTTGGTTTCTCTTTTCCTGCTTCTGCAAGAAGTTTAATACACAAAGCACGATTTTGAGCCTTAGCTTTTTCAACACAAGACTATCCAAGATCAACAATACTCAAGCTACTTAATTTTTGCTAGCTTAAGATTTTTAGTAAATATGTCCAATGCCAATGCCTTGTTGTCAAGTTAGACTCTCACGGCTAATTGCCCACAATGAGGAGATAAAGATTTGAACGAACACTCATGGAACACAGATGGATTAATCCCCGATCCCTGTTAAGACTCGCCTGATGCGTAACATAATGGCAGTAGTTATAACAAAGTAAAGTAATTCGCGCACCACCAGACGTGACGTACAGTTCTAGTTAAGGTGAATCAACGTGACTTTCCGCACAACCGAAATTCAAACACTAATCGCAGACATTGACAGCTTACTTTCCAACAAGCGCCTCTCCCGGTTTCTTGCCAGTGAGAAGGAACAGCCAAGACAGATATTAGAAAGAATTCGTAACTTTCTAGTTAGCTGTGCGGAAACAGAGGACAGCAGTACCCTAAAGGAGCAACAGCTAAAATCGCAGTCATCACCTTTATTAACAAAATTTATTAATCAAAATAATTACTCTTTGGCGGCACAACCAAATCAACCCAGCCAACAAGCAGGTAGCGAAGCCAACATACTATCGTCCTTGTTAGCACCATTGCAAGCAGAGTTACAAACACTGTTGCAAGAACGAGCAAATCTTGTTCAAGAAATTAAAGAGTTAGAGCAAAGGCGACTACAAAACTTTTCTCTAGCACAGCAGTTGGCAAATCAAGAACAGCTAATAGCAAATTTTTTGCAGGTGCTGAGTAATCGTCTCGGGGGCAATACACAGCCCAAAATGCCAATAAATATTCTCAATTCAACACCAGAAACTCCCCTGGCGCTTGGGGAGGCTAGTTCTTCCAGTACGAGTAATAAGGATAATACAGAACAATTTGCTTTTGCTAATTCACCTACATTAGAGCCACAGGATCAGTTAGAGCGATTAACACGCCTTGCTAGTGAATTAGATCAAAAATTACTCGCACTTGATGGAACGGTAAATGTAGTTTTTGAAGCTTTACAACGTAATATTCACACCTATCATGAGTCTCTTTCCCAAGCACTAGCAAGAATGTATAGCCAAGGCTTGCAAGGAGAACAGTTATTTAGCAATTTGATCAATAATTTGGCACAGCAGGCACAGCTACAATTTACTGCTAAAGAACCATTTACTATTGATATTCAAAAACAAACACTGGCAAATGACTCAAGAACTTTACAATCCAGCAATAAAATTGAGCAATTAAAAACTGATGGTCAAACAGCAGAAATTGATACAGTTATTGCTCAGCTTAATCAGGATACACCAAACTCTCCAGACACTGCTAGTGATTTCGCGATTGATCAATTACACCAAGATAGTTCTGTATCAATTCGTGACGAAGTAGATCAACTATATGCCAGTTTGTTTGGGGTTGACAATTTAGCTACAAGCAACCCAGAATTTTCTTCCCAACAGACAAATTTTGAAGTCATAGATTCAATCGAAAATTTGCTTGTAGAAGAGACAGCCACTAATCAAGAAAAGTCAGATTTCACAGAAGCATTATCTGTCGATGAGGTAAAACTTGCCAATCAAGAACAAGCAGAGACGTTTCTCCAAGAAGTCCTATTTGAAGTTGCAGACCCCACAGAATTACCTGTAGATGAACAAGCAAGCATCAATCAAGATGAAGGAGAATTAATTCTCCAAGAAGTCCTATTTGAAGTGGCAGAACCTAGAGATTTTTCTGTAGATGAACAAGCAACTATTAATCAAGATGAAGGAGAATTAATTCTCCAAGAAGTTCTGTTTGAAGTGGCAGAATCTACAGAATTATCTACAGATGAACAAGTCACTAATAATCAAGAAGAATTAGATTTAATTCTGCAAGAAGTGCTTTTTGAATGTGCAGATCCTACTGAAGAATTACCTGTAGATGCTGCTGCTTCTTCAGATAATATGAGTATTATTGATACTCAATCTGCACCTACAATTAATGAAATACAACCAGTTCAACCTCCTGTGTCTGCATCCGATCCTTGGTTTGACGAGCCAGATGCAGGGCTTTTAGAAGGTGGCAACATTCAGGTAGAAGATACACAAAAAGCTACTAATGAAAAGATTAGAGAGCAACTATTAGAATTATGGGAAAAAATCACGTTTACGGAAGCAGAGAATGAAACTCCGTCTTTACCAGTTGAAGAACCAACTGCTGATCAAATTACGAGTTTGAATAATTTATCGTTCAATACAAGCAATGAGCAGCCTTTAACGGTAAATTCTGTTCACGAATCTGTAATTTCGACAACGCCAGACCTAACTCCAACAGAAGAAAACAGTGGCGATCGCACTTTAAATGATTCTTCAGATAACTATATTCCGGCGTCACCACAAGAAAATTTATTAATCCAAGCAGAAAACCAGAATGCAGCTATCCCAGAAATTGCTTTGGATGCAGAACAATTGCTGCAATTAGACCAAGATTTGGCTAATTTTGGTGAACAGACTAATCCTCAATTACAACCTCTGACTGATTTAGAAATTCCAGACTCCGCTCATAGCGCTCAATCAGTTGAAACTGAAAATAAGGAATCTACAACAGTTTCTTCTGAACAGATGTTGTCAAGAGATTCTAACTTTGGAGACGATACGGAAATTAGATCCAATATAGGAGATTACGTTTGGTATCTGGGAATTGATATAGGGACAACGGGAATTTCTGCAACTTTATTAAATCGCTCCACAAACGAGATTTATCCTCTCTATTGGTCAACAGAGAACCAAGCAGAAACTGTATCTAAAACACGAACATTCCGTTTACCCGCAGAAGTTTATTTACCACCCGCACAGGAACAAGACACTACAACCTCTAATCTTTTTTCCGCGCAATTAAAACCTTATTTACAAATAGCCCTTCCCTACAAAAATGAACAGCAAAAATGGGAGCCAATATTGCAATTTAATGAAGTTGCTACGGTTCCTCTGGTTTGGGTTATACGATCGCTCTCCAAATTACTATCAACCCTAAAATTAGACCGCAGTAGCACCACTTTAGGTTTAACTGCGGCGGGAGTGGGTTTAAACCAACAAATCTTCCACAGTGCTATCAACAATTTAGCTGGCGTGATCTGTACCTGTCCATCTCACTGGGCAGAACAATATCGCTTTAATATCCGCGAAGCTTTGCTACTCAGTAAAATTATTCAGCATCCCCAACAAGTATTTTTTGTGGAAGAAGCGATCGCTAGTTTACTTTCTGAATTGGATGGCGCTAATGGTGAAATTATTCAATTTGGTAATAGCCAAGAATCTCATTCTGCCAAAACTAGTGAGTATCCTTTAGTGGGTAACACCCTTGTGATGAATATCGGTGCAGCAGCAACGGAAATGGCACTAGTTGATTTACCAGAAAGTCTGGAAGAATTAACTCACAGCGATTTTATGCTCCACAATTTTGCTTACGCTGGTAAGGGAATTGAGCAAGATATTATCTGCCAGTTGCTACTACCAACTAAATGGCGCAAACCACGTAATTCTTCCCATGAGGGTAACAACACAACCATTACCAGTAGTCCCTTGCAATGGCAACCGATGATTGCTGGTGTAGAACAGATGAGTTTTGCGAGTTTGGGGTTAGAAGAATTAAAATTACCACGACCAGGGGAACCAGACACAAGCGATCGCATTAAGTTACAGCAACGCCTAGAAAGTTCTGTTTTGGGCAAAGCGGTTTTGGACGCGGCAGTAGCCCTTAAGTTAATTTTACAACATCAAGAATCGTTTACTTTGGAATTGGCAGATCAGTGCTGGGTCTTGCAAAGGCGAGATTTAGAGAGCCAGGTATTTGTACCATTTGTGCGGCGGCTTAACCGTGAACTCAACAAATTATTAGTAGCAAAAGGCATACCTACAGAAGCAATTAATCAAGCGATCCTAACTGGTGGAACATCTAGTTTAGCTGCTGTTTCTCGTTGGCTGCGACAAAAACTCCCCAATGCAAAGATCATTCAGGATTTGTATTTGAATGAAAACGGTACTCCTAGTTGCAGTCGTGTAGCCTACGGTTTAGCTATGCTTCCTTTGCATCCCCAAGTTTTAGAAGTACCTAGACAACAGTACACTGACTATTTCCTGTTTACAGAATTGCTGCGACTCATACCAGACCGAGCCTTATCTTTTAATGAAATAATTCAGTTATTTGAGGCACGTGGTATCAACACCCGTAGTTGTCAACAACGCCTGTTAGCTTTCTTGGAGGGTGAACTACCTCCGGGTTTGCTCCCCAGCAATGTAGACTTTTCCTGGCTGAGTCTCACCTCGAGAGAAAATTTTGATTATAAAGCGATCGCTAATGCGCCTTTATTTGAAAAACAAGGAAGTCTCACATATCGTCCCAATTCTTCACAATTACAATCTCTACGTCGTCATCTTGATGCCATCAAGGGTAGTACTCAACAATCCTTAGAGGAACCCTATACAGTAAATTTTGTTATAAATGTTTCTTCACAACGTGTCCCCTGAATTCAGTGATCAGTAATAATATACCTTTTTACCTAGTCTGTAGCCCTTAGTTCCTTTTTGCTAATGAACTCAATCGACTTAGCCTTTACCCCAGCCCTTGAACAAGCACAATTGATCCGTCGTCGGGAAGTGTCGCCGCTAGAGTTGGTGCAGATATATCTAGAACGAATTCAACGTCTCAATCCTGAACTGGGGAGTTATTTTACGGTAACGGCAGAACAAGCGATCGCTGATGCTAAAGCCAAGACAGAAATGTTGGCAAATAGCAATGAACTACCACCGTTTTTTGGTGTACCAATTTCGATTAAAGACCTGAATCCGGTGGCGGGTGTCCCTTGTAGCTTTGGTAATCCGGCGTTAGTCAACAACATTCTTGATTTTGATGATGGTGTAGTAACGCGGATTAAGCAAGCCGGGTTTATTCTGCTTGGGAAAACTGCTACTTCCGAAATTGGTTCGTTTCCTTACACAGAGCCTACGGGTTTTCCGCCAGCGAGAAATCCTTGGAATTTAGAATATACTCCCGGTGGTTCTAGTGGTGGTGCAGCCGCAGCAGTTGCAGCTGGGTTGTGTGCGATCGCTCAAGGTTCTGATGGTGGTGGTTCAATTCGTGGTCCTGCGGCTTGTTGTGGTTTGGTGGGCATCAAGCCAGCCAGAGGACGAGTAACCCATGCACCTGTGGGCGATCGCCTCAGTGGAATTGCGACTAATGGCCCTATTGCCCGTACTGTGGCTGATGCAGCTGCCCTTTTAGATGTAATGTCTGGTTATGTCACAGGCGATCCTTATTGGTTAAGCGATCCTGAACCATCATTTTTGGTTGCCAGTAAAGAAAGAATTGGCAGACTGCGTATTGCCTATGGTACAGCTATTCCACCGATTGGTACAGCAGACGCTAATTGTCAGCAGGGCGTACTGCAAACAGTGAAATTACTAGAAGAACTTGGGCACACAGTCGAAGAAAAAAGCCCAGATTTTAGCGGTTTAGTAGAACCATTTCAGACCGTATGGCAAACGAGTGTAGCAACTTCCGGTCTTCCCCCTGAAGTTTTACAGCCGATGAATCGTTGGTTACTGGCACGCAATGGCTCTGCTGGCGAATACCTGCAAGCAGTTTATCAAATGCAGATGGTGTCGCGGCAAATTGTTGCCTTTTTTGATTCAGTAGATATACTATTGTTACCAGTATATTTACACTCACCTATTCGTGTGGGTGAATGGGCACACCTCACCCCGGAAGAAACATTTCAAAAGATCGTGAATTGGGTTGCTCCGTGTCCACCAGCCAATGCCACTGGCCTACCTGCGATCGCAATTCCAGTTGGTTTTGACACTAATGGCCTACCTATGAGTGTGCAGCTAGTTGGCAAACCTGCTGCCGAAGCCACTCTGATCAGTTTAGCCGCTCAAATAGAAATTGCAAAACCTTGGATTGAGCATCGTCCTACATTTGCTACTTGAATCATAAAATACCTCGTTAGGAAATCCACCCCTTCTAGGGGTGTAGGAGAAAAAACCTCTTTCATCTTTGGCGGTGAAACTTGTTTCATTTGGACTGCCTTGAAAATGGGTGTGGGGGAGCCACTGCGGGGGGTTCCAAGAGTTGTAGCACGTGGCGTCACCTGGCGTCACCTGGCGTTGTAGGGGAAGAGAAATTTTGATCCTTCATTGTGAACTTTGTTCATGGAGTCTCTTGCAAAAGTACCTTTTACAAGAGGTAGAGAACAGGCAACTCTTAAGACTTGGCACTGTTCCCTGTTTCCCGTTAACAGTTCCCGACTTCTGCAAGAAGTCTATTGCTAAAACCATTGCTCTACAGAGATTTTCAATGTAGGTTAAATGATGAATTGAAGCTCTGTCGCTATGATGAAGTCAGAACCTAGTCAAGCCCAAAAATTTTTCTCAATGCTGGTGCTGGAAAAGGTAAGCAATGGTTAAAGTGGTTGTCGGAATCAACACGCTCATCTCGCTAATCTTACTGTACGCCACTTGGCGAATATGGCGACTGCGGTTGAAACTAGCTAGGCTCACTAACTGGTTTATTCTGGCTGAGCGTTGCAGCCATATGTTATTTTCTCCAGCACCCCAGGCTCTTGACATCAGCCGACAGAGTATTCATAACCTGCGGCAAACCAACCAAGCGCTAGAGCTACAAATTCAACAATTGCAGCAATTTTATAGCATATTATCTGTTGGACAGAGATTCTGGCGTTGGTATTTTCCGAGAAAAGTTAAATAATTCAGGGCTTGCAAGGCGTGAAAACCCCATAAAATGGGTGTAAGGAGAGAAGAGTAAAATGTCTAATAACCGTTCTGGAGAATTTATTGGCGGTTTAATGCTAGGAGCAACCATCGGTGCTTTGACTGGTTTGCTTATGGCTCCGCGTACAGGCCGCGAAACGCGTAAACTGTTGAAAAAATCTGCTGACGCACTGCCAGAATTGGCAGAAGATTTATCAACTAGTGTCCAGATTCAGGCTGATCGCCTGTCTGCCAATGCACTGCGAAACTGGGATGAGACTTTAGAACGACTACGGGAAGCGATCGCAGCTGGTATTGATGCTAGTCAACGGGAAAGCCAAGCAATGAAACGGAAAAATCCACCAGACGTGCAAACTACGACTAGTAGCACCGTGGCTGACTCAGATTCTCTTCCCAAGCATGTAGATAACTAATAAACGACATAATTGTGAGTGAACCGCTGTTTTGGCTGGGACTATCTATACTCCTGGTGGCCATCAGTCTGACTGCTGTTTTGGTGGTGGCGATACCAGCTTTGCAGGAGTTAGCACGTGCTGCTCGTAGTGCTGAAAAGTTATTTGATACCCTCTCGCGAGAGTTACCACCGACTCTGGATGCTATTCGCACGACAGGCTTGGAAATTACTGAGTTGACTGATGATGTGAGTGAAGGAGTTAAAAGTGCTTCTGGGGTTGTCAAACAAGTTGATCAAAGCTTGAACAGCGCCAAACAGCAGGCTCAAAATATTCAAATCAATACGCGCAGTGTATTTGTTGGCATCAAAGCAGCATGGAAAAGTTTTACCCGCTCTAAACCTGCAAAAAGGACAAGCGATCGCTTGTTGATGAATCAAAAAGGAACACTAAAATCAAGAGAAAGAGAATCACTCAGACAGTATAATCGCTCTACAAAATCAGAACTGTATCGAAATCAAGAAAGCTACAAAGATACCGCCGACTGGGAAAGTAATGACACCCAGGATTGGCAAGAAGAATAGAGCCATTGTCAATGGTCAATGGTCAATTGTCAATTGTCATTTGTCATTAGTTGTTATTTCCACTCCTCACACTCCTCACACCTCCCACACTCCTCACACCCCCTATCTCCCCCATCTCCCCACCGCCCCTAATCCCCAGAGGGGACCCCGAGTTCCCCATTGCCCCCCAACCCCACAAAGTGGGGACCCCTAGCCCCCCACTGCCCCTAATCCCCACGACCGACAGGGAGTGGGGGCCCCGAGTTCCCCACCTCCCACTCTCTTCCATAGATTCAGTAATTACTACACTGCTGAAAGGTTCTATGGTGAATTAATATTTCTTTATAAAATAAGTATTTAATATCAAGCAACTTGCCTTCTCCAGTTGTTTATCTGTTTTTTTCAATGTTTATTCAGGTTATTAAAAAGCATGAAAAGAAATCAAAATCAATGTTCAGTAATGCAAAAATAATATAGTGTAAGGGTAATTACTTATTTATTAATTAGCTATTCTAGCTAGTAGATTTACAAAAAAATTGAAGTTCATCCGGAACTACGCAATAATTCCTGTACTAGCAAATGCTCTTTAAAGTAAGTTTCAGTTAATCTCTCTTTATTGAAACTTAAAAATATAATTACTAAACCTAGTGCAGAATCGCGGCAATAAACCGACAGCTTACAATAAATAAGTCAAAAGCTTAGAAGAAAGAGATTTTGACTTTTTTACAGACGTGAACCCATAACGTCTGTAAAGACATTTAACTGACTCGGTAGCAGTATTAGCTTGAGCATAGGAGTGGGTTTGAGTGTACATTTGGTGATTGAGATTTAAAAATTTAACTTCTAGACCTATATGTACAGTAGTGATTGATCAATAAATTACTATCCATAACCGGCAAATATCAACTAGATATCATTCAAAGAATTTAAAATTTTAAATTTTTCAAGAAGCAAAATTTAAAGGTGAGTAAAGGCTGCATTGCCATTTTGGCAAGTTTTTATTGACAATATAGGATATTAGTAGATAGTAACAAACAATATTCTTACTCACGCGTTTTTACTACTTAGCTAATACTACTTAAACCAAGCGAATAACAAGATAGCTACTTCTCTAAGCAGTTTTACGAGTTAGGAAATAATATATGGTATTTTCACTGCATTCTCCAAATCATCATCTGATCGAGCATCTGGAAAACTTAGGACTATGTAGTTTAGAGGATGATGTTGTTGCAGACTGTGAACTAGTAGGAAGTCAAAAGAAAAATATAAATTTACTGGTAAATGTGGGAAGCGATCGCAAATTTTTAGTAAAGCAGGAACGTCATATAGAGCATAATGGTATTCCCCAGGAATTGTTTAATGAATGGTTATTTCATCAGTTGTTGCAGCAGTTTCCAGTCTTAGGAAACATTGCGGAAATCGGATCATCATTACTTCATTTTGATGAAGAGCAATCGATACTAGTTCGCAACTATCTAACGGAATATTTTGAATTAGAGAATTTCTATCAACAAAACGATATTTACCCGCCAGAAATTGCCACTGCCATTGGTGCTAGCTTGGGTGTGCTGCATCGCGCTACATTTAATCAGCGTGAGTATCGTGATTTTATGGCAACTGCTCCCCAAGGGCAATTTCGCTATCAGTTTTACAATCCAGTGCAAGGAATAGAGTCATTTAGTTCCGAGATTTTTGGTAGTGTTCCTACTGATGCACTCAAGTTTTATGTTCTTTATCAACGCTATGAAAGTTTAGAAGCAGCGATCGCAGAATTAGCATCTCTATGGCAACCTTGCTGCTTAACTCACAACGATCTCAAATTAGAAAACATCTTGGTGCATTCTCGGTGGGAACAACTAGATAACTGCCTGATCCGTATCATTGACTGGAAAACTTGCAGTTGGGGAGATCCAGCATTTGATTTAGGAACCTTATTAGCCAGCTATTTGAGAATTTGGTTAGAAAGTTTGGTGGTAGATCCGTCCATCAAGTTAGAAGAATCTCTAGAATTGGCAGCAACACCACTAGAAATTCTTCACCCTTCTATAGTTGCCTTAGTTCAAGCTTATCTCGATGCTTTTCCCAGCATTCTGGAATATCATTGCGACTTCATCCAGCGAATAGTGCAATATACTGGCTTGATGCTAATTCATCAGTTGCAAGCAACAATTCAAAACCGGAAATATTTTGATAACAGCGGCATTGTAACGCTACAAGTTGCCAAAAGCCTACTTACACGACCACAAGAATCTATAATGACAGTTTTTGGAATCTCCGAGTCAGAAATTATCAAACCTTTTGTGAAATTTACCAAACATCCCCAAACTGAAAAAGAACAGAATTTAGTCCGAATTTATTACAGTAAAACCCGTTTGCGTGGGTGTTGATGAAAAAAGAGGTAGACGGGGAAATTTAAAGTCATGCTAGATTGTTCTGACCAGCATCTACAAAATTCTCTACTCGATATTGCCGACAATATTCAGATTGAGGCTAACTTTTGCATTTACCATCCCAACTATCAGTCTTTTGCTTTGCCAAGTCAATTGGTACAAAGATTTCAGAAACATTCTCAAGCAATACAGTATAAATATCTCACCTTATTACTCAGAAATTTTATCTACGGTATTTATTACAATGGCTCTTTGCAAAGTGTTTTAGCAGTAAATGCTGAACCTAGCAATTTTTTACCCCACAAAAGTTTAGAAAATAATTCCGTCCTGGGGATTGATTGGCAATTATATGAGCAATTGCACTCTCACAATCACGGTACTGGTTATTATGATCCTGGTTGGCAGGTATTGCGACGCGAACCAGATGGCAGTTTAGCCGTGAGTAAAGGCGGTTTAACATTACATATTGAAAGCGAACGCCATCTAGAACCAATGATCCGATCTGTTCGGGTTGGCGATTTGATCAACATTTGGATGCCAAAAAATCGCTTGCAAAATGGTTGCTACATCGCAGTTAGTAATGTTGCCCAAAAACTAGGAGAGAATCCTGATAGCGATTTGGGAGAAGGACGGATCTACTTTAATTTAACTCCAACCGGAGCGATCGCTCTCATGGAGAACTTGACATCACAGCTAAATGCTGCTGGTATTGCATTTAGCTTTCAAGTTCCGTATAATCCCTCTGCTTATAGACGCTTTGATTCAGCGGTTCTTTACTTTGAACGCCACAACTATTGGGTAGTGCGAGAAGTTTTACAAGCTGTGTATAAACAACAGCAATCTCATTTTCATTCAGAAATTCCCTTATTTACCAAATATTTAGCACCAGGGTTGAGTTTAGCTGAAGAACCAGCCCAAAAATTTGTTGTTCAAGAAAGTTTTGGTATAAATCGTTGCCAAATTGTTGCTAATGCCTTGTTGGAAGCTTGGCAGAAAGGGCAAAACTCTACCCAACAAAGAATACAAAATATCTGCCAACATTTTGCGCGTTTGGGAATAGATTTACAGCGTCCCTACCTTAACCCTAGTTCTGAGGATGTGTATATTCCTTTAATGTAAGAATAAAGCCAAAATCTTTCACAATACTGTCATCACGCATAAAAACAAAGCTTCTGTCCATTCCACAACAGCACCATAGGTATCACCAGTATGCCCGCCTAGTTTGTGATTAAACCAGGCTCCAACACTTGTTGCGATCGCAATTCCAGCAAGTATCATTGTTGTGGCAAAAAATATTTGATGTCGGTTGAGAAAAATTTGCCAACCACTCACAGCTATTAATAAAAATAGGGTTGGTAGCCAGTCTTTGTATGAACGAATAGCCTGTTTATGAAAAGCACCCTTACCAGTGGGTTTCA
Organism: Fischerella muscicola PCC 7414; assembly: GCF_000317205.1. Classification (GTDB taxonomy): domain Bacteria; phylum Cyanobacteriota; class Cyanobacteriia; order Cyanobacteriales; family Nostocaceae; genus Fischerella; species Fischerella muscicola. The sequence continues at coordinate 44,466 of NZ_AJLK01000065.1, read as the reverse complement.
GGCAAGGGTAGCGGGCTATTGCCATAATTTGCCCCCAGCGCCCCCACCCAGCAGCTGCCATGAGAATTAAGCAACGATTGTGTTCTAAATCTGTGAGTGCTGTTGTTTTAAGTAACACCAAAGCGATCGCTGCCATTGCCCCAAATGCACCTGTTGCGCTATCTGCCATCACTTCTAGCCTCCGCTTAGGATCACCCACAGCTAACCCATCAGCAGTATCCATTGCTCCATCTAAATGCAGTCCTCCAGTAATAGCAATCCAAGCACATACCACCAAGGCACTACGGGTTAGTACTGGCACACCTAAATAAATCATCAGAGCATCAAATAACCCTAAAATTCCTCCAATCATTAGTCCGATTACAGGGGCAAAACGGGCTACTCCTTGGAAATTCCAAGCGTACATATATGGCAGAGGAATTATTGTATAAAATACAACTGCACTTCTGATACCAAATAGTAGTTGTTTCCACCACTGACACTTGTTGCTCATAGTAGTTACGCTAGTTGTTAGTTGTTACTCAAATGACAAGTGACAATGACGCTCGTAATTCCGGCACAAACCTTAAATTCCTCTTTAAAAATTTAAATAAGATTTACCAGTATGGGTAACTTCACTCAAAAATTTTGTTATGCTTATCTCAGTAAAATATTTGTTAACTAGTATAAAAAACTACTTTAAGATTATGTAAAAAATAGCCATTATGAACTAGATATACTAGGACGCCTCAAAAAAGCAATAGGTAAGAAGACGTATATAAAAATCCGCTTTTCTGATGTTTTGTCAACAAAAAATAATTTATTGTGCCTAATTAGGTGATCGCCCTACAAAATTGATCAATATTTAGATAATTATTAAATAGTAGGCGTCAATCAGCAAGGATAATCGACTGTTTAGCTATGTAGTTTTCATCTACACTCCGAAAGCCATTGAATTATGAGTCACCATCTACCCGAAAGCAAGATACCAGCTCCATGCATCATCAATACAGGTGTGGTTGTCAACAAGCTCGATATGCGGCGATTACTGACAGATTTAGGTCGTGTTCGCTATTCCTACACCCAAGACGGTGAATGCAAGAGCGACGGTGAAGGGAATGTGATGGAAGTATTTGCCAACCCGCAACGATCCACCCTCGTTGCTAACCATGCCCTTTATCTGAACGTTTGTAGTTTTGATTACTTGGAATTAAAACAGTCACCACAAAAAGAAACTTACTTTGACTTAGTACAAGAAGGAAGTTGTCTGCGCCTGATTCCTCTTTCTACTCCTATGCAAGAGCGACATGAGCGTTCCTTAAATGTCAGCGCCATAGAAGCAATGATGGAGCAGGTACTCTCAGCCAGATGGGATGCAGAAATTGACGATGATCCTTGCGATCCGTTTTAAGCTGTTATGCACTTCCATATACATACCCCTCACGCTCCAATCTTGCCCTGGTTCTCCCAGATTTTACAAGGTAGCCCGAAGCATGAAAGGGGATCACAATAGTCATAACCTCCTCTGTTGTGCATCCTTGATTTACAAGGACGCACTCCAGCCATTGATGGTAGCTGCGGTACTTGTGTCGTGGCACCACTCCTGCATTATAGACAATTAGCCAATAAAAGTTGCCTGCGAGGATGGTCGCTTGTGGCTATTTTTTTGATTTGTGCTAACGTCAGATGCGGCTTATATACATTGAATTTTTCTCGTCGACTTACTTAGAATGCGGATTGGTATTAGTAAATAATATTTTGGCAGGATAGAGAAAACAACGCTTCAAATGCCAAAACTGTGGACGACAATTTGTCGAAAGTCCAACGCGACAACAGATTGTCACAGTTTTCTCCTCCTAAATTTTAATCAAACTGCGGGTGTTCCAAAGTTTAAAAAGAAAGGCAAGCGCGACTCTTTCACGTTAGAAGGTACAGTTAAAATTCTTGGAAGCAACAAGATTCAAGTACCTGTGATTGGCATCCTCAAGACTTACGAACGACTGCCACAAGTCCTAATCAAGTCTTGTACAATCTCTCGCCAATCTGACAGATGGTTTATCAGTTTTCGGTTTGACGTAGAGCAACAGAACTTAAACAATACAAGCATTGTAGGCGTTGATCTAGGTGTCAAAAACCTCGCAACTCTTTCAACTGGTGAGGTGATTGTAGGTGCAAATTCATATAAAAAATACGAAGCATGGGTAAGTCTTTTATAACGGTTAAGTCATAGAGAATTTGCGAAATAACGTGCAACGACTGTGAAGTCTTAAATAGCCAACAATCAGCAACCACCTACTAATTGCTACATTGATAAATACTTGGGATAATTTCTTATTCCCTATTTGCACCATCTACCAATTTTGGCCTATAGCCACCAAGCCGTGATTACACTATTTAGGAAACTCCGCACCGCTTTAGCGACAAAAGATAGACGTCCTCAGGACAATACCAGCCGCAACTGGCTGCAAACTATTTTTATAACCAGTGTGGGAGTTACTATCTTAGTGCTGGGAGTTCGCCATCTGAAATGGTTGCAGACTTGGGAATTAGCCGCTTACGACCAAATGATCAGGCTACGCCCAGCTGAACCACCAGATCCCCATCTGTTACTAGTTACTGTCACTGAAGAGGATTTAGGATCACAAGATTTTTCCCTACCAGATGACATCATCAATCAGCTATTGGTCAAAATCCAGTCTTATCAACCTCGTGTGATTGGGTTAAGTATTGATCGTTCCAAACAGAAAAATTTAGGAACTGGTCTTTCAAATCTAGATAATATTATCACTTACTGCACATTCAGCAGTATGGGCAGCCCAGAAATTCCACCACCACCAAATTTCCCCATTGACCAAATCGGCTTTAGTGATGTAATTTCTGACGATGAAGATGTGATTGTCCGTCGCAGTTTGTTATTCGCTGCTTCCAATGATAAAAAATGTAAAACACAATTTTCCTTTGCTGCCCTATTAGCAATTCATTACCTAGAAAGACAAGGTATTAAATCTTATTTCACTGATCTAAACCATTTTTATATAGGTAAAAGTCTATTTCCGCGTTTATCAAAAGATGCTGGTAGCTATGAAAACATAGATGCGGCAGGTTATCAAATTCTACTAAATTACCGTGACCCTTCTGAGTTTGCCAAACAAGTCACTCTTACACAAGTTTTACAGGGCAAAGTAGACCCTAATTGGATCAAAGACCGTCTCGTCATCATTGGTACTACTGCCCGTAGTGTTCATCCAGGCTTTTATACACCCTACAGTGGTTCAGCGAAGTATCCGCAAAGGATAGCACCTGTTTATATTCATGCACAGGTGGCAAGTCAGATTATCAGTACAGCATTGAGCGATCGCCCCCTAATTTGGTACTTACCAAACTGGGCTGAAGCTGTTTGGGTGTGGGGGTGGTCGCTAGTGGGTGGTGTTTTAGCATGGCAGTTGCGATATCCCCTACGTCTAGGTTTGGCTGGTAGTGTGTCTTTGGGTAGCTTGGTGGGTGTTTGCTATTTACTATTTTTGCAAGGGGCGTGGTTGCCAGTTATACCGCCTGCTGTGGCTTTGGTGTTGAGTGGTGTTAGTGTTATGGCTTACAGTACTTACCAAACTCAACAACACACGAAAATAATTGTTTTACAAGTTGAAAAACAAAAAGAAGCTATAGAACAATTAAATACACTTTTAAAAGAAACTACACGTATTTATGATAAACACGTTCATTCCGGGACAACAGTTGATAACACAGAAAAAGCCACTGGTGACTTTATTTTAGGTGGGCGTTATCAAATTCATAAAGTACTGGGTTCGGGTGGATTTGGTTGTACTTATTTAGCAAAAGATAACCAACGCCCTGGCAATCCCATTTGTGTAGTCAAACAACTCATGCCAGCCCGCCGAGATACAAGATTTATGCAAGTTGCCAGAAGATTATTTGATGCAGAAGCAGAAATTTTAGAAGTTTTAGGTAAGCATCATCAAATTCCAGAATTATTGGCATATTTTGAAGAGAATAACGAATTCTATTTAGTACAAGAATATATTTCGGGACATGCCCTTAGCGAGGAATTACCACCACATTACGATACCAAAACTGAATCTGAAGTAATTGAGATGCTAAAAGGGATATTAGAAGTATTAGCATTTGTTCATGAACATCGTGTGATTCATCGCGATATCAAACCCAGTAATATTATTAGATGCGATACAGATAATCGCTTAGTGCTAATTGATTTTGGTGCAGTGAAGATGATGCAACCACAAACTGCTGACCAAACGGAATTAGCCACAGTAGCAATTGGCACACGCGGTTACGCACCACCAGAACAATTTGCTGGTCATCCGCGATTATCCAGTGATATTTATGCTGTGGGGATGATTGCCATTCAAGCACTTACCGGGATACCACCCCACGAACTTCATCCTCATCCTGAAACTGGTACTGTGGAATGGCGTCATAGAGTAAAAGTAAGCGAGAAACTAGCAGAAATTTTGGATAAAATGGTACGCTATCACTTTAGCGATCGCTATCAATCTGCTGCTGAAGTGCTACAAGATTTGCAAAAAATTGAATAAGTTGGTTGGTTGTTGGTTGTTGGTTGTTGGTTGGTGGTTGTTAGTGGTTGGTTGTTAGTTATTTCCAATGCCCAATTCCCCATGCCCAATGCCCACTCCCCACACTCCCCACACTCCCCACACTCCTCACACTCCCCATTGCCCCCCAACCCCACAAAGTGGGACCCCTAGCCCCCCATCACCCCATCACCCCATCACCCCATCTCCCCATCTCCCCCTCTCCACCATCCCCCACGCCAACCTCGCTGCACCCAGCATCCCCGCAGAATTCCCTAATGCGGCTGGCAAGATTTGTAAATCTACGCGAGATGTGGGTAAGACTCGTTTTTCAATTTCCGCTTTAGCAGCTGGTAAAAAAAACTTAGCGCTAGCACTAACACCCCCACCAATAATGATCGCTTGTGGTGTCAGTACGTAAATTAAACTTGTTAAACCAATACCTAAATTTCTACCGTATTCTTGCCAAAATTTTAAGGCGGCGGCATCTCCCGATTGTGCCAAAACGCTTAATTCTGATGGTTCTTTCCCAGTGCAGCGACGAATTGCTGTAATTGAAACATGCTGTTCTAATGAACCCTTGTTGCCACTATTACACATGGGACCATCTGGGTTAAATGTGATTAAACCCAACTCCCCAGCAGCACCGTAATGTCCGACAAATAATTTACCATCAATAATAATTGCCCCACCAACGCCAGTCCCCAAAGTTAATAAAATGAAATTTTGAAAGTGGCGACCGGTTCCTAGCCAAGCTTCTCCTAAACCTGCACAATTGGCATCATTATCAAGAATGGTCGGTTTGCCAATTTTCGCTTCTAAAGCGTCGGCAAGAGGAACATCAACCCATCCTGGCAGGTTAATAGCTAATTTGGCAATGCGCCTAGTTGCATCCGCAGGACCGGGAGTACCAACACCAATAGCAACAGCCTGGCTGAGTGGATCTAATTGGGCGATCGCATCTACCATTGTTGCTATAACTGCTTTTGGGGTTGCTGGTTGAGGAGTTGCTACAGTCAAGGATTTTAGGCAAGTGCCATCAGCTGTAAACCGTCCCAGCTTAATTGCTGTTCCCCCCAAGTCAATACCAATTATTTCTGGTGTCACTACACTTTTTTAGTTAGTGGTTAGTGGTTAGTGGTTAGTAGTTAGTAGTTAGTAGTTAGTGGTTAGTTGTCCAAACAACAATCAACGAACAACAACCAACAAACAACTATCTGTAGTGGTTAGTTATTCAAATAACAATCAACGAACAACCAACAAACAACTATCTGTCATTACTATGTTTTTGAATTATTTCACTTGCATATGGTGTAGTTCGAGTTACATACATAACTGGAGTTGAACCCACATTTGCTTGCACCTGCCAAGATGTAACTGGCCCACCTCTTAAAATACCAGCTAAAGCAACGGAAAGCATAAAACCGCCAGCCGTGGCAGCAACTAAAGAAAGTTTATCGTTCACACAAATCTCTCGCTAAAAACTACAACAAATTTCCAGAATAGCAAATCGAACCTAGTGTTCTTGGTTAGTTGTTGCTTGTTGGTTGGAACAAACAACAAACAACTAACAACAAACAACCAATGACTATTTCCGGATTCCATTTTCTTTCCGCAAACGCGGATTGACAAATTCGTTTAACCCCTCACCGAGTAGTGATAACCCTACAACCATCAATGTTAAACCCAAGCCAGGGAAGAGAGTAGTCCACCAAATGCCTGTGGGTAGTGCTTCCAAAGCTTGTTTTAAGTCGCGTCCCCATTCTGGTACTTCTTCGGGTAATCCTAAACCTAAAAATCCCAAACCACCTAACACTAAAATTGCATCGGCGGCGTTGAGAGTGAAGAGTACGGGTACGCTTTGAATGACGTTAAAAAAGAGGTAGCGAGAAAGGACTTGCCAGGTGTTAGCACCGATCGCTTGGGCTGCTTCGATATATACTTCTGTTTTGACACTGACCGTATGATTGCGAACTACACGGTAATATTGGGGAATGTAAGCAATACTAATGGCGATCGCAGCATTCAATATCCCCCGTCCCACTACAAACGCTAGTGTTACCGAAAGCAATAACCCTGGTAATGTGTAGATACTATCCATCAAGAACAGCAAGGTTTTATCTAATTTACCACCAACATAGCCACTCACCATTCCCAATGGCACACCCACAACCATACTTAATGCTGTTGCTAGCAAAACTACTTGCAACGCTGCTTGGATGCCAAATATTGTGCGTGAGAAGACATCATAACCAAGACGACTAGTACCAAACCAATGTTTGGCTGACGGTGGACTATGAATGGGGTTACTCAAAAAATCTGTGGGGTCTTGTAGCCATCCCCAAGCCTGAAATAGAGGAGCAAATAAGGCTAAAAATATGAATAAAATAGTAATCACTAAACCCACAACCATTAATTTTTGGGAGAGGTTAGGACTTTTAGGAAAATTTAAAATTCTTGGCGGTTGAGTTTTTACAACAGTCATAGGTTTGGGGAAGACGCACCATGACGCGTCTGCAAAATTCTGATTTGAGTTATGAGTGTTGGGGTTTGAGGGCTGTTTTGTCAAGCATAAAGTGGGGTGCGTTAATGAAGTGTAACGCACCTTCATTTCTATTTTATGAATCGAACACAGATGCACACAGATGAACACCGATGATTTATCTGTGTTTATAGGTGTTCATCGGTGTTCGTGATTATATTGATTTTTGTTGTGGCTGGGATTTATAACCAATAGTCCAATAGTTTTGGGAAAGCGAACACAGATGCACACGGATACACACCGATGATTTATCTGTGTTCATCGGTGTTCATCGGTGTTCGTAATCACCCAATATCTCTTTTTGTCAGAGTTTACAGCTACAAATAACTTTCAATCAACTGTCGATACTCGCTCTTTTGCTTCACGCCTTTGAGTTCTTTTAACAGTTCCTTATTCTTAAAGAACTGAACTGTGGGAGTTCCGGTAATGCCCGCATTTTCAGCAATTTCTCGGTCTTTGTCGATATCAATTTCTACAAAGTGAATTTTGCCGTCAAATTCATCTACTACTTTATTGAGTATGGGTTTGAGGGTATGGCAAGGGCCACAACCGGGGGCGACGTATTTGACAACAATCAAGCGATCGCTTTCGTGGAAAAGCTTCCGCAGAGAATAACTTCCCTCATGACGTGTTGCATTTAAATCAAATTCATCGTCAGTGGGAGTTTTGTTTGCAGCTGGCTGAGGCTGTAATTCATTATCTGGAGTTTGCACTACCTGATGGAACTCCTGAATTAGACCATGAGCAGACAACCACCGTTCTGCTAACATCGCTGCCATACAACCACTACCGGCTGCGGTGATTGCTTGACGATATTCATGATCCTGCACGTCACCAGCAGCAAAAACACCTTCTACACTTGTTTCTGGTGAACCAGGTTTGGTGACAATGTAACCTACCTCATCGAGTTCTATTTGTCCTTTAAATAAGGAGGTGTTGGGAGTGTGACCAATGGCGTAGAATAGTCCTTTAACGTGCAGTTCACTTTCTTCGCCAGTTTTATTATTGCGAATTCTCACCCCTTCCATGTGACCGTTACCAAACACGTCTACAGGTTCGGTGTTCCAGTGAACATGGATTTTGGGATTACTCAAAACTCGGTCTTGCATGGCTTTAGAAGCCCGCATCTTATCCGAGCGTACCAGCAAGTTCACCTTAGAACCATATTTAGTTAGATAAATTGCTTCTTCTGCTGCTGAGTCGCCACCACCCACCACAGCTAATTCAGCACCGTGAAATATTGGCGTAGCACCATCGCAAATCGCACAAGCAGAAATACCCCGACTCCAGAATTGATGCTCATTAGCTAAACCCAAACGCCTAGCTGTTGCACCTGTGGCAATAATTAAACTATGGGTTTTAAATTCCCGTTCTGTTGAGCGGACTGTAAATGGACGCTGTTTTAAATCTACTTCAATGACGTCTTCTGTATATAGCTCAGCACCCCAACGTTCCGCTTGAGCCTTCATTAAATCCATCAGTTCTGGTCCAGTAATTCCTTTGGGAAAGCCAGGAAAGTTTTCTACTTCCGTTGTTGTCATCAACTGTCCACCAGGCAAACCCCCGGCTTGGAAGCCCTCAAATACAATTGGTTTTAGGTTGGCACGTCCCGCGTAAATAGCAGCTGTGTAGCCCGCTGGGCCAGAACCTATAATTACCACGTTTTCTACTTTTGGGTTAGTCATGATGGCGATAAACAAACTCATAACGACTACGTATAATCTAGCATAACAAATATTTTGGTTAGTAGTTAGTAGGGGCGAAGCTATGGGCTGAGTATCTTTGCTGAAAACTAAATATCTTGGTACAAATGCTACCCTTCGGGAAGCCGCTTCCCGTCTACGCCGGTACAGTGGTTAGTAGTTGGTTGTTGGTTGTTGGTTGTTGATTGTTAGTGTTCTCCCATGTCCCCCAAGTCGTCCCCCTTGTCTCCCTTGTCTCTCCCACCCCCCCACACCCCTCACACTCCTCATACTCCCCCCACTACCCCTAATCCCCACCAGGGGCCCCGAGTTCCTCACCCCTTTTCCCCGCTGGCGAGAAAAACTTTTTACCAAAGTGATATGAAAGCGATCGCAAGTGGGTAAGTTACTTTTAGAACACAGTAATCACCTATAACATCCCCACTTTAAGGAGAAACCCATGCTCAAGCCAGAACTGCAAGCCAAATTCCTCCAGCATCTCAACAATCGTAAGAAAAAGAATGACGAAGGTTTTACACTTATTGAACTATTAGTGGTAGTAATTATTATCGGTGTATTGGCAGCGATCGCGTTACCTTCACTACTCAACCAAATCAGCAAAGCCCGTCAATCAGAAGCAAAACAAAACGTTGGTGCTGTAAACAGGGCGCAGCAAGCATTTTATTTGGAAAACGCCAACAAATTCACTACTTCAATTTCGGAACTGGGTATTGGTATCAAAACTCAAACCGAAAATTACATATACGAAGCTAGCAGCAATAATGTAAGCGAAATTGTCACCAATAAAGCTAGAACAAAAGCAGCTAAGCTGAAGTCTTATGCTGGTGTTGTCTATACCTCAACTCAATTAGTGAACAACATCAACGAACCAATTACCTTAGTAACGCTATGCGAAGCTGTGGATGCCACAACAACGGCAGCAGCAAACGGTGAAACTGTAGGTGAGGGTACGGCTAACGGAGCTTGTCCTAGCATTAATAGCAAACAAATGAAAACCATTCAGTAGGCATTGCATTAATAACCTTCCTTTTGAGTTAGATATTTATTGAATAGTGAGTAGTGATTACTACTCACTTTTTAACATATTAGTGTAATTACTGCTGTATACAGCTATTTCATTTACTGAGATTTTACACCATATCAAAAATCACCATAAGTTAGAAACCTATTACTTTGCCACACAAACTTTGCTAGGTAAACCAACTTCTCATTTTATCCTCTCCTCCTCTTTCTCTGCGATCTCTGCGCCTCTGCGGTTTTTTATTTCACCCCTATAAAGAGGACTAAAACCCTTTGTTGCCCAAAAATTAACTATGACTTTAGATGTTTCTTTAACTCATAACACCAATTACCACGAACAAGGTTATCAGTATCTAATTCAGGGAGATTACTATCAGGCTCAAAATCTGTATGAACAGGCTATTGCAGCAGAACCAAATGTCAAATCTCACTATTGGCATTTAGGGCTAGTATTGCTATTACAACAACAAGAGGCGGAAGCCCAAACTACTTGGCTGATGGCTATGATAGAGGGCGAATCAGAAGAAGTAGAACAGTGGACACTGGAATTAATACAAGTACTGCAAACAGAAGCCGAACGGCGTTTTGAAATAGCAGATTATTCCACTGCTTGGTTAATACGACAGCACATCCAAGAAATTCAGCCTACAGATATCAATAATTTATTACATCTAACTCAACTGGCTATCAAGCAGGAAACTTTAACTAATGAGCAGCTAATTAATTTTGGACTAATTTCTTTACTAGAGGCGGAACCACCTCTAGATTTAGATGCAGATTTATTACTGCAAATTCTGCAATATATTTTAGATGCATCACCTTTGTTACCAGTATCTTTGGAATTAGCAGCAGCTTGTATACCCCATCTTCCACCCCTACCATTACTGTGTCTTTTACTAAGGGCATCAGTTACAGTTGCATATTCACTGCAACAACCAGAGGAAGGAACACGGCTAGCAGAGTTATGTTTAGCTATAGATCCAAAAAATCCAGAAGTTTTAAGACATTTGTCTGCTTGTTATCAAAATTCTGGAAAGCATTCTCAAGGTATAGAAATAGCCAAGCAGTATTATTCCTTGATGGAAAATTTGCTTGATAAAGTGCAAGCAAATCATATGGTGCTACGTGGGTTGATGCAAGCTGGAGGATATTGGCAAGAAGCAATCTCAGTTTTACAACGACATGAATCATTAATGTTGTCGTTAATAGCAGAACAACCAATATTAACCGATCAACCTCACATGTGTCGGCTGCTAACTTCGACTTTTTTCTTTCCTTACTGGCGGAATGAGGCGGAAAGTAATAGGTTAATTCACAATCAAATAGCGAAATTATTTCAATCGAGTCTGCAAAATGGTGCTGATCAGCTAAAGAAAAAATATCATCAACAAATTGCATTAAAAAAAAGCTCTGCTAATCAAGTAAAAAAGTTAAAAGTTGGATATCTATCGGCTTATTTAAAAAGACATTCAGTAGGCTGGCTAGCGCGATGGTTGTTTGAATATCATAATCGCGATCGCTTTGAAATTTATGGTTATTTCGTCAGCTATAAAGATACGAATCATCCATTACAAGAATGGTATGTTAATCAAGTTGATCAAGCACGTAAACTAGGAACTAATAGCTGGGAAATTGCTGAGCAGATTTATCAGGATGAAATTGATATTTTGATTGATTTAGACAGCATTACATTGGATATTAGCTGTGAGGTATTAGCACTAAAACCTGCTCCCGTTCAAGTCACTTGGTTGGGTTGGGATGCTTCAGGTATACCAACAATAGATTACTATATAGCCGACCCCTACGTTTTACCAGAAACAGCCCAAAATTACTATCAAGAAAAAATCTGGCGTTTACCTGAAACTTACATAGCAGTAGATGGTTTTGAGGTGGGTGTACCAAGTTTACGTCGTGAACATTTAGATATTCCTGATGATGCAGTTGTTTATTTGAGCGCTCAAGGTAATTACAAACGACATCCTGATACAGTGCGACTGCAAATGCAAATTATTAAACAAGTACCAAATAGTTATTTTTTAATTAAAGGATTTGCGAATGAAGAAGCAGCAAAAGATTTCTTTAGGCAAATTGCAAGTGAAGAAGGAGTAAGTGGGAAACAATTGCGGTTTTTACCAGACGTTCCTTTGGAAGCAGTGCATCGTGCTAACTTGAGTATTGCAGATGTCGTCTTAGATACCTATCCCTACAATGGAGCTACCACCACATTAGAAACTCTGTGGATGTGCATCCCTTTAGTAACAAGAGTCGGACAACAATTTGCTGCTCGTAATAGCTACACAATGATGGTAAATGCTGGTGTGACAGAAGGCATTGCTTGGACAGATGAAGAATATGTGGAGTGGGGTGTGCGCTTAGGAAAAGATGCTGCATTACGCCAAAAAATAGCTTGGGTGCTGTATCAGTCGCGACGCACAGCACCCTTATGGAATGGGGAACGGTTTAGCCGTCATATGGAGGAAGCTTACGAGGAGATGTGGCAAAGGTACATTGGTTCGTAGTGAGTGCTTTAGCGCTCAGACTTTTCTTTAACTACATATCGAAAGAAATTATCAAGGGCTTCTACACAAGTTTTGTCATTATAAAGATAGGAATGGCGCTGCATCATTCGTTCAACAATACTATTTCTCCATTCCCGATCAAGCCCTAACTTCACAGCTAATTCTATATATTCAGTTTCATTTTGAGCAATAGTATCTGTGACACCAAGCATTTCTAAAATGGCACAGGAATGACGACCACGCATAAATTCACCTGGACAAGTTACAATTGGTAAATTGCAGGCGATCGCTTCTAATGTAGAATTACCTCCATTCCAATCAAACGTGTCTAGAAACACATCTGAGACTAAGTTTAAATTTAAATAGCCTGATGTTTTTTGTCGAGGTACAATTACACAATATTCCTCACTATTTAAGCCGTACTTAGCAAAAGCCTTTTGTAAGCGTTGGCGGAATTTTTCGGTGATATGAATGCTAGTGTGAGCTAAAAAAGCAAATTGGGCTTGAGGTAATTTTTCAGCAATTGCTGCAAAGATATAATCATATTGGGGTAAATATTTAAATAAAGATTGACACGATAAATATACTACAGCATCATCGCGTAATTGATAGTCTGAACGAGTTTTGCTAGGTTGCGGAATAACTGGTTTAGGATAGCAAAAACCGAGATTAGGCAAGCGAATTAATTGCTCTGAATAGTGTTCTTGGGCGTTTGCTGGCTCCATCAAATCACTAGATAAATAATAATCAATCGTTGGTAAACCAGAAGTAACGGGATGTCCCCATGCTGTACACTGAACAGGAGCAAGTCGTAATCCTGCTATCTGAGTTGTGAGGGGAGCCATGCCAATGTCTGGAAAAATTAGTATGTGTAATTTATCTGCTATTATTTGATGACATACTGCTTCTAAATCTTCTGGTATGTGATGGAAAAAATCACTAGATAATTGAAATTGTTGAGTAATTTTATCTACAATTGGGCTTGTATGGTAACAATAAATTTCAATGTCTTGTCTGTTATGATTTTTTATCCATCCTAATGCCCATCTAGCACCATTATGGCTCCTTAAATAATAAGAAGCATAGCCAACGCGTATTTTTTCTCCTTTTTCTAAAGATGGCATTGGCACAGTACTAACCCATTCAGGATAGTTAGCAGCCATGACTTTATGCACAAACTGACCATATTTTTTTTGTAGGTCTATATCATTTTTGCATTGATATTGTAAGTAAAAATTTGTTTTTATACCGATACCCTTTAAAGCACTTTTTCTGGCTTCGGGAGTATCTAAAGATGTCTGCTGAATTAATTCTTCTAAACCTTGGGTAAAACGCTGCCTGTAATTATATATTTCTGCTGGATGGTCATATAATATTGGTAGTATACGTTGTTTTTCTAACTTAAAAGTCAATATATTCGGTAGTATTTTCGAGGCTTCATTAACAACTGCGATCGCTTCTTCTGTACGTCCAAATTCTTGTAATGCTAAAGCCAGAGATAAAAATATTTCCGGTGATTTGGGATAGAGTTGTAAACCTTGCTGATAAGTTTGAAGGGCTTCTTGAGCTTGATTTAAACCTTGATAGCATTCAGCTAAAGCAATATAAAAAAACTCATCCCCTGTTTTATATTTGAGAAATTGCTGATACTGATTAATTGCTTCTTGATATTCTCCTTGGCGATAATAGGCATAACCATAGTAACGTGCAGCTTCAGCGGGATCTTTTTTCGCTTCTAATGCCACTGCTAAGTTATAAAGAATATCAGAATTGCGGGGTTTTAAATGCAGAGCTTGTTCATAGATTGCTACAGCCTCATCTATTTGCTGTCGTTCCATGAGTACGTTACCCAGGTTAAGATAGGCACCAAAATGCTTGGGATTTGCTGCGATCGCTTGTCGGTAAATTGACTCTGCTTCGTCTACTTTTCCTTGTCCTAGTAAAATATTTCCTAAATTGTTGTAGGGATCAATTGCTTCTGGTTCTAAAGCAATTGCATGTTGATATGCTTCAATTGCATGGGAAATAGCACCTATTTTTTCTAGTACCACTCCCATAGTGTAATAATGTACAGCTTGTGATGGTTGCAGTTCTATGGATTTAAGTAAAGAATTCAGTGCTTGTTGGTATCTATTTGTGGTGTAATATAAACTTCCCAGATTTAGCCAAATATCTGCCTGATTATGGTTCCACTCTAATAATTGCTTATATTTATTTTCAGCTTCTTCAAAACAGCCATAATTGTGTAATGCAATTGCTTCTCTTTTTAAATTATTAAATTCTTTTTTCTGATTTTCAAACTCTAACTGCCAGTTATGTAGTTCTTGAATAAATACTTTATTTTGACGCTCTTTAATCAAGGAAAAATCATAGTTATATTCCCTGTCGATATCCCAGCTTAAAACTTGGATACCATTCCAAAACGTATTATGGTTTTCTTCTGGCGTAGGCAAGTCTAGCAGCATTTGGCATTGAGGATGACCAGCGATAAAGTCCCAGTTCGCTTGCTGCACACCACTGTTGTTACTATTACCAACAATAATTAAAGCTTGATTTGCAAGAAAAGGTTTAACTAAAAGTAGTCCTAATATTTGCTCTCTATAATCATTTGTGGCGCTAGAAAAATAGATACCTATTTTATTTTCAGTTTCAAATTCTCTGAGTTCGTAAAAAAAATCTTCAAAATCTTGATTACAAATCACAACTTGCTCATCTAAACCAAATACTGATAAGTTATAATTTATTTTTTCAATTATTTCATCACTATTGTTATATTGAGAAAAATCATCTATTGCATAAGCCATTTTTTGGAGATGGTTATGAAGTGCAGCAATTAAATTTGTACCTTGGCAGCAACCAACTTCACAATAAATTTCTTTATTGTCCATGCATTCAACTGCAAAGTTGAGCAATTGCATAATATTTACTGTAGTTGTACCTTTAGCTTGCTCAATTAATTGCTGAAATTGATGCGATTTGACAGATACAGAATCTTTACCCCAGTTATAATACAGTTTAGGTAAATGAGTAATAAATTTTTGAGAGTCCATAGCTGAAAATTAAATATATAAATATGTTTGTAGTGAATGTTTTAGCACTTAAAAATTTAATAAGCTCTAAAGTGCTTACTACAAACTAAATTCTAGATTGTAAGACGTTAAATTTTCTGCTCTAATTTGTGCGATCACATCTTTATCTTCATAGGACAAAATTATTCTGGCTTGGATGTGAGAAAGCAAAGCTTGCCACTGTATTTCACCCAGTTCACTTACTAAAGAAATTTCTGGCCCTTGGCTGAGATCTAAATCTTCTTCCATGAGTAAGTTCATCGTTACACTAGATAAAAATAGTTCTGCATCGTCGTATGAAATGTTGCTAGTTGTAACTAGCAAAGTTATACTTCTATTTTCAGAATGAGTTGCGATCGCTTTGATTACTGCTTGTAATTCCCAACCTATTTTTTCTTCTGGCTGTAACCAATCTGGAAAAATAATGAGATTATTATCCTTAAGTTTTAAAGGCAGCAAAGTTGCATCAATTAAGGCAGAACTTACAGTGTTTGCCATTTGCGACCAAGAAAACTGTTTTACTCGTTTTAAACCAGCAGCAATTACTGATTTACGAATACTGGGTTTTTGTACTTCACCAAGTGCATCTGCTAGTTCATCAGCATTTTCGTGATTCACATATATTGCAGCTTCTCCCGCAACTTCTGGTATAGAACCATTAGGACAGGTGATCACTGGACAACCACATGCCATTGCTTCCAAAATAGGTAAACCAAATCCTTCATATTTAGATGGATAAACTAGTGCAACAGCACCAGAATAAGCTGTTGCTAATTCTTCATCCTCAAGTTCTAAGATATGAACTACACTACCTGATGTGTAATTTCTCAATTCTGGATTTAATAATGAATCACTTCCTGTACAGACAATTTCAAATCCTTCTCTATTACTAAGTTGGGAGAAAGCCTTAAAAAATAAAATTCTATTTTTACGATTATCATCTATTCCAACCAACATAAAATATGGTTTGATAATTCCATATTTTTTCTTAAACGAACTAATATCTTCAGAACTAGCTGGTGAAAATATTTGAGCATCAACTCCATTTTTAGCAACTATTACCGACTCTAAGGAAATGTGTGGGAAAAACTTAACTAGATCCTGCGCTGTGTTTTCAGAAACTGCAATATGAATAGCTGCATGTCGAATACTGTGGTGCTTATTTCGCCAAACAGAAAGATTGAGATTCCAGCCTATAGCTTCTGGAATCATGTCATGTGCTAAGAATACGGATGGTGTGGAAATTGGAGTTGTGTAGTAACTGGAAATGAATAAGTCAGCACCAAATTGATCGCATATCTGCTGTAGCATTTCGCGATCGCCTTCTGTATTACCATAGCCATAAGCTGGGAAGTTGATATAGCGAATACCAGAAAGATGAGGTGCAGTTCCCGCTCGATCCAGTAAAATAATGTATTTGGCAAATCCATTCTTGATCCACTCCTCAAGCAAGTTAGTCCATACCCGTGTAATCCCTGCTTTTTCTAAGATTTGGAAAGCTACACCATCAAAAACAATTGTTGGAGATGTAGTTTTTAAATCACTGGGTTCTTCTTCTAATGCTTGGTAAAGTTTAGTTAATGCAGATTGGCTGGTTTCATTTCCCTGCTTTTGCTCGGCGTAATTAGATAGTTCAACTAAAAATTTTTCTGAATCAATTGATTTGAGGAGAGAAATTAAAGAACTTATAACTTCTGGAGAATCACTACAATTTAGTCCTGACCAAATCTGAGCTATTGCTGCTTCCATATCACTCATTGCTAGCATTCTTCTAGCAGTGCTAATAGCAACGAAAGCATAATTTTTTCTAGCTTGATTGGATAATTGAGTAGCAAAGGCTTTTGGCAAATAGGATTCAGATATTTCAATCGCTCTTAATGCGTTAGCAATATTAGCACCCGATCTTATTAATGTAGAAGTATGGGAAGCAGAATGTCTGCGATAGTATGCTAGTGGCTGTGTTTCAAACCAAACTGGGTAATGGACTGCAATTCGTTTCCACATTTCCCAATCAGCAGTGTGAAATAATTCTAAATGAAATCCCCCCAATTTTTCATAAACGCTGCGTCTAACTACGATTGAAGGTGTTTCAATTCGCTGGGAAATAGCAAGGCGTTCTATCCAGTTATAAATAATACCCGCAGTTTCCCTTTCCAGTACAGATAACCATTGCCATTCACCATTCTCATCTACAAAAATATGACGACAAAAAGCTGCTCCCACTGTGGGTTCTTTTTCCAATGATTTCCGCAAACGACTATAAAACCCTGGTAAAACCATGTCATCACCATGCAGAATATGTACCCAATGACCTTTAGCGCGTTGAATGCAAGTATTAAAGTTAGGTATTGGCCCCATATTTTGAGGTTGGCGGAAGAAAGAAACTCGACCTTTCCCTATTTCTCTAACTATTGCTTCCGGATCATCTTTAGTAGAGTAATCATCTACTACCTCAATCTGCATTTGGTCAGGCCCTGGATCTTGTGCTAGAACACTTTTGAGGGTTTCTATTAAATAGTTGGCACAGTTGTAGGTGGGAATCATCACAGACCAAAAAGGTCTTTTTGTTCCTTCATAAATTGGAAATATAGAAGGTATGAAAACTTGATCAGATAGCATTTATGTATTGGTAATTTTTTCAAACTATTTGATGCAAATCATAGTCAATAAAATTTTCAACACCAATGGAGTTGATAGCAAACTTGTTCTCGTTTACTAATGGAACACGACCCTGAATACAAGGAATTAATGCTTTCCACTGTATTTCGTTCAATTTACCAATTAGAGAAATTTGTAATTCATTGTCAATTACAATAACGTTATTGATCATCAAATCCATAGCTATGCTATATAAGAAAATTTCTACATCTTTGTCAGAAATATCGCTATTTTCAATCAGCAAGGTTATCTTATTTTTTTGAGGATGATTTGATAGACTTATTATGATGTTTGTTAACTCTTCATAAAGTATTTCTTCTGAGTGTGACCAGCTTGGAAAGATGATGAGATTAATCTCTTTTAGCTTCAGGCGCGTTCTAAGAGTTTTCTGTTCTGATTTATATAGTAATTTTTGAAATGAGTTAGCAATTTCTTTTGATATAGACTGAGAACTTAAGAAATTTATTTCATCCAATTCCAAGAAGTGATTAATTGTATTTATTCCCATTTTATGTATATGTTTAGAGGTTGTAATTTGAACTCTTGCAAGTTGATGTAGAGATAGTAAATACATTTGGTTACTTATATTTGAGTTATTATACTTCTAAAACAATTGTGTTATGTTGTTTGATTTGAATACTTGATTAAAAGCATTTAGATAGCAGTTAATTACGTATGATTATTTAGCTTTTTCTTTGTTATCCACTTGCTTTTTCAAGCCATCCAACGCATCTTTGTAATCTTGGCGTTCTGGATTCAATTTCACTAACTTTTCCAAAGGTGCAACTGCGCCCTTGAGATCTCCTAACTGTATCCGTGTTTTTACTAACCCCTCCAATGCAGTTCGATTTTCTGGTTCTCGCTGCAATACCACCTCAAAACCCTTACTTTGTTGCTGCAATGAAACCTCAATAGAATCGGTTTTGGGTTGGGAATTTTGAGTAGCATTCTCCAGTGTAGGAACGATGGCAAATGCTCCTGAACCAACAAAAGATACAATTGACACCCAGGTTAAAATCTTCTTGAATCGCTCAATTTTCTTTTGTCGGGCAATTACGTATTCTTCTCCAGAACCAGCCATATTTCAACAGTCACTGCGGTAAATACTTAAGTACCGACAAGCCTCCTGTTAAGAGAATACCCAGTGCCTCTAAAAAACTAACATTTGGGCTAAGAATTTTTTACCCCAAGTTCAAAAGCCTATTCTGAATGTAGAGACGAATAAGCAAAGATGAATTATTTAGCAGTGTCCGACTCGCTATTTTTTCCTGTATTGTTTTTGTAGATTCTGCTACCTGTCTTACTGACTCTATATCTAACTTTAGTGCCTCCGCTATTTGTTCTACAGTTGCACCTAAGCTCAACATAAAAGGAACTGCTTCTAACTTACCTTCTAATACCAATTCAATTAATGATTGCAACACATCCTTGGATAAAGACGCGATTCATCGCGTCTCTACAAGGTGGCCTATCTGTCGCATTCTTTTGGCGAATTGGTATAACTTGGCTTCTTGATATACTTTGGTTTGCTTTAACTCGCTTAATCCCAACATTTGCTTAATCTCCTTCCGACTTTTCAAGATGAAATATTACTTTTAGGGAGAAATACCCCATCGATACGGAAAGCAAGTTGTTTGACTTCAACCGATGAAAATTGGTAGGCGATCGCAGTTTCGGGTGGTTGGTTGATGAGTTCAAAGAAGATACTGGGAAAGCTTTGGAACAAGGGATAAAATATCGTATCTGTTTTTACGTTGTTCGATCAGATGAGGTTTGTGGCACAGCTTTTGATTTTACTTGATGTTTGATTTGATGCAGCAGTTATAAGTTTACTCACTTACTACTCGACCATATCAGTTCTGAGGGGTTGCGAGGGGTGAGATCCCCGACTTTTTTTCAAAAGTCGGGGATCTCGCAGCCTATCAAAATTCAAAATCAATATGGTTGAGTACTACTTACTGCCAATCTTGAAATTTATCGCTTGTATTGCGGAGTAGGGAATTTAACTGGGCGCGATGAGTTTCAAAGTTGGCGGCGATGGAAATGAAGATGATACCCACTACTAAGCCAATAATCCATTTAAAAAATGAGTAGCGCAAGCTAAAAAGCACTAACTGATAAAAAGCAGTAATCAAAAAGGTAGCTGTGCCAACATACAGAAAAGCCCGCACTCGCAAACCTAAGCCTGCAAAGATAGCGATGAGACTGAATATTCCTGGTATTAAGGCTGTATCTTGATGAAATAAAATCGCCCATCCGCAAATTAAGCCGCTACTCAGCAGTCGCCAGTAGTGACGGCTGGCTTTCATGTCTGGTTGTCTTAGTTGGGGATCAAATTGGGCAACATATAGTAGAGATAAGCCGATTACTGTCACATACCATAAACTATCATTCAAACCCAAGACAGCAAACCAACGGAAAATAGCCCAATCAATCAACGCCACACTGATGTAGGTGACACGGAATTGATTGCTAAATATGCCAAGGAAAGCGTAAAATCCGGCTGTTAGCAGCAAAGCAATTGGATGAATTTGTAGTCTGGTTTCCCATAAAAGTATTAGTGGTATGATGTAGGCGGCTCTTTGCCAAGGTCTTTTTGACCAGCCCCAGGTTTCCCAAGGTAAAATATACAGGAAATAGGCAACGATACAAGCGATCGCAGCATTCCAAGGTACTAACGGTCCAGCAAACCATTGTCCCACAGCCGTTTCTCGCCAAAATATCCTCATGGCAGCTACTTCTAATAACCCCAGGTAAACCCAGATTTCATCGGGTGTAACGACTGAGGCAAAGTTACTGTTGTTTTCTCTGTGCTGTGGGAATCTTCCCTGAAAGATGGCGTAACGAATCAAAAATATGCCTGTTCCTAAACCCAAGAGGCGGTTAACTTGGATGGGTGCAGTTATAGCTACTATCAATAAAAAGCTACTCCAAGCCCAATGCAAATGGGCAATCACTTTTAATTCTTGTGGTGTCAGTCGTAAATAATTGACCAGCCAAGGTGACAATATACGATAGGCATACATAATAGTTGTGCCTAAAGCTGACATGGCAATTAAACCATCGCCCCATGCACCCCCCGCAGCTTGCAGCATTTGATAGAACAACAGTTCATAGGCAGAAATTGATATACCCAGAATTCCCAAGTAAACTAGGGGTTTAAATTCTTGCCGCCGTCGCCCGACTCCAATCACAATTACAGCTACACTCAAAGAAGCCAAACCTGTCCACTCTGTAAAGGTGTTCAAGCGCAGCAGTAAACTGAAGCCTGCATAAATAAGCGGGAGAATGTGAAAGCTGCTAGGCAATCTTTCTAGGCGGTGTCTGCGTTGCCACCATTCCCCAAATAGTTGAGAAAATAAACCCAAGGCGATATTGGCGATCGCAATTTGCATAATAGAGCGATCGCCAAAAGCCAGCAA
This sequence comes from Fischerella muscicola PCC 7414, assembly GCF_000317205.1. Lineage (GTDB taxonomy): Bacteria > Cyanobacteriota > Cyanobacteriia > Cyanobacteriales > Nostocaceae > Fischerella > Fischerella muscicola. The sequence goes on along the minus strand of NZ_AJLK01000065.1, from coordinate 22,984 downwards.
CTCGGCAATTAATAATTCTAAACACCAACCAATGCCATAAAAGGCAGAATTTGTTGGTTGTCGCCAACTACGATAAATAATGGCTGCCAGAATAATCACATTAGCAACTACATACAACAATCCAGGAGTTGCAATACGCTGGTAAACCCAGACACAGTGCAGTGTCAAACTCAATAACTCTACACCAGTTAATGCGATCGCCCATCTGTCTGTGGCAACTTTATATATACTTGCTAATTCGTTACCTCTATGTTGCAGTGCTGTGCGAGTTAGCCATAATCCTAGAATAGTTATTGCCCCAACTACAAACCACCCCTGTGCTGATAAATTCGGCAAACCTGGTACACCTTCCCACAGCAAGGCGGCGATCGCACTCAAAACAAAACCGACTGTAATTACCGCATAAGTTTTGTGTCTTAAAAAACTAGTATTTACAAACATCAAAGCCGCAGCAACTGCCAAAGCGATTAATCTCACTCTGGCTAGCGGTAAAGTTAGTAACTGGATAATTCCTAAACCGATCACACTCAAAATCACGCTGAGATTGCGTCGTTCTCCGGAACTGCGACTAGCAACACCTGTAAGAGTTAAGGGAGTAATTAACCAAGCTATCCCCCAACTCGCATTATTGACAGCGTAGTTTCTCCAGGCAGATTCAGCATTTACCCAAAATAGGTAAAAGCTAATCACAGCTAGTCCCAAACCAATATACCAAGCACTACGTCGCCACCAACCTTCACCAAGACTAAATAGCCACTCGGCTACCATCATGACTAACAAAATCGTTGCCCAAATTTCATTATTCAGATTTGGGAACAACCAATCAATGATGGAACAAAGTGTTAGTACTCCCGTGATGTGAGTGAGATATATCAGGGTTGGCGAGGTGGGGGGAGTGGGGCGGCGTTGGGTGACAACTGCTAAAGTGATTGTGGAAAGGATTAGATTTAGCGATCGCAATGCTGGGTTCACTAAAGCAATCACGGTTAAGGCAGAAGCAAAACCCAATGTTAACTTTTCGCCAAACTTAGCTATTTCTCTTCTACCGACGTGGTGTAGCTTGTCTGTCAGCACCACCATCAAAATTACATAGGGAAATAAAGCGATACTGAGTAAAGCCCAAGCTTCATTTTGAGAGTTGGTGAGTTGGGTTGCTGTGGCGATCACCCTTTGTTGTAAAGCATCAGGTACTAACCGCCAACCTAGCCAAATTGCCTGCAAACCGATTGCAAAAATAGCTACAAAGTCACGCTTGTAGTTATATAGTTGCAAACGACGGGCGAAAAACCACAAACCCAAGCCACTTACAGCTATTGCTTGCCCAGGATGAGATGCTACCGAAACCAACCAACCGAGGAATAATAATATACCACCGATTAGTTGCCAAGGCAATGTCGAGGTAGGGTGATGGGGTGATGGGGTGATGGGGTGATGGGTTGAATTCTCCCCATCTCCCAACCTCCCCACCTCCCTATCTATTAATATGAACGACCTATGACGATTAACTTGTTGCTGTGCCAACCAAGTTAGCAGCGAGCCGCAAATACCAACAGCTAACCCCAACTGCCTCACATCTAGGTGCTGAATAAAAATTCCCCTGACTAACAATACCAGCAAGGCATAAACCACAACCAAAGCAGATAAACTAATGCCGTTACCACTTTGTCTATCTGTTTGTCGTGATAGCAAACGAGTTTGATAAACCGTAATGAGAGTTGTTCCTACAACTGCGAGATAAAGGGCTATTAAGGGAAATGTTGGTAAATTCCAGCCCCAGTGCAGATAACTTAAGCCGAGAATATTTATTAGAAATAATTTTTGATTTGCTAAATTGGCAGCAAATAGGCGACTTTTGCCGATCAAAACTGTAATCGCAGTTAGACAAATAGAAGCGATCGCTACTACAATCCAATTCACAAGATTCTGCCACAACCCAAAGCGATCCATCGCCCAAAAATTTATTGGCACTAACAAAAGCGTGACAATTAATAATGTCTGTGCCGTCAGTCTTAAATTACTTTGCTTGGCTGTCCACAAACTCATTCCCCCAAAACTCAGGGTATAAGCAAACAAAACCCCATACTGTCCTGATGCAGGAAATCTTTCCCACTGACTAGCTGCAAGTACTCCAGAAGACAGCACTACTAGAAATACACCCAAAAATAGCAGCCAACGCACACTTAATTCTGATAGAAGTGACTGCAATATTTCTGTTGCAAAATTCGGTTTTACTGGTTCTGGTGGTGGCTGAAGTCTGCTAGCAGTTACAGGTTCTACAGATGTAGATGTGACAGTTGCTTTCTCTGGTTCAGGTTGAATCTGAGATTCCAATACTACTTTGCAAACAAGATATTCTCGACACAGTTGCCTAACTTGGGCATCAGATATCAAACCCAAGCGTAACCAGGTATCGAGTCCTTGCAGTAACTGCGGATGGTAGGATGGCAGCCTAATTTCAATTTTGAGTGGGCGATCGAGTGGGGATGACATAAGTAGTAGCAATGCAGCTAAGATACTTAAATCATCAGTTTCCCCAACTGTATTTTCGCTCTAGCTGTGCCACTTATGTTGCTGACTGTCGTTAATTTTTATTTACTTTAATTTACATCCGATCAGCTTCGCTCTCTATCAACTAAAGATTTACAGATACGACATTAAAATCTCGATAGAAAACTCGCCAGTTATCTTGAGCGTGTAGCTGTTCCCATACTTGTTCTAAATGCTTACCTTGCCATTCCAAAACAGGATTCTCTGGGTTGGGATTCAGCCAAGGTAAGTTTAAAGCTTTATCAATGACAATCCCGATATATTCTTCTTTGCCAACGCTATCAAACTGAATATCTTCGCACATGGCATTTTGTAAAGGTATCAAGGTGCTTTTCTCCATGAGTTGATAGCTAGGAGCAAAAGCTTGAGAAGGTGTAACTAGATATTTAGTTGTATTGCCTTGGGCATCTAACCCCCGATTGAACAACAGTAGATAACTTCCTGGATTATCGAGATTGATTTTTAAGCTCAACGGAGTATTAATCGGAATAATCTCTTTAGGCAAGGCTTGGGGAATTTTCATTCCTTTAGAAGCATATTCAACCGAGCGATCGCAAAACTGTATCCACTCTACATTAGTTTGCGCTCTTTGTTTCCAATTTTCCCAAATATAGTCTTGTAGCCAACGAGAATATTTTATGTCCCATAACCATTCATAAGCAATCTGCCAAGGACTTTTTATGTCAGATGTTTTTCTACCAGGGTTTCCTTTTTGATTACCCAAGCCAAGCTGTTGTTCGGTAATACCATCTTGAGCTAGTTCATCTCGAAATCCACGATATATTTTTTCTATTACTTCTTTAATATGCTGATTAATTCCTGATGCGTAATCTTTACCTTGCATCTGGGTTAATCCTTGAGCGATTTCAGTACTTTTGAGTGAGTAATTATTAGTATTAAATCGTCCAATAAAAGTTCCATACTGAAGCTCCGGACGTACATTCCCAGGAAAAATTTGTTCGCTTACGTATTCCAAATATTCTTTTTCTAAAGATGGCATTTTTTCAACCAAAAACATTTAATTATTATTTTAAATTAGCTTGAGAATATCTTCGGAATTTATTTAAATTTATTTTTATTTATCTCGTTTTATTTAATTTGATTTACAAAATACACCAGATTATAGTATTTTAGTTAATAGTGAAAATTCTATTTTATTCTCAAAATAAAATAATATTGACAAATTATGTGAGGTATGATTATACAACTAAAAAAGGCTGTATAAATATTTTTTTAGATATGACTTGAACACCTGAAACCAATATGATTTGGGAAGTCGAACCGATACCTCAAAACTTTCGTCAGGAAATCTTGATTTTTAAATATTTAACCTAAGCATTGAAGGTTTTAGATGTCTGCAATAGTAAGTAATCCTAGCAAACAAAAGTTAGAACTAGATCAGGCTAAACTCTGGATAGTTTTAGTCGGAGTAAACCATTACCAAGATAGTCAAATTCCCGACCTTCGATACTGTGCTAATGACTGTAAAGAGTTAGCAGAAACGTTCAAAATAGCTACTCAAAAGTTTCAGAAAACAGAAATTATTCCTCTTTACGATGGCGGGAACAAGCCTCCTAATTTATCAGAAATCATTACCAGTATCCACCAGTTTCGTTTAGCTAAACCAGAAGATACAGTTTTATTTTACTTTTCAGGACATGGTTATCTCGATTCTAATAACCGGCCAATTTTATGTGTGGCGGATACAAGTTTAGAAGATTTGACAAGAACGGGATTAAAGTTAGATATTCTATTAAACGAACTCAGACAATGTGATGCACGGCGTCAACTTGTTTGGTTAGATGCTTGTCAAGAACAAGAACAACAGGATAACACAATTCGACAAAATCCTACCGGTCAACTGTTAACAATCTTGGAACAGCAAGCAGAACAAAGTCAAGACTTTTATGCTATGCTTTCCTGCAATAAGACAGAACGTTCTTGGGAAATTCCAGAATTAAAACATGGCTTATTTACCTACTGTCTCATTGAAGGTTTACAGGGAAAAGCAGCTAACACTGAAGGTAAGATTGATGCAGACGGCTTGTTTAGGTATGTCGAACGCACTAGTAAGAAATTTATTGAATATAAGAAAAATTTTGTAGATGGAGATGATTTTTCTAAAGGGATGGGTGGAATCTTAAGAGAATCATCTACTAAATTAAAACTAAATCGGTTTCCTGCAAATGCTTCTCAAACTCCTCAGCGTATTGCTAGAGGTAGTGGGGAATTAATTATTGGATTAGCTACTACTTCTACTCAGAGAAAAGCTTTAATTATCGATAATTTATCTTCTTCGGAAGCGGATATTCGCCTATGTAGAATATTGCAAGCTAGAGGAAGCTTTACAGTTGATTATTGTTTTGTTCGTGATCAGCAAAAGCAAAACCTTCAGCAGATTATTGCTAGTTATTTACAGGAGGAAAATCAGAAAACAGTCCTGTTGTATTTAGCAGGAACAATTGAATATACTAACCCAGAAACATACGAGTTAATTTGCCATCAAGAAACCAGAATCAATCTTAACTGGCTTGGTCAACAGTTACAAGATTCCCCTGTAAAAGAAATTATTATTATTGCTGATATTTTAGATACAAGCGGGACTACTAAAAATTTTATTGACATCTTGCAACCCAGTCAGGATATATCCCTGTGTTTGATTACGGTAACTACTTTTGTACCTAATAACAGAAAGTTCCTCCATCAATTAGTAACCATCTTAGAAAATGCAGGAGACTCGGAAAGGGAATTTTGGGTTTCGGAATTAATTCTCTAATTACAAAAATGGCGCGATTCCCAAACAGATATTAATTTAAAACTGTGGTTATCGGGTTCTACTGAAGTGATGGAAATTCTCTCAGTAGAAGTACAACGTTCCTATGATGAGATATTTGAAATCGATGTTTGTCCTTATAAAAGTTTAGAAGCTTTTACCCAAGATGATGCTTACTTTTTTCACGGTCGAGAAGAATTAATTGCAGAAATTATCCAGAAATTGCAATCTACTTCATTCTTAGCCCTAATAGGGGCTTCGGGTAGTGGGAAATCTTCTGTAGTTAGGGCGGGAGTTATACCCCAGCTATTAACAGAAGGGTTATTTGATTCTGAATTAGAACAGTATAAATCATGTCAATCTTGGGTCATTTTTCCAGGAGATAACCCTGTAGCTGCTTTAGCAAAAACATTAGCATCAGATAACCCAGAGTTTTTAGAAGGAGTTCTACATTTAGGAGTTGATGCTTTAGTGTCATGGTTGCACCAACAACCTAAATCAGTATCGGTGTTAGTAATTGACCAGTTTGAAGAGTTGTTTACCCTAACAGCAAAAACAGACCGTGTTAATTTTCTCATTCTTATTTTAGGTGCAATCAAAAAAGCTAGGGACTATTTCAAAGTAATTATCACTCTCAGAAGTGATTTTCTTGATGAATGCTTGGAAATGAGCGAATTAGCCCCTTTAATTACAAGATATCAAGTATTAGTCCCATCTTGTCGTCTCGAAGATCAACAATATCGTCAAATTATTGCCCAACCCGCGCAAAAAGTTGGTTTAGAAGTAGAAGATGGTTTAATTGCGCTTCTACTGGGAGAATTAAAATTTTTATTTATCTCCAATTTACCTTTATTTTGGAGAGGTTTTACCATGCCTTCAGTTGAATAAAGCAAGGTAAAATCCATGAAATTCCAAAAGGAACTCAGTCAATTAATTAGTTCCGATGACATCATCAACAATCTACCCCGAATCGAAATTTTTTGTTGTGCGAAAGACCACAATCACTTTAACCGACGCTTGCAACAAAGAGCAATTAATTGGGACATGATTAAACTAGCAATAGCTTACGGTAAATTTCAATATCATTCCCAAGCCCGAACCTGGACGCTATTAGATAAAAGCTTAAAGTCCACACCCTACGAAAGATTTATAGATAAATTAAGAGGACTAAGAATTATTGCTGCCAATTACTCTTGTGATGACACTCTCAAACTCAGCACCGCTTATTGGGCATACGACTTGAGAAGATAATTTCTCAAATTTCTTTTTATTTATTTACATCCCATTTTTTTTGATTTAGCCATCATTTACTGTGTTTTTAGTCACCAAAACGAAGCTAACTATGCTTACTACTTCAATCACTAACTTTATCAAACCCTCTTCCAATTCTTTAACGGCTATCAAAAAGATACTCTTAAGTGTCACCCTTTCTCTGACTTGCTTGAATCCAGGCGTGGCATTAGCTCAATATAACTACCAAATTCAACAATTGCTACAACTTAGGGAAAATTACAAAATCCAAGCAGAAAATTTAGAGGCAGAAATGGGTTTTTATATGCCAGCAAATCCAAAAGCCTCCGCTGCTGTGTTGGTTTCAGGAGTAGGAATTGCAGCAATTTTAGAACAAAATCTAGATCCAACTACAAAAGTCTTCTTGATAGGTCTAGGAACAGTTGGTACTAATTATTGTTTGAATCGTGATAATTTTCAACATTGTGCTAAAGTTGCAGCTAATTTAACTTCATATGCTGTCCAACTCAACAACTATAATAAACAAATAAACTATATAACACAGCGAATAAATTCATTAAGAAGATAGAGAAAGCTTCTAAATGGAAGACTCGAACCCGAACCCGGTCGGGGATTGGGGGAGGGAACCCCCTTTGGAGCGCACTGACTTATGAATTACCGACACGGGCGGATAATATTAATTGTTCAACCGAACATGACATTACTTGTCCACAATGGGACGACCCTGGGTATCTATGTCAAGCTCTTCGCGTCGAATATTTTCTTGAGCTTGAACTGTGTCATGTTCTACAACTTTCTTAACTCGGACTTCTTCGCGGACAACAGCTTCTTTGTGAATATCGGGTGTTTCTTCGTAAATTTCCATGCGAGCTGCTTCACCTTCACGAAAGGCCTGATCTGGACTGGTTGGTGTAGCATTAGTAGGATTTGTGCGCTCAATAACAACTCGCTCTTTTTCAACGGGAACTGATACACGCGCTGTATCCGTTTCTACGTGTTTCCCAACGGTAACTTCACCAGTCTTGCGACGTTGTTTGTTAGCAATTAACCGTTCTTCGTATAGTTTTAAAGTTTGACTATCCTGTCTGTTAATGTCGTAAAGTGAAGGTTCTTGCTCGTAGTTGTAACTGCTGCGGTCATAAGCAGCAGGCTGAGTCATACCATAAGTAGCAACTGAGCCACGATACACTCCGCGTACTTGCTCTTCATAGTCGTAATCAACCCTTTCCAAGCTATCAAAGTCGGGCAGGTTTTCTACTTGCTCTTTAGTCAGACCTTTGGCATAAATTCGTTTGTCAGTGTAACGAATGTCAGCAAGACCGACTGGTAGTAAAACTTTTTTACCAAAAACCCAGAAGCCTGTGTCTACTACAAAATAGCGGAATTTACCTGTTTGTTCATCAACTAAAATATCGTGAACTGAACCAACTTTTTCATTTGTTTGAGCATAAACATCAAAAGATTTGATGTCATCAATGTCAGAGCCATCTTCACGATAGTCGGGGTAGAAATCTTCTAATTTTACAAGTGCCATTTGTTTTTTCTCCAACTTTTTTATCTGTTACCTACTATGGTAAAAATATTTATTCAACTATCTTCTAACTATGGGATGATTAACTATTAAAAATTTATCAAGCTGAAGAATTTTTCATCGATAACCCCTCTGTCTACGTTGATTATGCTGCCTATCGGAATGTAGTTGTGGAGAGCCTTGAGCTTCGTTTTGATGATTGCGCTACACGCAAACAGCATACTCTTTGGGCATGAGCGGAGAGCGTGGATTTTGGCATGAACTGTTTCTTTTAACAGTCTCTAAATTTGTCTTAAGCTCATAATAAAAATCAATTGACTAGTACTGGCACCTTCTTTATAGTTGTAAAATTGCTCTTGCTAGCATGAGATAAATAAAAACTCCTAAAACATCTACAATAGAAGTAATAAAGGGGGCTGACATTAAGGCTGGATCTAAACCGATCGCACCAAATAAAAAAGGTAAGCCAGAACCTGACACCGCAGCTAAGATAGTGATAGTAAGCAAACTCGTCCCTACAGTCATGGCGATGGGCAAACTACCTTCCAGCAAGTAAGCCCAGAAAATCACTGCTATCCCTAGCATCACCCCTAATAGTGCCCCTGTAATTGTTTCTCGCGTCACTACTTGCAAAGCTTTTTTGATGCCAACTTCCCTAAGATTCAAACCTCGAATTACCACTGTGGAAGACTGCGCTCCCACATTTCCACCTGTGTCAATTAATAAGGGAATAAAGGCAGCTAAGGCAACAACTTGTTCTAAAACATTCTCCTGAGCGCTGATGACAGCAGTAGTGCCAGTATTGGCAATTAAGAGGACAAATAGCCAGACAACCCGTTTACGAGCTGCTGTCAACACGTTTGCCTGGAAATAGTTATCGCCTCCAGCTTCCACCCCACCCAAAGTGTAAATATCTTCCGTGGTTTCTTGCTCTAAGACATCTAGCACGTCATCCACAGTCACAATACCAACTAGACGCTGTTCGGTATCCACTACAGGCACAGCTACTAAGTCGTAGCGTTGGATAATTTGCGCTACTTCTTCTTGATCTGTATCTGTGTGGACGAATATCACATCACGAGTCATAATTTCACCCAGCCTTTGTTCTGGCTGGGCAATCACTAAATCCCTAAAGGAAAGAGTTCCCGTGAGGCGGCGTTCTCTGTCAGTTACGTAAAGATAATAGATAATTTCAGTGGCACTAGCTAAAACGCGAACCCGCTCGATCGCTTGGCTAACTGTTAAATCTTCCTTTACAGAAAGATACTCTGTAGTCATGATCCGCCCAGCAGTGCCCTCTTTGTAACCTAGAATTAGGGCTGTAGCTTCGCGTTGGGCTGGACTGAGTTGTTGCAATAGCTGCTGGACAACAATGGCGGGTAACTCATCAAATAGTCGCGCTCGATCATCCGGCGACATCTTATCTACTATCTCCAGAACTTCTTGTTGCCTCAATTCTGCAATCAAGGACTGCTGGATACTGGAGTCGAGATATTCATAGACTTCAATAGCCTCTTGTTTGGAAAGTAAGCGAAAAGCTATAGCCTGCATAGCTTTTGGCAAACCCTCGATCGCTTGGGCAATATCCGCAGGTTGTACAGGTACCAATAAAGCTTTTGCTCCCTGGAAGTTTTTTTGTTGTAGCAGTGCTTGGAGTTGCGATCGCACTAACTCCACAAGTTCTTGCCGGGACACACTGGGTTGCCGTGAAGAGGAAGGTGGATTCTCGCTCAAAAGACACCTCCTTAATCAAGATTTACAGTGACACAACATTAAGTTAGTAGCGGAACACAGCAGCTATCGGTGTATTATCTGGTACAGCTTGCGGCTCAACTGCATAAACTGTTCCACCGTTTAATAAAGTATGAATAGCAGCAAAATCCATTAAATCCTCGTCACCAATTTCTTTGTGTTGATGCAATTCAACTTGATTCTCATCCGGAGTAAAATGTCCCCATTGCTGGACACCAACCGCAACAAACAAAGTATCAACTAGCTTATAGTAAGCCATAGGAACAATTTCTTTAATGTTGTTACTTGTTTGCCCTGTACCTGCTAATTCTTGATAGCGAACAGCATCTGCCTGTTGAGCTTGCTCAAAGTAAGGCTGGACAATTTTCCAAGCTAACGAGTGTAACTCTTCTGCTTTTAACTCGTCTGGATTACCTGTAACTCCTTCATCCATCAAATGGGGATAGGTATTCGCTTCTTTGTAAATTGAAAACAGATATTCAACCCCGGCCAATACTAAAGGTGTTTGCTGATTCTTGAGCAATTCTTGCAGTCCTTCATTCACCAGACGAAAGTATCGCAGGATATTATCTTTTTCCTCATCATTACCAGCACCATGACCATGAAATATTGCAGCGCGATCGCCACCGCCTGCTTGTGGTGTACCAGTATGGAACTGTAACTGTTTATCAGCAGTATCATATTTCAGCGCCTCGGCAAGACTTTGAGGCACGTTTTCTAACTCAATCTCATTCACACTATAACGTGTACCTTGAAATAATCTCACTTGATTTTGACTGAGAGCTAGGATATAAAATTGTCCATCACCTGTCAGTAGAGATAGTAATGGCTTCAGGTGAAAGCGGTCATTAACAACTACTAATTCTGCAAAATTAAGTGGTAAACAGTAATAGCTAAACATATTTTTAGATATAAAAATTGCCAGTCCATCACTTTGGTGCTGCCAAAATTCATATTTATCAATTTCTTGTACTGGTTGAAGCAAATCTCTGGCATCTTGAGCGCGAAGACCACTGTTGATCAGTTGTTCCTCTGCTTCTCGCATCAAATTTTTAAATCTAATGGGATTTTGTTGCGTTTCTGCCCCCAACTTAATAGTAGGCATATAAAGTGAGACACAATATCCGTCTGGTTGTTCTACTAGAGTTTTTAGTTCATCAATAGACAACAATTTCATGTCTTTTCCTCCTGAATCAACATACCTAATATTTAATTTTTGGATTGACACCTAAAAATAAAAAAGTAAATCAGTAATTCACCTTTTTCATTTGCAGTTTAGTTAAATATTTAATCCCAGTTGTCATTCAAGATTTTCGTGGCGATGCAGTATAGAGACAAATGGGGAGAGAAAAAGTCAAAAGCTAAAAATCACAAGAATTTTTTATTTTGAACTTTTTACTTTCCCCCATTTCTCTATCAGTCAAAACACGTATGGGTTTGAAACCCATTACACACAACAGTTAGAGGTCTAAAGGAGTGTAAGTAATCTCCTTCTCTAGCTATCTTCAGTATTGCTAAAAAATGTGAACAGAAAGTGACAACACCAACTAATATCAAGTTCGACTCATTGCTTACAATATTATGCCTCACTGTTGGTGATTGGTTTTTCCCATTACCGATTACCTATTACCAGCCCACGCGACAGTATAAGTATTCAAGCGAACATGATATAATGTGGCTATTTGAGTGGCAGAATGATTTGAAAAGTTGACCCCTTGTCGACTACACTTTTGACAGTAATATGACCACCGTGTGCAGAGATGATTTGTTGGACAATGGATAACCCTAAGCCATATCCGCCAGTTTTGCGCGATCGCTTTTTATCCACCCGATAAAATCGCTCAAAAATATGCGGTAAATCAGCTTCAGGAATACCGATACCATTGTCTATCACTTCAATCACAGCCCAATGTGACTGGGTGAATAGTCGCAGTTGCACTTGACCTCCAGCGGGAGTATATTTGCAGGCATTATCGAGCAAATTAACTACTGCTTGACGCAGCAAGCCGACATCACCCAGCACAATCACACTGGCAATTGGTAAAGTGTAAGTTAGATTCAGATGTTTTGCAGCCTCTTGTGTTGTATATTCATCTGCTATCTGTAGAAGCTCACTCTTTAAGTCAACTTTTTGCAAAGATTCAGAAGATAATCGACCTGCATGACGCGCTAGAAGCAGCAGATTGTTCATCAAAGTATTCATTGATTTGGCGACATCGAAAATCTTCCCAAAGCGCTGACGCTGTGCCTCTGTATGATTAGATTTAGATAATAAGCCATACTGGGCATTGCTAATAATAGCTGACAAAGGCGATCGCAATTCATGGGAAGCATCAGATGTGAAGCGTTGTAGCTGGTTGTAGCTGTCACGAATTGGTTGCATTGCTATTCCCCCTAAATACCAACCGGCCAAACCGATAACCCCCAAAGTTACTGGTACTGTCAAAAGCAAAACCAGGCGTAGCTGAGTCAGATTATTTTGGACAGATGTCAGTGGCGTTGCAACTTGAAGATAACCGATTAATAAACTATCCTGGTAGACGGGCAGCGTTAACTCACGGAGCCAAGTAACGGTAGGCACTCCCTTTGAGGAATGAAACGTAATCTTGAGAGTTTGAAAACTAAGGGTTGCTTTAACCTGTGCTTCTGGATCTGTACCGAAAAATTGCACTAGTTGCCCTTTAGTATCGTACCAACGCGCATACACAAATTCAGTACCCTGTGGTGGTACGTTACTTCCTAACAGCGGCACATTTTCCAGGTCTAGCTGTTTTTTACGCAGGTCGTACTTTGCGTTCACTGCCATAACTCTAGATTTTTTATAGAGTAGGCGATCAAGATCCTCTAGCTCATCTAAGACTGCTTGGTAGTAAAGGACTCCCGCAAAAATAACCAAAATGCTCCCCATCGTTAGGGTAAACCACAGAGCTAAATTGCTGCGACTACGATGAAACATTAGGCTTTGGTGAGAACGGGGACACGGGGAGACACAAATAAGTGGTTAGGCAAAATAAAAGTTAACGGGGAACATGAAACAGGGAACAGCATAGAGAATGTGTAATTTGTTTAGGTACTTACGAGGACGTGGGGAAAGTTTGTTTCAAAAATATCTCTGTGTTGCTGCATCTTTGAAGTTTGGGCATTTCCCTAGCCCGTAAAAAACGTGCCATTCGGTTAAGGCAGAATCCTCTACTATGTAGGGTAGAAAAGCCAAACCTACCAGCATATCTTCCAACAGTGAGATTCTAAGGGAGCGCGAGTATGAAAATGTAGAGACGTGAGATATCAGGTCTATGCTCAGGATTAATTCTAAATGGTATTACCCAGATTTTCATCTACCAACTCGTTGCCGTATGTCCTTGTCCCAATTATTGCAAAAACTGCACTCTTCCAAGCTAGAATATTTGCTGCCTCTGCCACTGCTCCTAATTGCTTTTGGACTTGGTGGGGAATCTCTAACAAATCTACTATTGAGTCGTTCTTACACTACACTAGACAAGCTGCAAGCTGATACGCACACAGCCAAAGTACAGTTTGCTGCCAATGTGCTAGTAACCGAAGTTGAAATTGAAAAAGAGCGGGAGTTTACCGAGGTTGAACTTCAAACCGCAAACTCTGTACTCAAAAAGTTAATATTCAAAGTTCCAGCTACAGAATTAAACTCTCTCAAAGCCATTATTGCTCAAGAACTGGGAGTGTCTGGTGAACTAAAAACTCTGCAAGCTGATACACAAATACAAGTGAAGTCTGCGGTTCAAGTGCTAGGAATCCTAGCTGAAATAGAAAAAAAGCGGGGATTTGCCAAAGTCGAGGTCAATACCGCCAACTCTATACTTAAAAAATTAGAATTTGAGTTTCCAGTCACAGAATTAAACTCTCTAAAAGCCATGATCACTGAGGAACTGGGACTTTCCCGTGAAGACGCCAGGATCTTCGTAAGCTATCGGATAAAAAATTAACAAGCATTTAAGTTATCTGGTGCTTTCAAACTATAACCCATACCGTAGACAGTTTTAATCCAATCCGCTGCACCGACTAACTGTAAGCGATGCCGCAACTTGCGTACAAGCACAGTCAATGCATTACTTTCCGGTTCCGTACCCCACTCCCACAATGCTTCTTCAATCTGCTCACGGGTTAAGACTTGGTTGCGGTGACGCATCAGGTACTCTAGCAATTGAGCTTCTCGTGGTGATAATTCCACACTGACTTGATTGCGTTTAACAGTTAAGTTGTTTAAATGCAATTGTAAATCTGCAACACTGAGAATATCTCCCACCCATTGGGGAGAACGCCTCCCTAAAGCACGTACCCGCGCTAAGAGTTCCACCAAGTCAGCAGGTTTGACAAGATAGTCATCTGCTCCGGCATCTAAACCCGTGACTTTATCCAGTGTAGTATCCTTAGCAGTGAGCATCAACACTGGTGCAGTTTTGCCAAGAAGTCGATATTGACGGCAAAGACTTAACCCGCTAATTGTGGGCAACATCCAGTCCAAAATTAACAAGTCATAATCTTTTTTGGACAATAACCACTGTGCAGTTTCTCCATCTTCAACGCCATCTACAATATATCCAGCTTCCGACAACACACCCTGCAATGGTTCTAATTGTTCGGGATCGTCTTCTACCAACAATATCCGCATAAAGTTCTCTGGCAACCAACGCAACGCCTGAATTGCCAGCCTCCTTGTTTATACTAGAAAAACCAAATTTACCTCTCGTCTTCCACCAGTGAGATTTTGAGATAGATTAAGGAGAACTTAAATTCTGGGGTGGGCGCCCACTTATACTTATAAAAGAGAACAAACAGGACGCAAAGCGCGAGGTATAAAAAATTAGAAGTCATCGCCAATTTCGAGACAGTGGCTGAGTTAATTTCCTTTGTGAAGGAGGTACTTTCTGCCGCATCATCAGTAAAGGAAGACTGAAAAATCCAAACAGCATAACTATTCCTGCTATCACCCAAACCATATAATGCATCGGTCGATAGTCGCCTTTCTCTATTTGCCAGTAAGCTTGGTTGTATCGCCATGCTGCAAAGGCAATAGTCATAATCCCAAAAATTACTAAAGCAATCCCTAAATTTTCGGAATTAAAAAAAGCGTGTGATGGTGGCTCTTGTTGTGCCAACGTTAAATTAAGCTGACGCAAAAATAGACCAAACCTAGCAATGGCAAAACCAAAACCAATCAATGCGATCGATGTTCTCAGCCAAGCCAGAAATGTACGCTCGTTTGCCTGATGCTCTCTTTGTCGGTCAACTTTGGGAATTTTGTTCATGAGTTGGGAGCAGAGTTCACAATAATAAAAGTTTCTTTTACTCCATCTGCTATCTGCCTTTCACGATAGAGCTGAGTTAACCACCAAGTATTTTGAGATAATGCACGCACAAAAAAATGTAGAGATATAAAAAACTTTACATCTCTACATAAATTAAAAAAACGTCAGTGATATGACAACCTAGTTACTTACAGGTTGGCAAAAAGACCAAATACACCGTGTCCTGTGAACACTTCTAATGCAATCAGAGACACAAAGCCAATCATTGCCAAACGACCGTTAAGCAATTCAGCATAGGGAGTGAATCCAGTGCGATCGCCTTGTTCATCTACGTAAACTCTTGGCTCGATCGCAAAGTTGTTCATTTTACCTTGGTCGTCAACAATAGCACTGTTTGTACGCATGGATAATTCCTAATGAATAAATGGGATTATTACATTTATGTAAAGAATGTTAACAATAAAGTTAAAAAATGTAAAGAAAATAAGATGAGTGATTAGGGCGATCATCAAAGAAATAAAAATATGCGCCCTTAAATTAATGTGTGGGGATTTTCCCGTTCCCCTTTCCCCATTCCCTATTCCCCATTCGCCAACACTAATCTTCCTTCCTTATACGCTTGTCGCAAAGCAATGGCTTCTGCCACAATTTGTTGGGCAGTTAATCCTTCAGAATCCATCATCTTTTGCAGAGTTACGCCTGTATGCTCATACTCAGAATGAATTGGTGGAATTTGGCAGTAGCGTCCACCATTCTTTGTCCGTCGCCAAATACTCGGTTTTTCAGGTTTTGGTTGTCTGGGAGTGCGGCGCTGTTTGACTAAAGAACGTACAGCCTCTTGGGTGATTGCAGTTATGTCCAATAAAGCATCTATTACTGGCTTGTACTTGTTATGGTTATTTGCTAGCTGATATACAGTCAATGGCTCAATTTGTGCTAAATCCTGGGGTGCAAACTTACCAAATACCGCAGCAATCTTGAGATACTTTTTTTCTTCACCTTTCCAACCTCGATCAACAAGTAGCTTTCTGTACTCCTTAGGTGAGAGTTTCTGTTTTTGGTCTGCTAACCAAAAGGCATGATGCAAAATTGTCTTGGTAACATCAGCAAGCGAAAGCACTTGAAAGTTTTCGACACTAACACTGTCAGAATGATTTGCTTTTTCCTCAGGGTATTGCTCAAACTTTGATAGAGCAATTACTGTTTCGTCAACTTGCTCTGCAATTATGCTCTGCACTCGTGTCATCATAGTATTGACCTCGTAAAAACTTTCCAGTATGCACAACAAATCCATCGCCTTTGTTGACTAAAGGCGATCGCACCGGGTGCTGTCAGCATAGCTATCTGTGCAACTCCATCAAGTTGCCACTATGCGTATACGCACCATCACACTAAAGCTGGTGAAAGTTTGAAAATAAATTTGCTAACTAGAACAATTGTACTACTAAAAGAGAAAGAAAAAACCCCAGTAATACTCAAATTTTGGGGAAGATGATAAAAGCTTTATACATAATTATCCTCTGGGCAATGCCAACGCCCCTGACCGCACAAGACGAAAATCACATCTATGTCTGTCCTAAATCACAATTTTCTACCTGGAGAATTGCCGTAAGAATTTGAAGAGACTTATAGAAATTGAGAATTCGAGGTAACGACAATGACTTTTAATTTAAGTGACGCCATTCAAGTTGTTCTGATTGCTTTTGTTGCTAGCACAGTGCTGTCTTCAGCTATTTGCTGGACACTGCCTAAATCTAACAAAGCTTAAGGTATGGCAAAAGTGCCTTTCACGGCTATCAATTCCGACACTAAGAGCCGTCTTTGTCGGTGTAGTGCTATTTGTGGTGTTATGGATTGCCTTTGGAGCAATGGCACAGGTGGTATGGTTACAGTGGTGGCTAATTCCAGTGCGTTTAGTGTTATTTCCCTTACTGGCACTCGTTTGTTTTCCTTGGTTTTTAGCATCGGGAGTAGCACAACAAAATCTGAAGTTGGGAAAACGAATTTTATGGTGGCTCGGACAAAGTACGGTTTTAGTAGGGGGGTTTATCTTGGTGCTTTACCTATTGCCTCAACTTAGTTTTATTTACCTTTTATTGCCCCTATTTCCGATCTTGATGCTAATTTTCTCCTTTGCTGCTAAGTTACTCAATGAACCTTGGAGTTATGGAATTGGCAGTGCAATGTTCTTTGGTTGGATATTGGCAGCCGCTTTTCCTTTAGCTTGAAAATAGAGATCGGGGAACTCACCGGCCCCCACTCCCTACGGTCGTGGGGATTAGGGGCAACGGGGATTAGCTTAACAGCAAACCCATCATCCATCGCCTTGCACGGTGTTCCATGAGTATACTAGTTCACCAAATTGATTTTGATAGGTCGGCCAGATCCCCGACTTTTTTAAAAAAGTCGGGGATCTGACGCCTCGCAAGCTGTCAAAACTTGTGTGGTAGAGAGTACCTTACGGAAGCCTATGAGCGCGTCTACGTTCTTTCATTCCCTCGTTGTGGGCGCGATCACCCCTGAGGTTCTTTCTTGAAAATGGGTATGGGGTGTAGTCTGAGTACAAAGTACATGCTTCGTGTTCTGCTATACAGACTTTTAGTACGATAATCATCCTTGAGATTGAATGAGTTTAAACCTATAGAGAGGGCATTCTAGGGTCAGGGGTGAATAATATCGAAATATCTAGCTAATGTTGAGAAATATTAAAGAAGTATTAATAATGCAAAATCACAATAAATTCTCCACTCTCACCAATTAACTTAAACTTTTGTCGACCTACTCATCGAGTTAATCAAGACTTAGAAATACAAGGTAAGGTAAATATGTTTATGAATCAATCAACTGAATTATCCTTGGAGCAACAATTCAGTTCAAGAGTGTTTGCAGATTACGTGCGGCAGATGTCCCGCGAACAGGCTATTGAGTTTCTGATTGACCTGCACGAGCATATGATGCTCAAAGAAAATATGTACAAGTCTTTGATAGAGCATAACTGGGGAATTGATTCAGATCTGATGTCTGCGTAGGACCAGAAACGCACACTGGTTCTACCTATTAAAGTATGACTTTTTGCTAGAGAAATGCTATCGAGTCAAACCTGATAGATCAGAACTGATCCCAACCGAGGAATAAAGAATATGGACGGCGATCGCGCCAGCGCTGAGTTGTCAGTTGGCAACCAGACAAATCCTGACTCAAGTCAGAAGACACAACAGATTCAACTGACAGTTTTTCAGCACTGGTTACAGAAATTATCTACTTACACACTCATCCTGTTAATAAGCATTGGTATGGTATTGTTCCAGGGTTGGTCAAGCCCTGCTTATGCTTATGGCAGCACTCTTGTTGCACAGATTGATCCAGAATCTAATTTTGTCACAGCAGCTGTAGAAAAAGTAGAGTCTGCTGTGGTTCAGGTGAATGTCTCCCGCACTTTAGGGGGGGATGTGCCAGATGTCCTCAAACCCTTTCTGGGTGGTGTTCGAGCAGTTCCACCTTCCGCACAAATTTTGCGGGGAATTGGCTCCGGTTTTGTGATTGATCCCACTGGTTTAATTCTGACTAATGCTCATGTTGTCAACCAGGCAGATACAGTGACCGTATCCTTTCAAGATGGTCGGATTTTAGCAGGTAAAGTTTTAGGGAAAGATCCAGTGACTGATGTCGCTGTGATTCAAGTACAAGCAGGGGATAATTTACCAACGGTGGTTATGGGTGATTCCGATAAAGTGCGACAGGGACAATGGGCGATCGCAATTGGTAATCCTCTCGGTTTACAGGAAACGGTAACGGTTGGCGTGATTAGTGGAACTGAGCGCTCCTGCGGTATTCTGATCTTGGCGTCCAAGCAGGGTACGAATAGCACTAACAACTTCAGGTACTGCAAGCACCAAGGACGCGAAAGAGCAAACCGTCGCAACCTGACAGTATTCACAAAAGGCTTTGTTTTCGCTCCACTCCTCTTGAGCAAGCTTAACATTAATGGCAGAGTCAAGCAGGATCTTGACACCCATTGCAATTGGTAGCAAAGGATTGCGCCGTGCGCGATCAAGACCACCAGCAGCAGCCAGCCAGGCGGTGATGCCATAATTAATCACCATTAACGGCCCATCGGGTGAGTTGAATCGGCTGTAAGCATAGTCAGATGCGTCTACTTTGTCTGCGTTAAAAATCGGCACTGGTGGATCAGGCAAATGAGGAATAATCCCAGTCTGGTAGAGGGTAACGAGTTGTCCCATTGAACCTCCGAGCATAGACAAGCCGATTATTGCTTGCCGACGGGTCATATTAGGGTTTTTTCCCTGACGCAGTTCCTGACTCAGTTGTTTTGGTTCCATAAAGCGCAATCCTTGCTGAACTTATGTATTAATGATTTTTGGTTACAAACACTTAGATTTATCAATGCCAACATTTTTTCAAGACAGCATATTTGTGCGTGCCATCTTCAGATTGAAATGCAGTAAATAGACAAAGTATGACACTACAAAGTTGTGTAAACTTGTTATAATAAAATCAAGGCTGTAGTGAGGAAAATAATCTCTAAATTGCTGTACTTTTACCTGAAAAAATCTTAGATAAAGAGTATGTGCAAATTTGTCAAGTGATATGCATCAAAACCTATAACTTTGTATCTATTATAACAACATAACTTTATACTAGCCTATTAATAGACTGATCTATAGATAGATACAAAGGTTTTGTAACCAAGTTAGTATTCTTTCTGGAAGAAGAGAAACATTTAAGTCATACCTCACTTTACCCCTTGAGGAAAAAATCGCTCCTCTAGGGGTATTTTTATCAGTTATCAGTTATCAGTTATCAGTTGTCAGTAAAGAGTGCCTCTTCGCTTGGATTTGAGTCCCTATCAATTGATTGAATGCGTTGGTGTGTTGTAAAACTGCACCATAAACCTGTTCACTGAATAACTGTTAACTGTTCACTGATTTAATTTTGCAGATTTTTATGGTATTGGATGGAAGAGAAGGTCAGGGAAAATGAAGTTAAATATGGCCCAGGTCGAGAAGGCAATTGAAACCGCTAAAACAGCAAGTACTGGTGCAAGAGAAATATATCGGAGTAAATAGCTTCTTTGGTCACTTGATTTTTGCATTTTTCATTCTCCAAAATTAACATTACCACTTTCATATTTCTCTGTTATTGATATAAAAAATATCAAAAACAAGCAGAATATTTTTGAAATTTAATTTTCCAGAAATACAAATTAAATTTCACTATTCAATAAATTATTTAATAATAATTAATCAAGCTTCTAACTCAAGAGATAGATCAAGATTAAATAACTTAGTTATTTTGTATACCCAAAAACTTTCAAATTTCAGAAGTGAAACTAATCCAAAATCCGTCTTGAAAAGTTTGAGCGCCCCAAGCCCTAGCTCAAACTTTTCGCAAAATCCAAAATCGAATCACTGATACAGATTGAAATTGCTTGTGCAATATTGAAGGGTTGGTTTTGATTCATGAAGGCAGAAGTAGGAAGGCAGCTAGCTATGCTGAAGGGAACCCACGCGCTGCCGAGTGGGATTGAAGCAAGGACGCTTTATACCTCGCGCTGCGCGTCTTGGTATAATTCTTTTTCGCGCATTGGGCAGCCTACCCACGACTGATGTTTTTATTCATACTTCCAGCCTTCTGCCCTCTGCCTTTCTTTGTAACTTGCTCAACAATATCTGCTGCTCGTTTGACACCGCCTGAAAGTTGAATTGACTGCTGAATTCTAGGCGCATTCTTTTTGTAGGAATCTTCTGTTAACACGCGCTTAATTGCCGATCGCAAAGTGGAAATGCTCAGTTTCGCTAGGGGAAACACTTCTCCTACTCCGGTTGAACGAATTCGTGCGCCAGTTCCTGGTTGTTCAAATGTGATCGGAATCGCTACCAAAGGTACACCATAGGTAAGAGAATCCAATGTTGTATTCATGCCCGCATGAGTAATCGTGAGACTAGCATGAGCCAGTACATCAGGTTGGGGAGCATACTCGACTACTAAGGGGGAACCTGGTAGCGATCGCACAACTTCTGCACTCATCCCACCCCCGTGAGCAATTACCAGTTGCACATCCAGTCCAAGGCTCGCAGTTGCAATTGCTGAAAATACTTCTTGTTTGGTATTTTGTACACTTCCCAAAGACGCATAAATCATGGGTTGTCCGGTCAACTTTTCATAGGGAAAAGAAACTAATTTTGGTGAAGCATTTCGCAAAGGGCCGACATAATGCAGATGTGATGGCAAATTAGGAATAGGAAACTCAAACAACCCAGGCTGTTGACTAATATGAGCAAGCCGTGCATTGGAAGCATAGATGTGGCGGTATTCGGGTAACTTCCACTCCTGGCGGTAGCGATTAATTGCTTGTAAAATCGGTTGACAACTGCGATCTAAAAAGTAATAGGCTACCTGATTGCGAATCTTTGCCCAGTGTGTATTCTGGTAATTCCAGGGAGTAAAGAAAGGGGGAACATCACCTCGGCGGTGAATTACCTGGCCGCAGGAAATGCAGATAAACGGGAGATTGAGATATTCTGCTACTGTTTCACCCACAGGTTCAAGTTGATCCACCAACAAGACTTCGATCCCCGCCGTTGCGATCGCTTTGGGTGCATCTTGGCAAACTATTTCTACCATTTGCTGGCAAAAGTCAAGAGAGTAACGCAGCGCCTCTATAGCACTGAGTTTCCCCAGTTGCACAAAGGTTTCAGACATTGAGCCTGGCTGATAGATGGTTTTGCCAATTGGATAAAAGTTTACACCCTCTGATTCCACCTTCGATTCTAAATCTGGAATTTGCACAAAGGTGACACGATGACCACGTGATTGCAGTTCTCGTGCTAGGGCTGCTTGGGGATTGATGTGTCCGGGATAAGGTGGGCAAATAATGCCAAAGTGAGTCATTCGATTTTGGATTTTGGATTTTGGATTTCTAATGATGTCAGGTCTTTAAGTTTGCTTCCTCGACATCAAGCGGGATCTTTTAGCGATCGCAGTGATATTCTTTGTTTATAAACAGCGGGAAGTTGCCACCAAGGTACATGGGAATACTCGTGATGTTCTTGGTGGTAGCCAAAGTGGTAGCAACTGATGAATGACCAAAAAACTGGTAATGGAATCGTTTGAGCGCAATGAGGACGAACGTAGCCTTGTTCGGGTTCTCGATGGGGCAAAAACGTACCAAAATAAAACAGTTGAACGGAACTGAGAATTGCAGGGACAATCCAAAATAGTAAGAGATTTGTTTCAGAAATTAGTAAAACGTATTTAGCCAAATTATAGGCGATAGTCATTCCGAGAAATTGAGTCCAACTCCAGTATTCCTTCATGAATTGGAAATACCAAAAAATTACATTGCTTGTGTTGCCATCATGATAATCTGGGTCACGTTCGCTAGCAGGATGATGATGATGTAGCCAATGTTTTTTCAAAAGCTGACGGTATGAAAAAAAGCCATAAAGCAATACAGCTAATGTACCGATGAAATTATTAATTTTCTTGTGTTGGCGGCAAACTGACCCATGCATAGCATCATGGGCAGTTATGAACAGTCCCGTATAGAGAAATGTTTGCCAAACTACTGTGATTGGTATCAACCAATTGGGAAATTTGGTAGTATCAATGCAAAGTAGCAAAGCCAAACTAGCTACCCACAGACTAATAATGACTAAAGCAATTATCAGTCCATAAATAGTATTTTGTTTCGGGGTAAATTTCGCAAAATCTACAGTATACAGAAGCGAGCGATCGCAGATATTCAAACTGATACTCCTCGTTGAATCAATTCAAGTATTGATAGCAGCACTTGTGCTTCGATTTCCTTAGCTTGAAGAAGGCAGA
>NZ_AJLK01000064.1 GCF_000317205.1 Fischerella muscicola PCC 7414 | reverse complement strand
TAATTTCCTCACCGTTATAGGTCACACGCTCTATAACCAGTTCATTATTAACATACCTCGCCCCTTGGGGTTCCCACTGCTCCCCGTTGGGTTCATCCTCCCCAATCCCTAAAAAATCTACAAATTGTTTACCCTCTAATTCGGGGTCAGGACGGAAATCAAGGCAAGTGTCATCATCTGGCCCGCCGGCATGGACAGCACAGACAAAGTGGAAGTCGTGGGAGTAGAACTGGCAGCGATCGCACATCAGTAGTTTTGGCATGATACCAGTATATTGTGTGTCCAATTGGGGCGATCGCACACTTGGGATTTTCGGCATAGCTTTAGAAGTTTCCCCCAGAACTGAAGTGCGATCGCCTGGTTTGAAAATTAATATTAATTTCCACTCTAAATTAAGAGTGAATCTTCTAAAAGTGTTTAAATTTCTAACTCAAAAAGGATTTAAAATCATAAAAATGGAGAAAATTAATCCCTTATTTTCTAATTAAAATAAAAGTAAAAGCGTTGATTATCATAATACGCAATCGTGCCACCCCAGAACAAATAGAACAGATGCTCCAGGAGCATAAATTTTATATTAAGCTTGCAGTTGACATCGAACGCCGTATCCTTGCCGGGGGCGGTGAAATGCATTTTGACTGCGAACAGGTATTGCTTGAGGATGGTAGCAGGCAAGTAAATATCTGGGGTGCAAACTTTATGCCTATTAATCAAAAAATTAGCTATGATTCTCTAATCAACATTCGCCCTCGCCAAAACCGTTCAATGGAAATTTTAGACGCTACGATTAGAGAAATTGTTAGCCAAATTATCGAAGAGTTGCTAGGTAACGTATGACTGACTTGACTAAAAAACAAGAACGCTTCCTACAAGATGATATCCCTACTCGCTTGGGTCACTTGGCTGCAAACTTAGCTCGAATTAAATCTTTTTCGGATGAACAGACACACCCAGATTTTGCAGTCAATCTCATTAGAGAAAGTCAGTACTTTATCGAATGGACTGCACCCCAAATGGATATTGACACTGCCGCAGAGTTAGTGGATTTAGGGCGCACTTTGTCTAGATGGAAATTGAATTGGGAAAAAATTTGGTCTGACGCCGCAGCTTTAAGCCAGGTCAAGGGTGAAGTTGCCTCGTGGTCGCAGCGTGTCTTGGATATGTCGGGATTGTTATCTGAATCAGTCTCTGAAGCTTGTTAAAGTTAATCATCTTTGACTTCTAACTGATAAATTCGCATCTCCTGGTGTTCACCCATCATTCGCGCTTTTATACCCGTTTGGCGGCGGCTGAACCCTGCCACCACAGCAGTACAAGAAAACAGGTTTACTCCGGCGCATGGCTTTCTTCATCACCGGCTCTAGATTGAGCTTGGGGTTATCGCTGTTGTACCAGACAATGTGCGATTTACCGAAGTAGCCTACAGCGAATAGACTAGCGACAAGCCACTCCATCACCGATTGAATCTGCTCCTGCTCAACGCCGCTCATGGTTTGCCCGTAGCTTTCAATGGTCGGTTGGGCTGGTTTGGGTTTGAGGAAGTTCAGTAGTTTCATGACCGAAGGGGAACACAACTTTTACCAGGATTCCCATATTTTGGGGTGCGATCGCACTGGCGAATGAAACAGTAGCTCATCAGGGGGTAGTCGTATGATGTTCGACCTTAAAAGCAACGTGCATTGTCACCTTGTAGCGCACAACCTGATTGTTCTCGACATCAGCAGTCCAGTTAGTGATCTCAAAAGCGCTAATGCCACGCAACGTCAGCGCCGCTTCCGCCAAACCCTGTTGCACTGCATCATCAAAATTTTTTTTCGGAAGAAGCTACAATCTCGATTACTTTAGCGACTGACATGAATAGTCTCCTTTAGTAAATTTGTGATTCGCTCACTCAGCAGCATTGTTTGTGTTTGTTGGGTGGAGTTGGTAGGAAATGACCTGCACGGTTACACTTTAAATCCCAGTGGCAGTGGCAATAGCTTTAATCTTGTCAATCTGCTCCTGAGTTGTTTGTTCTAACTCTCAATTTGTGCAAAGCAGAATTGGCTTTTCGTCTACCATAAGGCAGTTTATTTGGTTGTGTTGCTCCCAAATTTTTGAGGAAAACTCAAAACTCAAAAAATAAAACCCCACGTGTGAGGTGGGGGTTTCTCTTATTGGTACTAATATACTATAAAGTGACGAAGTTGACAAGCAATTTAGAGGGCTGGGCGATCACTCCCTACCATAGAGATTTCTAACAATGATTAGATCAAAATCACATAGTTGAGTGTCCTAAATCACAATTAGATATCTGGAGAATTGCCTGTCTAGTTTGAAGAGATTAGTAGAAATCAAAAATTGAGGTAACAACAATGACTTTTAATTTAACTGATGCCATCCAAGTTATTCTGATTGCTGCTGTTGCAAGCGTGGTGTTGTCTTCTGGTATTTGCTGGACAATGCCCAAAGCTAAAAAGGCATGAGGGAGTTGTAGCTTTATAAGAAGCGATCGCCTATGCATGAGTGTGTGGTATATAACACGGTGCGGAAGGTAAAGGCTTTGTTAGAGAAAACTAGCAATCATCACGCATGAAGCTGTTTTGCTTGTTCATATGCACGGTTAAGCTCTGCCATTTTTTCTTCATTACCACCATTATCAGGATGATATTTTCTCGCTAGTTTGCGATAGGCAGACTTTATAGTCTCAATAGAATCGTAGCAATTATGCCATTAATGACTTGGGAATTGTGGTTAGCCCGTGATATCGTCACTGACAATCCTCTCCCTTGGCAGAAGTCCCAGAGTAATTTGACCCCTGGAAGAGTTGCTCAAGCTATGGGTGGAGTTTTTGCGGTGATTGGTACTCCAACAAGAGCACCCAAACCTCGCGGAAAGTCTCCTGGTTGGCAACCAGGAAAAAAGCGTCTCCGTAAAAACCGATGCCCTATTGTTAAAAAAATCGTAGCCCGACCACGGAAAAAACCATCGGTTGCTGTTTAATACCTAAGATTATTCATACTTTTGCTAAGTCTCTGATTAACTCAGCCCTGCTGGGTCTTTTTGCATGGCTTAGTCTAAACTCCAGTAACATTTCTTGGGCTTGAATACTGCTTCTTGGAGGTTCACCAGATCGAAGTCCACCTTTCTTGAATCTATTTGTCACACTTTTAGGTAAATCCTGTAATTGTGTGTGATGAACTTTGCTCGTAGCAGCCATATTAAAAGTAGAATTACACTTAGAATCGTCAGACATGGGTTAAAAATCTATTGTGATGTATTACGTTGATTAGCTTCAGACCAAAACATGACATTAGCTTCTTTTCTTATGCTTCCCATTTGGTCATTGCTCATAACACATCTGGCCAGATTGACAAGTTCTTGTCAATGTAAATCCCGATATCCTAATAAGGTTCAGTACTCGCGCATCTATTTAGTAGATATCACGACTCAACTTGTTGAATATTTTGGATCAAGTCATTGGTGCTTTCCAAAACCCGTTTGGTTACTAAGCTGTTGATGTCGCTTGCATTACACAGTCTGTTCAATGAAATTATTTAACCAAATTTTCTTTCTACAAATAAATCAGTCCTAGTTCTATTAATCTTTCTTGGAGATTCACTACTTCAACCTCCCAAAATTTCCCCATTGCTAGATAGAGTCTTTCAAACTCTGCTGGTTCGCTTTCTCGAAGGAGGCTTATTCTTTGCTCAAGTTCAACTTCATCTACTTGATATTTCTCATCTAATTGGTTAAATGCTATTCCGTATTTAACCTGTGCGTCGCTCTATCTGAATAATTTGTATAGAAAAATTATTAATTTCAAGTCTAATGTCAACGATAAATCTAAATCTAAATCAAAACTAGTATTGACATCTTAACCACGATTAGCAGTCAAGCACAAAATGGACGACGTACAGTAGCACTCGATACGCAGTATCGCAAGCGCGATTTTGCTACCCCTGTCATCTTCATGCGTGTGCAGGATGGGTATTTATTTAAACGTCAGAGTGCGGAAGATGAGATACAGGGTGATAGAAACTCTGGTGAATCTAGTCAAGATTCTGGTGTGAAAGGTGATGCTCGTATAATTCAAAATGTGCGGCAGTACGGAGAAAAAAGCATGACTTTTGGTCAAGCTAGTAACTTTAGGATTGGTGATGATTATTACCAGTCAGAACCACCGCAAAAGAAAACTAACGACAAATAAGCGATCGCATTTACCAAGGTGCGGATGCAGAAGCTATCAAAGAAGCATTGCGTTTAGTCCTGCAAGAGAAGCAAAAAGCCAAACGTCCCCGCAAAGAGAAACTGTTGCTGCAAGCGGTAAAATACTCAGGGGAGAAAATTTCCCGCTCTATCTGATCGTTTGCAGCCGCAGTGAAGAGTATGCTGCCTACGAAACCAAATTGCAACTTAACGGTGCAATCTGTCTACAGCCGTTAACTAGTGAGCAAGTTCAGGATTATCTCAACTCCATATCAAAAGCATTCTCATACGATTAACCTGCACCTAATTCATCATAAAAGCCTTTAAGGTTGAGCGAAATGCTACAAAATTTAAACAAGACAACCGCTTTGCACTATCCTCTAGTCACACGAACGTATTAAATGACACCTCCTGAACACCTTAAGCAAATTCTGAATCGCGTTGAGAAGGGACAGCAAACCGATGATGACATAACGATTCTACGTCAGCTACTTTTGGATGGCGATCGCCAGGTTGTACAACAACTGGGTAAGTACAATGTCAATATTGGCGAAGGGAAAGAGATACATATAGGCGATCGCATTTACAACCAGTGGATAAAGATGAACAGCAACTAGGAACATTATGTAAATTTAATGACATACCAAAACAACTCAACAAATTTCTGAAGACAGGTCTTAGACATCTTAGAGGTAAACAATATCAGCTAATTATTGAGGTATTTTTACCCAGTGATTTAATTGGTACAGAGGTAGATCGCTGGAAAATTTCTGATCCGATAATAGAGGAGATAACTTTGGGGATTAAGTATCCAATTCGACTGCGATCGCTAGAACGTTTGAATCTGGAATATTTAGATTCTTATCTATCTGATTGGTACAAGTATTGGGATAAGGTTAAAAGTGTTTTACAAAATGAACCGATTCAAGAACTATTTGAACATCTTCAGGATATGGAAACTTTTAATTGGAAGTCGCTAAGAAGTAGTTTAAAAGAAAAAATCGGACTCAAAGTAACTTGCGCTCTTCCTAAAGCAAAATCTAAGGATTTATTTAAAGCTATATTAACGGCAACAACACCAATCGCTATTTGGACAAGATGTGATATTCCTAATCTCGATCAGGTGGCAGCAATAGATGAAATATTAACTTTTAAACCATTGTGTCATTTGTGTGAATCAGTTAGACAGACTAGAGAAAAATCTGATGCTCAAACGGAGGAACATTTAGGTTTTCATTTAGCCCTGCTTGATGTTTCAACTGTTGATCAATTGAGAGAATTTATAGAAAAAGATCCTCAAGCAATATTTGCAAGTAGCTGTATTCACAATAAACCAGAAGTCAATTTTCGAGCTATATTATTGCGACGATTTGAAGGACAAACTTGGCAACAAATATCACAAGATTTACACATAGAAACGTCTTATATCAGAGCATTTTATCATAGAAATTTAAAAAAATTTAAACCTATATTAAAGGAATACTTACAATAATAAGTCAAAAGTATAAAGTAACTTAGGTTTTTTATAGTCAACCCAATAATCCAACAAATGTCTCAGCGCGTTTCTACCAAAACCTTTTTAAGTGACTGGACGTACCACACGAATTAGTTTTCCTTTCAACGATTCTTCTGTTGTCACAGCCTCATGTATCCGTGCAGTAAATTGCTCCCAATTACGGGTGATATGCAAACTGTGGAATGATCGCTAAGTGTGCGTAAAACCAAGAATTCACTAATTTAAGGTTGGTCGAAATGCTACAACAGTACAATAATAAAGTAGTTTTGCCATCATCATAATCCAATCACGTAAAAGTATTCAATGACACATTCTGAACGCCTCCAGCAAATTCTGCATCGGGTTGAAAAGGGGCAGCAAACCGATGAAGATATAACATTTTTACGTCAGCTACTTCTGGCTGGCGATCGCCAATTATCTTCAATAGCCAATTTAATTTCATCAGGATGAGTGCTTGTTATTCAACTTTTTTCTGTTTAACATAATTACGAAAGTCATCTATTGTGAGTTTATTGAGCCATTGATGACGTTCTTTAGTATAATCACCATAACCTACTTCTAACTGCTGTAAAAACCTTAGCGTTCCTGCTACTCCTAACGCATCAATAAGAGCTTGATATCCTTGTTGCCTAATTTCCTTCAGTTTCATTGTTTTCTTCCTCTGTTTGCAAAACATTCATTAACCAAATTGTAGGGTTTTCGACTTCTATGTTCAAAATACTTTGAAATTTTTTTGCTTTCCGAAGCAGTCGGTCGTCAGTCGTTAAAAATACATCAGCATCTCCAGCTTCTGCAAAAGCCAAATGTAACGCATCGTGAAATTTAAAACTCAACTTCATTAACTCTTCTGCTCTCAAATCAATATTTTCAGTTGATTGAATATAAATATTGGCTAAATTTAGTATCGATTTGACCTGTTGTTGTTTAAATGAGTCTGAATGTAGACTAACCTCAAATTCAATAATATCGCTATTCATCAATAGCCACTTACCATCTTCGCAATTTTGAATAATTTCTGTTACTGCTTCAGCCTCCATCCGCATCCGAAACTGTTCTAAATTGTCTAAAGTTCGATTCAGACAACAAACATCGAGATAAATTTTAGTCATGTTGTATTTTGACTGGAAACTGTGAAGTAGCTATCTGCGTGTAAAATCCAAAATTCACTCATTCCGGCTAGGCAAAAGTGCTACAACAGTCAAATGATATAGCTGTCTAGTTCAGGTAAATCAATTCCAGCTTCCAAAGAAGAAGTAGAAATAATCACCTTGATTTGTCCGGCTTGCAGTTTTTGAATAATCTCTCGACGGCGATCGCTCCTCAAGGAACTGTAGAACAGTCACTGGCGATGTTGCAATCATTCAAAAATTCTCCTTAAAAAGTCTGAAAAATGCTGCTTTGAGCTACTGCTGAAATATTGGCAGCACAAATACTCTCCATTGGTAAGGAGTGCCAGAGCTAGCAGTTGTTGTCTTTTACGATTATGGTGATAGGATAACATCAAGTGCATCAATTATCAACTAGTTCATCAGGTGATGTTTTTGGAGGGTAAGTAGGAAGTAAGCGCATAATGTCTACTAAGTAGATAATTTATGCTTTGGATGCCTACAAAGAAACCTAGAACTACCGTTACATTCGACCAAGAGGACTATGAAGAGTTGGAACAGTGGGCAGAATCTGAATTTAGGTCTGTACCTCAGCTAATTCTTGTAATAGTCAAAAAAGCCCTGATTGAACGCAGAGCAAGTAAACAAAAAGAAAAGAACGAATGAACTTTACAGAAATAAACCCTTTGACTCTGCTATCACTGCCACTGGCTGAACGATGCTCCTTCATGAGCCGCTATGCGATCGCAGTTGCCCAACTACCTAGCAATTTATTTTGTACTAATTGACGAGCATATTCTGTAGATTGGTAAAACCCTTAACTTTGCCAGGCAAAAGAACGCCAGCGAGAGAATGCTCGTCGGTTGAATGAGCAATTGCGAGATGATTCGACGAAGTATTCAAATTTGAATACTCCGTTAAATGAAACTAATTCTCAAGAATCAGAGAAATTCTCAGTCTTACAAGAGGTTACTAATAGGGTCAAACTGAGTGTTGGTAGTTATCACAAAGGGAAAAAAGTTTTTGAGTATATTTCTCAACTCAAGCAGGCTGACAAGTTGCAAGCTGCGATCGCACTGGAGCAGGAACTTAACCGCAGTATTGACGCAGCGTACAAATTCATTTGTGACGAGCGTCGCAATGAAGTCATAAATGTGATTGAAAGGGGTGAAGTAAATACAATTCGAGACGCACTGGGGTTAGTACGTAGAGGTTTTCGTAATCCCTTCCGGGGTTTTGAAGTTGGGCAAGTTTATCAATTTAAGAAACACCTGCGTCCTAGTTTAGAAATATGTGGTCGCGTGATCAAATGCCGTTGACTTTTTGTAGTCCCGTTGAAGAGATTGATAGCACAAGAATTCTTGCACAATATATAGGGCTTGCCGAAGGTATCCTCAAGCCCTGGATTATTGCCCAACTCAGAAACCAAATAACTATTGGTGCGGCGGGTGGTAACTTTGCAGGCAGTCCTGAAACCTTAAAGCGCTATCTTACTGCGGCTTCATTACGGTTGGGTAGTACTCAAGACTTAATTTTATGGGCGGATGCGGGTGCGATCGCAAATAAAAACGTGATGCGGCAGTACCGCCGTACTTATGAGTTGGTTACTCGCTGGGGTTATACCTTAAAAGTAGCGTGGTGGGGACAACTCGATAAATCATGTGCTGACCCGGATGAGTACGCTGGTGAGTTAGCCGTTACTGCACCTGAGTTGTTTATCAGATTTCAGCCTACTTTTGAGCGATTAAGGTTTCTTTTTTGGGGTGGGAAGTTTGGGGAAGGTTCCTTGTGGGCAGCGTCAGATATTCAACTACCAACTTGTGGTCGTTATGACTATGATGATACTGCTATTCGTCAACTCCTCGGACAACCGCCTGATGATATTGCGGATATTATTAACCAACTGACGGTCAAACTTGCTCCCGACTTGAGGTTTTTAGTCGAAAGTGCGGACAGTATAGATACGAGTGTAGGTACTAAAAGCGAGCGTGCAGCTTCAAGGCAAATTAATAAACTATTACGTTCGGTTGCGTCCCTCGAAGTGAAACAAGCTCTTGAAGCGGTATCCCTTAATTGGTTGATTCCACTTTTGGAAGTCTGGGGGGGATACATGCGTGGGGCATTACACTTTGATAGGGGAATACTTTCGCTACATCAGCAAGATACTCGCCATCGAGATGTAGCGAACGCCGCGCAGTACAATATTTACCTGGATGGTACGCTTGATGTGCGGTATCTTGCCCTAAAGTTGGGAGTAGGGGTTGAAGATGTTCTTGTTGTCGAGCAGGTTACTCCCCAGTATGAAAATTTAAAAGTGGTGCAAATCACCAACATGGGCGTTTTGGGACGCGATCGCAGGGAGTAGATGCACCAACGCTTGGAAGCACTGCGAGAAAAAATTGAAAAGTTATCGCCGGGGATAGCTTTTATCGAACGCAAAAGCTACGCTAAACCGGGTGATGGTTATCACTTTCGGGACAGTTAAGTTCAGAACTATTTCTCTATTTATTATTTGCCAGTTTAGCGTTAAATATTTTAAGATTTTACTTGTGTTTTAGTAATCATTAGATTTTTAATAAAAATTTTTGTTTGGTATTAGTTGTACAAAAACTCATTATTATTATTTTATTTATATTTTTAAATGGTAAACTCTATGAAATTAATTCCTGATTTACATAATCAACTAATGTTGATTTAATCCCAGAAATTTGTTAATTGGCTTTTTAATTGAAAGGGTAAATACTAGGAGTTAAATGCATTTTATTACGGAGTAGCCAGGTTAGATTAGCGGGACTTAAACAAAAATTAAGCCCAAATGTAGCCCAAACTGGCTTTATAGGCAGCAAACAGGTGACGATTGAAGGTCAACCAATCGAAAAATCGATAAGATATAGCAGTTCTAAATGCCTCTAAAGCTACTCTACGAGAAGCCGCTAGCGCGTCTACAGTAAAAGTGTTCAAAGGTTTGTTTGCCTACCTGCGCCTTAAGCCACCTGTAAGCTGATGCCAAAGAATAAAAGTATATGAAACAGTTGAAATTTTGAGAATTCTACACGGAGCGCGTAATCTCAAAGCCATCTTCCACCAATAAATGCATACTGACTGCGGTATGAGGCATAAGGGAAATGCGATCGCTGTCCGGGTAGTTCTAACGTAGCTGAATGGATTTGATGGGTTACTCCTGAAGGGGTGACAAAAAGGCTATAAAGAATCCCTATCCTTGTCATGATTTTGAGGTTACGATAAACCGTAGATAAACTCATTCGTTCTCCACGTTCAACCAGTAACAAGTGTAGTGACTCGGCACTCAAATGATGACCTGTTGGGAGAGTTTGAAAAACTTGAAAAATCAGTTGGCGTTGAGGGGTGAATCGATAACCTTGAGCATTTAATTTTGCTTTCAATGAATCTAAATTATCCATAAGCACAGCGTATCCGCTTAGAAAATCTTTCAGTGCTAGTAAAACTGATCTCTAAACTTGTGTAAGACAAGTCTGTTATCATCCAAAATAGTAAAAAGTAAAATATTAATGAATCCCAGACTGCACGCGCCACAGACTGGCGTAAATACCATCCATCGCCAGTAACTCCTCGTGCTTTCCCTGCTCAACAATTTGACCGTCATCCATCACATAAATACAATGACTGTGGCGAATTGTGGAAAGACGATGAGCGATCGCTATAGTTGTACGATTTTGAGTAATCATAGCCAGCGACTTTTGAATCGCCGCTTCCGTTTCATTATCCACCGCAGAGGTCGCCTCATCCAAAATCAAAATTGGTGCGTCTTTGAGAATAGCACGAGCGAGCGCAATTCGTTGTCGTTGACCACCAGAAAGCTTCTGACCCCGTTCGCCAACGATAGTATCGTATCCTTGGGGTAGTTGGAGAATAAATTTGTGAGCCTGGGCTAGTTTGGCAGCATGGATAATTTCATCGTGACTAGCATCAAAACTACCATAGGCAATATTTTCTGCCACCGTACCGTGAAATAAAAACACATCCTGACTTACCCAACCGATGCAGCGTCGCAGTTCCCCAAGTTGTAATTCCCGAATATCGATACCATCAATGAGAATACGTCCGCCTTGGACTTCGTAGAAGCGTAACAGCAGTTTGACAAGAGTACTTTTACCAGAACCCGTTGCACCGATAATACCGATATTTGCTCCGCTTGGAATGTGCAGTGATAGGTTTTTCAGTACATTGTTGCGATCATTGTAAGCAAAGGTGATATTATCTATCTGCACTTCACCGCGTACTGCTTTAAAGGGCAAGGGATGATTGCCTGCGGGAATAGTAATGGGAGTATCCAGCAACCCCATGACTCTATGAATAGAAGCCATAGCCCGTTGATACTCATCCATGAGTGTACTCAAGGTGGCAAATGGCCACAGTAATTGCTGCACAATGAACACCATGAAACCATAGGTTCCCACTGTTAACTGATTATTTGCCACTGCAACACCACCGAAAAACAGGGTAGCGATGAAACCTATGACAACCACGAATCGAATTGCCGGAAAAAACGCAGCAGAAAGTGCGATCGCTGTTTCGTTACTACGGCGATAGGGTTCACTTTCAGTCAGGACACGTTCTCTTTCGTAGGTTTCGGCAGTGAAACTTTTAATTGTGGCAATTCCTGAGAGATTATTAGCTAAACGACTATTGATAAAACCAGCTTTGTCGCGTACATCTGCATAACGGGGTGCGAGTCGTTTTTGGAATGCCAATGAACCCCAGAAAATGAAGGGCGTAGGCAGGATTGC
This sequence comes from Fischerella muscicola PCC 7414, assembly GCF_000317205.1. Lineage (GTDB taxonomy): Bacteria > Cyanobacteriota > Cyanobacteriia > Cyanobacteriales > Nostocaceae > Fischerella > Fischerella muscicola. Next base: position 9,230 of record NZ_AJLK01000064.1, on the reverse strand, counting down.
CAGCCATGCCACATTGGAAGCTATCAGAAGAAACGAGCCGCCTACAGCTAAAACAGTGGTGATAAATTGCAGAATGGACGCAGCACCAGAATCGAGAAATCTTTCTAATTGATTGATATCATCGTTTAAAATTGACAAAAGTGTGCCTGTAGAGCGTTCCTTTACGTCACAATGTATTGTTTGGCGTAGAGTTAGCCCGATTTAAATACGGCTATGATATTTTTGAAGCTCCTTTAGCTCCTATTGATATTTTTAACCCAGTTTATGGTGCTAGACCAGGAGAATTCACTCTCAGTTTTGCTGGTGAACAAGGTGGAGATAATATTGGTTTTTATGTCCAAGATTTAATAGAAATTTTACCTAATCTCAAAATTTTAGCAGGTGGTCGTTTTGATGTAGTTGACTCTTTCTACAAAGACCGTCCAACTAATACAGTAGTAAATGAGCAGACTGACAGCAGGTTTTCGCCGCGAGTTGGGATAGTTTATCAGCCGAGTCAATCTACATCTGTTTATTTCAATTGGACTAACGCCTTCGTTCCTCAAATTTTTAGTAGAAGTCGCACAGGTGAACAATTCAAGCCAGAAATCGGCGAACAGTTTGAGGTAGGAATTAAACAAGATTTTTTTGACAATCGTGTGTCAGCGAATTTGGCATTCTATCAAATAACCCGTAAGAACGTGCTGACGCCTGATCCAGTTGATACTAATTTCAGCATCCAAACGGGTGAACAAAGAAGCCGTGGTATTGAACTAGATATTGCTGGAGAAATATTACCAGGTTGGAAGATTATCGCTACTTATGCTTATACAGATGTTGCTGTCACTGAAGATAACAACCCGGATCTGATTGGCGATCGCACAGCAGGCGTACCAGAACATAGTGCCAGTTTGTGGACTACTTACGAAATTCAAAATGGTAATTTGCAAGGGTTAGGTTTTGGTTTGGGGTTAGTATATGCAGGAGAACGGGAGGTATCTTTACCTAATACATTCACAGTTCCCTCGTACCTAAGAACTGACGCATCTGTTTTTTATCGTCGCAGTAATTACAGAGTTGGTCTGAACGTCAAGAATCTTTTTGATGTTAAATATTACGAAGTTGATGGTTTTAGCCTTCTTCCCGCAGCACCATTAACGGTATTGGGTACAGTTGCAGTGGAGTTTTAGTCATGGCAAAAATTGTATTTTGCATTTGGCGATTACAAGGCGAATTTTATGGAACTTTGAAACTGGCTAAAACGCTGAAATCTCTTGGTCATGATGTACTTTATTTAGGGATACCAGATTCTGAAGAAAATGCTCAAAATCATGATTTTTCATTCCTACCTATTCTCGAAAAATGGTTCCCGAAAGGATTTATTAGACAAGTAGATAATAATCACCTCAATGTAAGTGGATTTAAATTATTACTGGAGCAAGCAAGGTATATAAAATATTTTAAGTCTATGATTAATTCTTTCCTGACAGAAGATAACCAAGAAGTACATAATTTACTCAAAAAAACTCGTTCCGATTTACTTTTGATTAGTACATCCTCACCTCTGTTCTCAACTTTGCTGGCGTTAATAGCTTATGAATGCCAAGTTCCAAGTATTTATTTAACTGATATGTTTACGGCATTACCACTAGCTAATTCTACACAGAAAAAAAGAAAAGATTTTCTGGAATATAGATATTATGTTCAGCACTGGAAACAACAAATTAAAATAGTATTTACTTGGTTGATTGGTATCGATATAAATAATTTATTCAGAGTGTCATTGATGCTATATCCAAAAAAGATAAATACCAATTAGTTGTATCAGTTAGTGATTATCTCAGTATTGAAAATTTTACCTCTATTCCTGATAACGTCATTATCGTCAACAAAGCTCCCCAGTTGGCACTCCTGGAACAGGCTTGTTTAGCTATCATAGCTGGAGGAATACATACTATTAAAGAATGTATATTTTCAGGAACACCAATGATTGTATTTCCTATTTGTGCTGACCAACCTGAAAATGCCAAAAGGATTCAATATCATGGATTAGGATTGGTAGGTAATATTCAAGATGTATCTGTTCAGCAAATAACTAATTTAATTGAAACAATAGAAAATGATTCTTTGTTGCAACAGCGAGTGGCAACATGGGGTAATAATTTTCGGGAAATAGAAAGCTCTGGACGGTCTATAAAATTTATTTCAGAAATTTTAGCTAATACAAAATAAAAGAACTAAATTTTAGTTTGATTTGTGCTAATTTTTAATTTTGACTATCCTCAGCCAGCTTGATTTGAGATTCCACCACATCTGACTTCCTGTTCTAAGATAGAACCAAAAGATTGAGAATGCTGCCATGACGACTCATCTGCCCCGTCAGCCCCATTCAAAAACTCATTGACCTTGTTAACTCATTTGCGGAATAGGTTTTATGATTTATAAATATCTCCCCTTGCACCAATTGCATAAATTTCAATGTCTTGTGAATCCATATCTATGGTAAATATAATTCTGTTTTTACCAACACGCAATCGATAAAATCCCTCCCAATCACCTTTCATCTTTTTGATGTCTAACTCCGTGAATGGGATAATTCCTAGCTGCTCAACAGCAACGGCAATTTGATTTATTTGTTCTCGAATATTTTCGACATCTTCGGGATTTGCTTTATTTAAAAATTTAATCGCTCTTTTGCGAAATTTGATTGCCATTTTTTACCCAATCAGTCAAGTCAACTACTTCTTCATCATCGCTATCGGCAGGTACACCAAACTCAACTTCAAGTTCGCGTTGCTCATCATCACCTATATAGGGGATGAGAATTTGGCATAACCGTAGTCTTTCTTCTTGCAATACTTCCCGCATTGTTTCTTTAATTAATGCTTTTAATTCTGAAACTTCCACAGTTTATCCTCTGGTTTCTAAGTAAAATATCTAATATTTTCTTAAATACTATCACAGCCCCGAAACGGAATTTTTACCGAGCAAACATTCTTTTGGTGTAAGGCCATACTTTTTCTTAAATGCTGCGGCAAAATGACCGAGATGGCTATAACCGATCAAATTAGCAACTTCCGCAACGGTCATATTACTTCCGCGCGAAAACTGCTCGGCTTTTTCCATCCGTATTTGGGTCAAATAACCGAATACAGTTGATTACCTTCTAACACAGGAATATCCCAGCCCCAGCATGATCTTGAGTAAAGGTGTAAGATAGGCGATCGCATTAATTTCATGCCAGAAAACCAAATGTTCTTTAATAATCTGGCGTTGCTAAATCACAAGATGAATCATGCGATCGCCTAAACAAAAATTCTCAATCACCAACTCTAAACCCGGACACAGCTTTATTTTCTGCCAATAGCCTTTAACTTTATTTTTTTTTCATATTTCCCCCACAGAAACTATACGATAATCATTGTCATACATAAGTGATAGCACTTACTTGCAATAGGCTGTATATGACATTCTGTTGTGCAGTGTTTGGAAAGATGTTGTAACTAAAGATTTATCTACAAGATTTTTGGAGTTTTGAACTATAAAAATATCGTGATTTTAAATATATCCAAAATTCATATCTCTAATTGGTTATGGGTAATGCTGTCAGTACAATTATTAGCTGCTTGTAACCACGTTTCCCCAAGTCCACCTGCTGCTAAAGTCGGCAATGAATTCAAAGATGAAATCGTGCTGGCTTTCTCATGGGAAGATTTCGACGATCGCGGGTTCGACCCAACTATGGGTTGGAATTATTACGGGCCACCGCTTTTTCAAAGTACGCTGCTGCGCCATAACGAAAATCTAGAACTGGTTAACGACCTTGCCCAAAGGTACACCATTAGTAGTGATAGAAAAATCTGGAGATTCAAAATCCGTCAAGATGTCCGCTTCTCGGATGGTCAACCCCTCACGGCAGCAGATGTTGCCTATACATTCAACCAAACTAAAGAGAGTGGCGGATTGGTAGATTTGTCTGTGTTAGACAAAGCGGTTGTCAAGGGTAATTACGAAGTTGAGTTACACCTCAAGCAGCCTCAGATTACTTTTATCAATCAAATAGCCAGCTTGGGAATTGTACCAAAACACGCCCATAACAAAAACTACTTCCGCAATCCCATTGGTTCTGGTCCCTATCGTTTAGTGCAATGGAATCCTGGTGATGGGGATTAGATCAACCCATGACCACACGCTTTTTTCTTTGGCTAGGACAACTACTGCAACGGAATTTAGGGACTTCCATGACCTATAACCAAATGGTATCTGAGGTGATAGCCGAACGTTTTGAGGCATCATTGGCACTGATGGGAATGGCGTGGTTATTTTCAGGTGCGTTCGGTGTATTGCTGGGTATTGTAGCAGGAGCCAAGGAAGGGTCTTTTGTAGATCGGGCAATTCGGCTGTATGCTTATACTTTGGCATCAGCTCCCGCTTTTTGGATTGCCTTACTATTGTTAATTATTTTTTCGGTGACGCTGCAAGTTACCCCGATATGCTGTGCAACACCGCCCGGTATTTTAGCGGCTGATGTGACATTATGGCAAAAGCTCCATCATTTATTACTGCCTGCCCTAACCCTGAGTCTGATTGGTGTTGCTAATATCGCCCTCCACACCCGTGAAAAACTGATTGAAATTCTGCATAGCAACTATGCTTTATTTGCCTATGCCCAAGGTGAAACTACTACTGGGGTAGTTCTACATCACGGTTTGCGTAACGTTGCTTTACCAGCGATTACCTTGCAATTTGCCAGTTTGGGCGAACTGTTTGGTGGTTCTGTACTAGCTGAAAAGGTGTTTTACTATCCTGGTTTGGGCGAAGCTACCGTACAGGCTGCACTGCGAAGCGATGTTCCTTTGCTACTAGGTATTGTTTTCTTTAGCGCCACCTTTGTCTTTATAGGTAACACTTTAGCCGACCTCAGCTACCAGATTATCGATCCCCGTATCCGTTTTGGAAAATCTGCATGACAAAGCCTGCGATCGCCATCCCCACTTTACCAAATCATCCTCCCACTAAGCCCAAAGGCTTGGTATATCTGGGTAATCGCCGTAGCCGCACCCTGCCGATCGCCCTTTTATGTTTTGTAATTTTTAGCACTCTGTTACTAGGTGCGCAGTTAGTTGGTACAGAAGGTTTAGAAATTGCCTTACAAACTCGCAACCAACCTCCTTCACTGGCTCATCCTTTTGGTACTGATTGGTTAGGCAGAGACATGTTTGCACGTACACTCCACGGCTTAAGTTTGAGCTTGTGGGTGGGTTTGTTGACAGCCATTTGTAGTGCAGCGATCGGCTTAGTCTTGGGAACTCTATCAGCAACGATGAATAGTAAGGTTGACGCAGTGATCACATGGGTAATTGATGTGTTCTTGAGTTTACCTCAGCTTGTGCTAATTATCCTGATTGCATTTGCAGTTGGTGGCGGTGTTCCAGGCTTGTTAATTGCCATCAGTGTCACCCACTGGATGGGTTTAGCTCGTCTTTTACGGGCTAACCTACAAAAATGAGTATCTCACTCAAAAGCGTCAAGCCGAATTGCGGGGAAAAGAGATAGTATTAATTCCGCAATCAGTCAGTTATCTTTATCCCTTGATGACTGTGGGCAAACAAGTTGTCCGAACTGCACGTCTAAGGGGATTATCAACAAATGCAGCTCAACAGATTGTTGACCAAATTTTTGCGCGCTACAAACTGGCCCCCTCAGTTAAGCAGCTGTTTCCGTTTCAGCTTTCAGGTGGAATGGCTAGGCGAGTTTTAGTAGCGATGGCTGTGATTGGACAAGCTAATTTAGTCATTGCTGATGAACCAACTCCAGGTTTGCATCCAGAGGTGGTAGTGGAAACCCTCAATCATCTCCGCGAACTTGCTGACGAGGGTAAAGGTGTATTGTTAATTACCCACGAACTAGAAGCCGCATTACAAATAGCAGATAAAGTCGCTGTTTTTTATGCAGGCACAACTGTGGAGATAGCTGCTAAAACTGATTTTACTCATGGAGGAAAAGCATTACGTCATCCTTATACTCAAGCACTCTGGCGTTCTTTGCCGCAGAATGAATTTATTCCTGTGTCGGGGACACAACCAAATCCTGATTCCCTTCCCCTTGGTTGTTTGTTTGCCGAACGATGTCCAATTGCAACTACAGACTGTTTCACCCATCGTCCACCGCTACGAGAAGTCTGCAATGGTTTAGTGAGGTGCATACATGCTTAGAGGCGAACATCTCTGTTTTCGCTATGGAGCAAATAAGCCTTGGATTCTGCATGATTTCAGCATAGAAGTAAATCCCGGCGAAATTGTGGGTTTGAGTGGAACTAGCGGTTTAGGAAAAACAACTCTGGGTAAAATTCTAGCTGGTTATCTCCAACCTGTAGAAGGTTCTGTCAGTGTAAATGATCAGCCTTTACCGATGCAGGGTTATTGTCCAGTGCAAATGATTTTTCAGAATCCTGAGTTGGCTATGAATCCTCGTTGGCGAATTAACAAAATTTTAAAAGAAGGGCAAATGCCTTCTGGAGAATTACTCCAAGCTTTAAATATTAATCAGAACTGGCTGAATCGCTGGCCTCATGAGTTGAGCGGAGGCGAACTCCAGCGAGTGGCTGTTGCTCGTTCATTAGGAAGACATACTCGCTACTTGATAGCTGACGAGATGACAACGATGCTAGATGCTAATACTCAAGCTTTGATTTGGAGAGGAGTCATCGATTACGCCCGCAAAGCTGAAATAGGCATTTTGGTTATCAGTCATGACTTCTGGCTGCTTAAGCGTTTATGCGATCGCGTGATTGACTTGCATTCAGCAAGCAAATAGCATTGGCAAATGTCAGTAGAGAACGAAGCCTGCCCACACACGAAGAGGTATTGATACTATAAATTACAAGTGCCTCAACCAAAAAAGAGTAAATACAAACATTGTATTACATCGTAAGACTACCATGGAGACAACGAGAATTCTTGCTCATGTAATACACGGTCAAAGAAGATTAAAGTAGTGATGGACTGCTAATTAAATTCTGTTTTGACTGTCAAGGTATTCACCCCTCTTTACCAGAAGAACAAATTGCGCCCATTTTCGAGGGAATAGAAGCTGGACTTAAAGAAATCCCCTATGGAGAAACACTTACCCTCCATCTCGGTTCTTTCACTGAAGATTTTGATCGCCAACAGGAACTAAAAGCCATAGAAAATGGATGTTCTAGGGATGAATTGATGCTACTGATGAGGTCACAAAGACTGAGAATTAGGGAACTGACCAAAAATGGTACTCGCAAAAACAAGTTTCTCAGAATCTACTGCACCTACACCGTGTCAGGAAGTGAAGATGGAAAGACCGCAGATATTGTGGAAAAATTCATTCTGCACCTAAAAGATGCTTGGGACAAATTCACTGGTCAAATTCACCAAGTTAGATATCAAAGAGTCGAATCAATCCTCAAAAACTCTTTTACTTCTGGGTTTCAACTTTGGGAACAGACCCTCACCAACAAAATGGGGTTGGGGTATTGCAACGATCCGTAAAAAATTCCGCCATTTCGCTTGAAACCTTTAACCGTAAAGCTTTTCAGCAAGCCCTATATAGACTTTATTAGCTATGAATCATCTTTGCCTAGTTTGAGCCAATTTAGGCAATGTTTAATAAGTGCTATTCAAGCAAATCAACGCTTTGAAGCACCTCTACGAACTAATGCCAGCTTCCGTTTTAGGCAAAGAATGTTTCTCTCGCTCAGAGTTTGACACAGCTGACTTTACTGCTGAAAAGCACTTGTATTAGGCATTTCAGTCCAAATGGCGGAATTTTTCACGAATCGTTGCAATACCCCTGACTGAAGTGCCTGTGAGTATCCGCGAGAGTAAAAATTACGCCCAAGGATTACGCAAGTCAAACAGAACGGTTTGTACCAGTTAGTGACACTTAAAAATGTATCTGATTCATTCTTGGATTCGTAAATTTCTCCTTGGCGCTTGTATCGGTGGGTTGGTCACAGGCTGGGTGATTGAAGCTCCCCAGAAACGCAAGGCTTCGGAAGAACAATTAATACAAACTTTTAAAACAACACGCAACCCAAGGGAGCGCAAACTAGTTGAGTATAGGTTACTGGAGATAGCACACCTCAAACGGTACAATCAACTTGATGATCCGGAGGCAGAAGCGATTTACAAATTGGTTTTAGAAAGAGATCCCAATTCGGCTGAGGCTCACACGTTAATGGCAGAGTACAAATTAAGGTTGTGGAATCGAAAGCGTAACCCTGCATACAAGCAAGAAGGGTTGGAACATCTGCGAAAAGCCCAGGAACTTTACCGCCCACGTGTTCCGATTTTGGCTCAACAACTGTCTAAGCTTGAACAGAAAATCAATTCGGGCGCTCCTGCCTATGATTGGTATTTCCCTGATGTGCTTCCTTGATCAAAATCTAGAAAAAGTATGCTCATAAGGATAACGTTGCTGTCAGGGGAGGAAGAAACGGAGGACGAAGCCGCGCTTATAGAATAAAAACACAACCCACAGTAATCAATTGTTATGACGCAAGCCTTATCAAAAATAGTTACCTTTGACGAATTTATTGTGTGGTATCCCGAAAACTCTGGGGTACGCTACGAACTGCACAATGGGGAAATTGTCGAAATGGCACAGCCTACTGGGAAACATGAGAGGATAAAAGGATTTTCGGCTGCTGAATTAACTTTAGAGTTTAGACGGTTAAATCTCCCCTACTTTATTCCTAATCAAGCAATAGTAAAACCACCAGAAAGAGAATCAGGTTATTTTCCAGATGTATTAATACTAAATGACGCTGCTTTGGCTGACGAACCCCTTTGGGAAAAATCTTCTACTGTGACTAAGGGTACATCAATTCCTTTAGTGATTGAGGTTGTCAGCACCAATTGGCGTGATGACTACTATCTAAAACTTGCCGATTATGAAGAAATGGGCATCCCCGAATATTGGATTGTTGACTATGCAGCATTGGGAGCTAGGAAGTTTATCGGTAATCCTAAACAACCCACTTTCTCAGTCTATCAACTAATTGATGGGGAATATCAAGTCAGCCAGTTTCGGGGTAGCGATAAAATTTTATCTCCTACTTTCCCTGAGTTAAAGTTGACGGCGGAACAAGTTTTTAATGCTGGTCAATAAGTATTTAATTCAATATCTAAGTTTTGTCTTAAGATACAGTTTATATAGTTTTAACGGTATATAAAATTTATACTTTTTATACCTTTCCTGCTGGTCTGCCTGTTTTT
>NZ_AJLK01000063.1 GCF_000317205.1 Fischerella muscicola PCC 7414 | reverse complement strand
AACATTATTATTGACTGTCCTCCGGCTGCGGATTCCCCTGTCCCACAAAGCGCATTGCTGATAGCAGACCTAGCCCTAGTGCCAATCATCCCTTCCCCATTGGATATGTGGGCTGCTGTTGGTATCCGACAGGTGATCCAAAATGTCAGCGATTTTAATGAGGCTTTGCAGTCCAGGTTGGTGTTGAATCAGTGCCAGCCAAAAACAACTTTGACACAGGAAAGTTTGGAAGTTTTGCCAGAATTTGGAATTCCACTGCTCAAAACACAAATACAGCATCGGCAAGTTTACCGTCAGTCTGCCGTGTTCGGGCAAACAGTTCATAATTTTGGCAGCAAGGCGTCAGCCGCAATCTCGGAAATAGAGAGCCTGACCGACGAAGTGCTAGAGATACTAACCGTTAAGCGCCATCAAGATAAAAGTTAAAACTATTTATATAGTTTTTATTGTTGATATAGTTTTTATAATTTATTGGAACCCAGACTGTTTGACAAGGGTGGTTGAGTTTTGGCGTTCTAGTAGCAATCGTGCTGACTAAGCCGCCCGTCACTATGAATGCTACCAAAACGCTAACTATTAAAAACGCTAAAAGCTATACAGGAGAGGTCTTTTCAGATTACTAATTGCAGAACAAGCTGGGGTAACTCGCCAGAGCATCAATAACTACGAGAACGCCAAAACTTTACCAGACAGCAAAATCCTCTCTGCTCTGGCGAGTGCTTTGGGCATTACACTTGATGACTTGCTACGCTCACAAGGTGAAGGACTACCCAACTTCCGGTTCCGCGCTCATGTTTCCTTTGACAAAAATGCCCAGTTTGCGGCCAAAGTGCTACGAATGCTGCAAACTTATAACGCCCTAGAACAAGCCGTTGGCTTACCAAGCTACACCCCAGAAAGTACACCTTGCCATCAAGTAGAAGGCAACGAAAAGCACATTCAGACAATAGCTGCTTTGTTTCGCCATCGCCTTGGCTTGGGAGATGCTCCCATTGCCAACCTGTTTCAGTCTGTAGAAGAAATCGGCTTAAAAGTTTTACGCTCCTCCATTCCCATTAAAGGTTTCTTTGGTCTCAGTGCTTGTAGTGATATTGAAGGTGCTTTTGTTTTGGTAAATACCCATAACATCACCATTGAACGTCAATTATTTACCCTTGCACATGAAATTGGACACTTAATTTTTCACCGTGTAGAGTATCAAGACACTTTAATTGAAGAAGGAACCAAAGAAGAAGAAAAAGCACGAGAGAAGGTGGCTGATTACTTTGCTAGTCATCTACTTGTTCCTCAAGCTGAATTTGAGCGGATGTACACACTTACCCAAGATATTGTCAAACTCAAACGGCATTTTCGGGTGAGTTACTTAGTCATCTTGAATCGTTTAGCAGAAATGGGAATCATTGATTTTGCTAAAGAGAAAGCCAAAATTTGTGCAATTTATAAAAAGCAACATGATGGTGCATCTTTGCAAAACTCAATGGAATTACCACCAGCACTGGCTGCGGAGGATTACCCAGAAAATGAACGTTATGAATTTCTAATTTGGCAGTCTTTAAAATTGAGCAAGATTTCAGAGATGAAAGCAGCAGAACTTCTCAACTTAACTGTTGAAAAACTGCGGGTGCGCCGTCAAGAAAATGAGGTTTATGCAGTCGCTTAACGGAACAATTATTGACGCAACAGCACTCATTGATTTTCGCTGGCTGAACGAGTGGGGGTGGCTACAACAGCACTATTTTTAAACCTAACGCTGTAGCAATCCGTTCAATGTTATCTATCGATATGTTCCTTTCACCTCGATCCACTGAGCCAATGTAAGTACGACGCAGCCCAGCCATTTCTGCCAGCTTCTCCTGTGAGATGCCACGACCCTGCGGTGCCTTCCGTAGATTGTCCGCAAATAACTTCCTCATTTTGGTAATTGTTTTTTCTTCGGTTATATACCGGAATTGCTCTATTGACTACTTTACATCTACAGATTATAAGTATCATTTGTGATGAACCTAAACGTGCGCTTACAAGACATAAAACCTGCTTATTTCACTTACAAAGGAGCTGCCTACCGTGGCGACTCCCGTGAACTCTTGCAAAAATTACCAGATAATAGTGTTAACCTAGTTGTCACTAGCCCACCCTTTGCCCTTCAGCGTAAAAAAGAATACGGCAACAAAGAACAACACGAATATGTGGACTGGCTCACCGAGTTTGCTGCACTCGTTTACAAAAAACTACGTCACGATGGCAGTTTTGTAGTGGATTTGGGTGGAGCTTATGAAAAAGGGGTTCCTGTCCGCAGCCTGTATAACTATCGGGTGCCTATACGCTTTTGTGATGACATTGGTTTTTTCTTAGCTGAAGACTTTTATTGGTACAACCCGTCTAAACTGCCCAGCCCTATTGAGTGGGTTAACAAACGCAAACTGCGGGCTAAAGATTCGGTGAATACTGTATGGTGGTTCAGTAAGACGGAGTTTCCCAAGGCTGATGTGACAAAAGTCCTTGCACCCTACAGCGATCGTATGAAGAAATTGCTGGAAGATCCAGACAAGTTTTACAAACCAAAAGTACGACCTTCTGGTCATGATATTGGTAAAGCCTTCGCCAAAGATAATGGTGGAGCTATCCCGTCTAACCTGTTACAAATTTCTAATACCGAATCCAACGGTCAATACCTGGACGGTTGTAAAGCGGTTTCGGTTAAGCAGCACCCTGCCAGGTTTCCTGCCAAACTTCCTGAATTCTTTATCCGTTTTCTGACAGATCCAGGTGATTTGGTAGTGGACATTTTTGCTGGTTCTAACACTACTGGTCAGGTGGCAGAAGCTGAAAATCGTCTGTGGTTGGCTTTTGAAGAACAGCCAGAATATCTGGCTGCTTCTGCGTTCAGATTCCTAACCAAAGAAAACACTACTGACGAAATGCAGGAAATTTATAATCTCATCCTTGCCGGAGAAGGGGTCGATTTGAACACTTATCACAAGCAAACTGTTCTCAGTTTTGATTCACTCTCATTGTGATTAGAATTAGACTTGGATGTCATCATAATCAACTTTGGCGTTGCTGAGACTGTAATGAACTAAATTGGCAGAGGAATTGTCCGATACTTCAAGTAGTGAAGTAATAAGCGAAGGGAACACTTGAGCATATCGACTGACTTGGAATAGCACAAAGTCTTGCGGTGCAAGCGTG
>NZ_AJLK01000062.1 GCF_000317205.1 Fischerella muscicola PCC 7414 | reverse complement strand
AAAAACTTATTGTTGATCTTATGCTCAGAGGAGGTGCTGCGATCGCAGCGCCTTTTTTGATTGTGCGAGACTTGAGCGCGATCGCAGGTCTTGTTCATCCTTGAGGTGGTTGATGGCTTCAAATAAAAGCTGCAAGGAACTGGTCATTGTCGCGATGGCAAAAAAAGTGTACTCGATCGAGGACTGGGCGAAGGAAATTGCCTCTTTTAATCTTAGCTGTAGTGCTAATGACAGGAGAAAACCGATGTCCCAATATGCTCACCCTGAAGTTTTGGTCGATACGCAATGGCTGATGGATCACCTCAACGATCCGATGGTGCGTGTCGTTGAAGTCGATATGAGTCCAGAACCCTACAAAGATGCTCATATTCCTGGTGCAATTTTCTGGAATATCTTTGCGGATCTGCTCATGCCTGACCTTCGTATGAATCTAGAGCAAGTTGCTATTGAGAAACTGATGTCGCGATCGGGAATTTCTCAGGAAACAACTGTGATTTCCTATGGCAGTTATCCTGGCACAGGAGCCTGGATCTTTTGGCTTTTGAAACTCTTTGGACATGAAAAAGTGTATGTCCTCAACGGTGGACATCAGAAATGGGTGGCGGAAGGTCGTCCAGTGACATCAGAGTTGTCAAGCTTCGCACCTACTCAGTACCATGCAATATCTCCTGATCCCAATTTGCGAGTTCTACAGGCAGAGGTTCAAGCATCTCTGGGGCGATCGGATTGCGTGTTGCTAGATGTCCGTATTCTTCAAGAGTACCGTGGCGAATTATTTATGATCAAGCCACCAGAAGGATTGGAACGTGGGGGACATATTCCGGGTGCTGTGCATCTTGAATATACTCTCACGCTGAATGAAGATGGTACGTTTAAGTCAGCAGAAGATTTACACACTCTCTACAGCAGCCAAGGCATTACAGCTGACAAAGAAGTATTTCCTTACTGTGCCATTGGTGGACGATCTGCATATACCTGGTTTGTTTTGAAGTATTTACTCGGCTATCCCAACGTGCGAAATTATGATGGATCGTGGAATGAGTGGAGCCGTCTACCTCATTCACTGATTGATCAAGGTTAAATCATTTCAGCCCATGATATTGGAAGTAGCGATTCTTGATGTTAAACCTGGTTCGGCTGAAGAGTTTGAAGCTGCATTCAAAACAGCCTCAACGATTATTGCTTCTATGTCGGGCTATGTCTCCCATGAACTTCAACGATGTCTAGAGACTACAAATCGTTATATTCTGCTCGTACGCTGGCAGCAATTAGAAGACCATACGGTTGGATTTCGACAATCGTCAGAATATCAAGAGTGGCGATCGCTACTGCACCACTTTTATGATCCATTTCCAACTGTGGAGCATTATGAAAGCATTTTATTTAACTCTGGATCTGAGTTTTGCCCATGATACTCTCCGAATTTTCATTAGGTAGGAAAGTAGCCTTGGTTACTAGTGGAGGTCTTTAAGGGTAAGAGTGATGAGATTAGCGACTACTTTTTGAGTCAACGCAGGAGATGAGTGAGATGAATCCACTGACCTTAAAGATTATTTTTACTTCTAAATTGTGTTACTTGTTGAAATTTAGCCGCAGATTGCACGGCATAACAACCCCAGTGCAGCGGAATGAATGGAGTCTTTTATGCTTGCTCAATGTTAATAGTATCCGCTGAACGAGTCGTTATTTAATTACTGAGGATTTGTCAAAGCTAGGCTACAAATTATAATCCAGCAATGCGCCATCGCTCATCATAAAGTCTAAAACTTACATTGTTAATGCATTGACTTACATTGTTAATGCATTGGCTTACATTGCGAATGCATCGACTTACATTGCGAATGCATCGACTTACATTGTTAATGTATCGACTTACATTGTTAATGCATCGGCTTACATTGTTAATGTATCGACTTACATTGCGAATGTATCGACTTACATTGTTAATGCACCATTGATTGTACTTTGCCTAATCTGAAAATCTCACTCTACACCCAAACACAAAGGTGTCTGATAAAACGGGATGAGATTTTTCATACAAATCATACAAATTAGAACCGCTATCAAATGCGATCGCTATGGGAAACGTCACAGCTAGAGTAATATGCTTATATGCAAAATCGGTTTTCAATTGTTGCGATCGCCCTATTATCCTGGATACTCTTTGGTATTCTCACCCTCACACCAGGAGCCTATTTCATTTTGAACTATAGTCAGATCCCAAACGCGATCACCTTTGGAGCTTTAGTTGGTACAGTGATTGGGCTGATCGTGGCAATGGTTGGGGTTTGGGCAGTAGTAATTACCAACTTGGTTGCCGTGTTTCGTTGGGTGCTGCTGGGGTCGATGCTAGGAGCGATTGTCGGTTCGGTTACTCTACTGTTGATTGGCGATTTTCCAAAGCGATCGCAAGCAGACTTGTCACTGCTATTCTTAGGCCCAGCTAGTCTAGCAATAGGTGCAATATTGGGGATGTTTTCTGCTATCCTGCTGTGGCGTTTTCGACGAGCAAGGTAGGTTGAATCTAGGTTTGTGATCTTGAAAATGGGTGTAAGGGTGTGGGGTGTGGGATCGCTCCGAGTTCCAACAGCTGTCGGTGATCCCCGTAGTGTTACTTTTGGTAGAAACCACGATACTATCCGTGAAATTAACTCTAGTGCCATCAACCCGTATAGCGATCGCTCTGACTCTTACCTAGCAACGTCTTATGTACTAGCAAAAGAAAGTGGTACTCCCTTAGTACTCAACTGGAATAACAGCGATGCTGCCTTTATCCCCTATGGCGTGAAGTTCCGCCAGATTGTGCGTCAACGAGGAAAAGAGGGGAAAAATGTCAAAGAAAATGTTTTGGCAGCGATTGATAGTCCAACAGTGTTGCTGATGGAACGAGGTAGCGAAGGATTTTTCGTTGTCAATAAAGGAGCAAGTAAATTTGACGTGCCAGCATTGGATTTAACCTTGACTAATTTGGAGGGATGTTATCGGGAACTCCGCAATAACTTTACCCTTGCTGTTGAACGTCGCAATAACGGGAAAAAATTTATAACTCGTTGGGGAACCAACAATAGAGGTGGTATGGAAGTTCAAGGACGAGATGCACTCTACTTTATCCGTGAACCTTTTAATCAATGTCAGGCAGGATAAAATAGGCGATCGCATAGTAATACTTCTCAAAATAGAAAAGCAAATGGCAGTTTATCAAGTTCGACTGATCAATCCTGCAATTGGGTTAGATCGTACGATCGCAGTACCTGATGATCAATATATCCTTGATATGGCAGAAGAAGCTGGTATGCGTCTACCATCTGGATGCAAGCAAGGTGAATGTTCTGCCTGCGTGGCTAAAATTATTGATGGAGAAGTTGACCAAAGCGAACAAAAGTTTTTGCGATCGCATGAAATAGCCGCTGGTTACACTATTACTTGTGTTGCTTATCCTTTATCTGATTGCACATTAGAGACTCATCAAGAACAAGTTTTGTATAAAAATTCGCTTTATTTTCAATCACATACAAAGAAGTCTGAGTAAGAAGTCTGAAAATAGCTATTCTTTTAAGAAACAAGGCAGCAGGCAGCCCCAATGAAAAAATTTCACAAGCTTTGCCATGAAAACCTCACCCTGTTCTATCAGACACCCCTCTCCTTAGCAAGGAGAGGGGCAGGGGGTGAGGTTAATTTCAAGTCAAAAGAAAAATATTAAGAAAATCTTAATAAATTAGTTGTTATTTTATTAGAAAAAGTGAATTATTATTACCCACTCTAAACCTTTAACTTTATAAATTCTGTCTTGTGATACCAGCCTAATGGCATATGCAAAATCTACCCTGTTAGAGAGGTTAATAAATAATACATAGCTGAAGATGGTATCAGAACATAAAAACCTCTATTTCTGCTTTTTAGGTGAAAACAATGACAGGAAACTTGTTAGCTGCCCTAGTTACAGCTTTGAGCTTACTAATCGTTGATTTAGTTGTTCCTGGTGTTAATATTGCTAACTTTCCAGCAGCTTTAATTGCTGCGGTAGCTATTGGTTTAGTTAATGGATCTGTTAAACCAGTTCTATCTTTTTTATCCTTACCACTAAACTTCTTATCTTTAGGAGCATTTTCACTCATCGTAAACGGTATCTGTTTCTCTATTGCAGCATTTTTAGTTCCTGGTTTCTCTGTACATGGGCCGATAGCTTTTATTCTTGGTCCTGTTGTTTTGTCTTTAGGTAGCACCTTTATCAACAGATACTTTGCTGAGAGAAATTTGGCTCTCACAAGCAGCCAAGAAGCAAAACCCAAAGCTGAGTTGCCTTCCAGCTAATTATTAGCATTAAATAGGACGGATGTGAACGTGATTGCGTCTGTCAAAAACAAAAAAACCGAATTAAATTGATTCCTGGGAAGGAGTTCATAATTCGGTTAATTTCGGAAGATTGTAAACAGAAATAAACAAATTACAAACAACAGCAGTCGAAACACCATGAAATTACTTCGTTATCTCCTTGGATTCTTTTTACCTCCCCTTGGCATTTTCTTGACATATGGAGTAAGTACAACTTTAGTTATAAACATTCTCCTTACTCTTCTCGGTTGGCTTCCTGGTGCGATTCACGGTGTGTGGGCGATCGCTAAATACGAAGAAAGATTAAACACCGTATCCTAGTTTTTGACACCAAATTCCAAATTTACTTACTAAGCCATGCTATTTTAATAAAGCTCGCCGAGGCGAGCTTTATTTTATATTCTAAAAAAACTTCGTTTTTAGTATTACTCAAAAAACAATATTCCTAAGTTTTTTCAAAAGTCGTTCCTCCATCATTTATGTTATGAGAGATAAGATCCCCGATTTATTAAAGAAGTCGGGGATCTGGGCTTTGCGATTCTCATAAATCATATAGGATTGCTGTATCTTTTACACATAAAAAATAGGATGAGCAATGCCCATCCTACATCCTAGAAGTACTGGCGAATCATAATTGTTATTGTTACTTACCAACTTTATCTACTGGCTCTTTTTCTTTTAACCAATCAGCAGCAGATAACAATAAATCTCTGAGTATTTGTTTGATTTGACGCTCTTTTTTAGCTAGTGAAGTACCTGCTTCGCCAATCTTTTCTTCTAACTGAGCGTGTTTTTGTTGCACTTGAGCAACTGCTTCCTCTGCTTGGGGACGAGCTTGCTGGAACCAGTTTTTTGCATCATCTAGATAACTTTTTACTTCTTCAGAACGTCCACCATAGCGTGCAGCTAAATTTGCTTTGACAATAGCTAACTGTGCTTGTAGTTGAGCATATCTTCTTCTCAACAAAGCTAATTCATCACTATTTTTGATAGCATCTATAGCAGAGTCAATAGCAGTTTTAGTCTCAGGTGAATTGACATTATTAGTATCTTGGATCTCTGCTAAAATGCCATCAACTTCTTGCTGTATTTTATTTTCTTCCTCATCTAATTGAGATTGTAGCTGTTTGACTTGAGCTTGAGTTTTAGCAATGGACTCATGTCTTTTAGTATTTACAGCCTCTAGCGCTCCTTCAATTGAAGCTGTGACATTTTCTTTTAAGTCACTGCCTTTAGCTTGTAAGTTTTCAACTACAACTGAAACCGCATCTTTGACGATAGAACGAAGCTCAGTAGATCCTTCTTGGAATTCAGAAACTACTTGAGAGACAGCCGCTTTTACAATTTCACGAATTCGCTCTGCCCTCAACTGTCCGGTTTCTTTTGCTTGTTGAAGGTCTGTTCTAATTTGTTCTTTGATATTGTTAGGCATTTTCTAGATAATTTGAGATTTAACTAATTTGGATAGAATTTTGTAGGTTCACTATGTCACACTATGATTGTGGCGTAAGATAATTTAAAGCAGTACTTCCTAAGGATAGAAAATCACTAACCAAAGTAGTATTATATGTGTGGGAAAATAGCTATAAAATTGGCACTGTTGATATTTACACTATTGATAATTAGCTTTAATCAACCAGCGTTAGCCGCAGATACAACCAATGGTGCAAAAATCTTTGATGTTCATTGTGCTGGTTGTCATCTCAACGGTAGTAATATCGTCAGGCGAGGTAAAAACTTAAAGCTTAAAGCACTAAAAAAATATAGGATGGATTCAACAGAAGCGATCGCTTCTATAGTTGCCAATGGGAAAAATAATATGTCAGCCTACAAAGATCGTCTGAGTGAGCAAGAAATACAAGATGTGGCCGCCTATGTTTTACAACAGGCTGAAAAAGGCTGGCGTTAAAAAGAGTTAGAATGACCAATAATTCCTCGCAGGAAGCCTCAAAATTAAACCTCCTGCATGAATCTCAAAAACCCCCCTCACGAATTCACCAACAACATCATTGATCTTTAGAACCAATCCAAAATCGAATGACTCTACCCGCATCAAGTCGTCTACAATTTACTCCTGACTTAAATATCTGTCGCATCCTCAACGGGATGTGGCAGGTATCTGGCGCACATGGACGTATTAACCCAACTGCTGCTATCCAAAGTATGTTTAAGTATATGGATGCAGGCTTTACTACTTGGGATCTGGCTGATCACTACGGCCCAGCAGAAGATTTTATCGGCGAGTTTCGACGTCAGTTAATTACAACTTGCCCTCAAGAGGCTTTATCTCACATCCAAGCTTTTACTAAATGGGTTCCTCGTCCTGGAAAAATGACCAGAAAAATTGTCGAGGAAAACATTAATATTTCCCTCAGAAGAATGAATGTTACTTCGTTAGACTTAATGCAATTTCACTGGTGGGAATATCGAGACCCAAATTACCTTGAAGCCCTTAAGTATATGGCAGAATTACAAACTGAGGGCAAAATCAAACATCTGGCTTTAACTAACTTCGATACGGAACACCTGCAAATTATTGTCGATGC
The DNA here is from genome assembly GCF_000317205.1 of Fischerella muscicola PCC 7414. Classification (GTDB taxonomy): domain Bacteria; phylum Cyanobacteriota; class Cyanobacteriia; order Cyanobacteriales; family Nostocaceae; genus Fischerella; species Fischerella muscicola. The sequence goes on along the minus strand of NZ_AJLK01000062.1, from coordinate 48,133 downwards.
AGGGATCAAAATCGTTTCTAACCAAGTGCAATTTTCTGTAGTTGACCGTAGACCAGAAGTTAATATGATGCGCTTTTGTCAAGAGCATGACATAAAACTTTTTACTTACGGTACAGTCTGCGGCGGCTTGTTATCAGAAAAATATCTGGGACAACCAGAACCTGGGGTTTTTCAACTTTCTACTGCCAGCCTGAGAAAATACAAAAACATGATCGATGGCTGGGGTGGTTGGAAGTTATTCCAAGACTTACTTTCGACCCTCAAGCAAATTGCCGATAAGCATCAAGTCAGTATTGCTAATGTGGCAGTGCGCTATATATTAGACAAGCCTGCTGTGGCTGGTGTAATTGTTGGTGCTAAGCTTGGGGTATCGGAACACATAGCAGATAACGCCAAGGTGTTTACGTTTTGCCTTGATGCTGAAGATATACATAATATAGATGTCATATCTAACAAGTCACAAGATTTGTATCACCTAATTGGGGACTGCGGTGATGAATACCGCAGGTAGCTGATGGTTTAATAGGCTGAGTTTTGCTTATGATCGTTGCTAACGACACCCAAAACGTTCATGCGGGACGTTTTTAGACTATCCAATGCTCGCTTCAGTACAGAAGAGTCTGTTTTTTCCATCCTCACTACTAGCAAGATGCCATCTGTATGAGGTGCTAATAAACTAGCATCAGCTAATCCAAGTAAAGGCGGAGCATCATAAATCACTAAGTCATAGCTATTTTGGAAGTCTTCCATCAATCGTTTCATCTTTTCTGATGAAAGCAACTTTGTTGGATCTGGCGGTATTGGCCCAGAAGTTAGTATAGAAAGTTGCTTCATAAATGGTGCTGGCCGAATTGCTTCTGTCACTGGCAAGTTTGTGGTAATTAAATTACTTAAACCCCAGAAGTTACTTAAATTTGCTAGCTCGTGAATCACAGGTTGGCGTAAATTAGCATCTACAAGTAAAACTCGTTGCTCCATTGCACAGGCGATCTCAGCTAGGTGGAACGCAACTGTAGATTTACCATCTCCTGCAACGGCTGAAGTAATAACTATAGATCTAATTGGGCGATCGCTACTAAGTAGTTGAATATTTGTATGCAGTACGCGTAAAGCTTCTAAGAACTCTGTGCTGTAGCTACTAGTATCTTGAGGAGCGATCGCACTAGGTTCAGAGATATCTTTTGGTAAGGAATCTGGTATTGCCTTTGCCAAAATTCTTGGTAAAGAAGTATGCTGTTGATTGATTTGTAGATGTTTCTCAAAAGGTATAGATCCTAGCAAAGGCTCTTTAATCTTTTGCTTGAGAACATAAGCACTATGATAAGTACTGTCCAATTTCTCTAGTAGTAAAGCTAGACCAATTCCTAAGACCAAACCACCCAACAATCCCGTTATTACACTACGTTTGATATCTACTAACGCAGCATTTTCTGGCTGAGTAGGCGCTTGAATTAATTGCCAAGGCAATTCAGCTTGTGCTACCTGAATTTCTAAAGTTTCGCGGGTGTTGAGAAAACGATTCAAACTTTCAGTTGCAACTTGTAAGTTCCGTTGTAATTCAGTATATTGTCTTGTTAAAACAGGTAATTGCTTGCGCTTTTGTTCGAGTTGTTGCTCTATCTTAGCAAGTTCTTGACTTTGCACCTCTAAAGCCTGAAGTTGTGTTGTTGCCTCAGCCAGTTTTGTATCCATAAAACGCTGTGCTTCTTGAGTTAGCAATGGCAACAGGCTTTCCCGTTTTTCTTTTAAGTTTTGAACAGTAGGATTTTCTTCCTGTAAACGAGTTGTCTCAGCAGCTATTTGGACGTCCAATTCACGCAACTTACTAAGTAATTCTTGATACAATTGTGCATTATTTAGTGCAGCCTGTGTTCCCTCTTTCCCTTGTAAGCTAGCTAAATTGTTACGAGCTACAGCCAACTGCTGATCAATCTCTTGTCTTTTTTGAGACAAATTCTCAGATTGAGCAGTTATTTGCTGTGCCTGTGTTTCTGGATCAACAAAATCGTACTTTTGACGAAATACCTGCTGTTCTTTTTGCAGCTGATCAACACGCCTCTGCATCACTTGCAGTTGTTCTCTGACAAACTTTAGACCCTGGCGCAAACTAGTTTGCCGCTGTTCTAAGCTATATTTTAAGTAGGTCTTAGCAATTTGGTCTAGTATAGTTTTTACCTTACTGGGATCATCACTCTGATAGCGAACTTCTATAATCTTCGTTTCACCTAGACGAGTAATAGTCAGAGAATTTACTAGATAATTATAGTTAACGTCTGGATAATCTCTTTGTAATCTTCTCACAATATTTGTCATTAGCTCCGGACTCTTGAGAACCTGGATTTGGCTCTCATAATCTAAACTCGGGTTGGATGAACTAGAACCTTGGCTAGAAGCAAGTTCTGGCAACTTGTTCTCATTATTGAGAGGTTCGACTAATAGCCGAAAACTGCTTTCATACACAGGTTTTTGCTTGAGGGATGAGTATACTGTAGCTACCATCACAACAGCTGCTACTGTAGTTATAACTAATGCCCGTCGCCTGACAATACCTAAAAAATCTCGTAAGTTCCAATCATCCCCTTGAGTTTCAGATAGAGGAAAAGGCGGAAAATGATTACTAAATGCCTGCGGCAAGAAGTTCTGATTTCGGTCAGAACTTGAAGATTGATATGATTGATTATCCATGATTTATAAAAGTTTGGTAAATATCCAGGTATAACTTTGCTATATAAGTTTAGAGTAATCAAGGTATGGATATAGCTTGAAATTGCAGGTAGAGTAGCTAGAGTTGTTGTTTTTCTATGGTATTTAGCCACTCAGCAGAAAATGACCCCCTAACACAGAAGTGCAATCATTTCTTCTATCGTGAATAAAGTATATCATCGCTTTATCTTATTGATGTGCTGCCTTACTTAAGCTTAATACTCTACTTGGTAATGTATTCAGTCAGGTTTAGCCAGAACAAACAGGTATTTAATTTACTAATATTTGTGTTGCTGTCAATATCAAACTATTCATATTAATTCTCATATATACAATCCTCTTTTATGAGTTTGGGAAAATTTTAAATCTGCATTCAAACTTACCAGGATTTTGAATGGCTGTTTTTGTCTAATCCACAGGTACGGAAGATTAACTACAAGATGAGATTCAAACTGGTAAAGCATCATTCAGTATGTTTTACACCACAAGAGTGATAAAAGAGGAATAAATTGTATTAAATTTGAAATCAAGCTATTACGCGTATTGTTTAAATATTTTTGATGCTATTACTAAAAAGGGATTAACAATTTCTCTTAGAAGCAAGTAATTTTAATTACATTACTCCTAGATATTTAAAGCGTTAAAGTGATTTTATATACATAATCAAAAAAATTACTATTTTCTTATATATAGGCAAAAACCCATAAAATAAGGATTTTTTTAGAGTTATGCTTACAAATAAATTATTTATCTTAAATGTTATGTGTTATTTAACACAATAAAGTAAGTATAATAAGATTAACATATTAGCTTAAAAATTTTCAACATAAGAACTCATTTGAAACGTGATAACATACTCATGCAGATAGATGTTTTGCCAAACAAACACCAAAATAATGATTTTCTGTAATGTAAAATATGAAGCAATACATTTGTTCTTTAAAATTTTAAGGAGAAGATTGAGTCAAGGATATATTTGCTTGAAACAAGCAAGCTACCAACATCGTTAAGAGAATGTTTTAGAGATCAGTCAAATGGGCTAATAACAGCATCATATAAAAACAGTTCCTATCCGACAAATTTTGTTTGTCTATTTCCTGTACTATTGATACTGCATATACTGAACTTTGATGGCATTAAGCTAACTGGTGTCTTCAGTTTTAGTATAAAAATTAGCAAAAAAAATCATCTTTGTGTTTGAAAAACCTTCCAAGTAGCACTTAATCTATGTCCAATTGGAAGTAAACAACACATTTAGCTATCAAAACTATTTTCATCGCTGTTAACGACTTAATTTTAAGTCCAGCCCCATCCAACATATTACTTTGTATAGGATAAAATCTATGCTGTTAGTTTATTCTTTTTTAAAACACACTGACTTCGGAAAAATATTTCTCAACCACAGATTGATTTCTATTGTTTAAAAGCTGGAGAGTGCTGTTCTGAAATTTATGATTTAAATTTTCGTTTAGGAAATTTATTCATTCGAGCAAATTCCTAATGTAGTTTGAATATTTTTTCTGACGGGATACTTTTGCACAATTCATGCTCGTCCTAATTTTGATTGCCTATATATTCTATATATTAAAGAATGTGCAAAACTTTACTTTTTAAAGATTAGTTAAAACTTAGATAAAAATACTAATTTTTATGCAAACAGCCTTACCTTACCTGCTAACAAAGCCTATAATAGGAATCTACGAACAAATACTGATTATGTATAGTATTGACAAAAAAATTATCTTTACTAAATGTAGAAAAGGATTTCCCGATAGCAAACAAATAGTTTTTAATCAATCATGTTTATTTGATATTTAAAAACTTAAGCTTGCTGATGAAAAGATGTAGATTTTTACGAATTGAATAGTTAAGAAGGTCATCTAGACTAAAGTTTTGCTACAGGATAGAGCCGATGACACTCAGTAAATGGATTAATCAAAAACTGTTTCTATATAGCTCTGCTTATTCGGAGGATAAGACTGAAGATTTGATCAAAACGGAAAAAAAATTCAAATTGTCAGTCATTACTCAATTTTTTCCTCCAGATTACGCAGCTACAGGACAGTTGCTAGAAGAACTGACTAGACAATTGGGAAATCTAGGGGTAGATATTGAGGTTTTTACAAGTCAGCCAGGATATGCTTTTCGGTCTTCTCATGCCCCAGCAGTCGAAAATTTAGGTAAAGTACAAGTACAACGATCGCGCACTGCTCAACTTTGGCCGGGACGCATTCGAGGTAAAGCAGTTAATGGTGTTCTGTTTACTCTGCGTGCTGTACTTCATTTACTGAGAAATGGTAGTCGTTTTAATTTATTGTTATTGACCACAGCACCACCATTTTTGCCAATTATAGGATATCTAGCTCATCGCTGGTTTAGAATTCCCTATGTCTGCATACTCTATGATCTTTATCCAGATATTGCGATCGCTCTGAATGTAATCTCAAAAGACCATTGGCTAGCAAAGCTTTGGCAGAAACTCAATAAGTTAGTTTGGCAAAAATCCAAAGCAATCATAGTTCTCAGTCCCGCAATGAAAATGCGAGTGACTGCTATTTGCCCACAGGTAGCCGATAAGGTTTTTGTAATTCACAGTTGGGGAGATCCTGATTTGATAATACCCATAGCCAAAAAAGAGAACTGGTTTGCATGGAAATACAACTTAGTAAATAAGTTTACAGTACTTTACTCTGGCAACATGGGTCGTTGTCATGACATGGATACCATCTTGGAAGCAGCAAAACTACTACAGGATGAACCAATTCAGTTTGTATTTATTGGTAGTGGAGCAAAACAGGAAGAATTAATTAAAGATGTAAATCGCTTAAGACTAAAAAATTTTGTCTTTTTACCTTATCAAGACAAAGAAGTATTACCCTACTCTCTAACAGCTGGTGATTTATCTCTAGTGAGTGTGGATGCGGGAATGGAAAGTTTAGTTGCTCCCAGCAAACTTTATCCAGCCTTAGCATCTGGACGACCAATAGCAGTCATTTGTTCGCAGTATTCATATTTGAGACAAATGATTACAGAAGCCAATTGTGGTGACACCTTTGAAAATGGAGACAGTCATGGGTTGGCTGAGTTTATTCGCCTGCTGAGTCAAAACCAGGAATTAGCAAAGCGTATGGGTAGGGCTGGTCGTCAATATATGCGATCGCACTTTACACCTCAAATTATATCTCGGCAATATTTACAAGTCTTGCAGCAGAGTATTGTCTTTGATAAATAACATCACCAATCAAATAACACTCGTAGTTTTATGACTTGATAAATACTAGGTTCAAGCCCAAGTATAAGTAATTAAATAAATTTTAATTCTTTGTGATGTTTGAACCATGTATTTTCCCTAAATATTTAACGATTGTCAAACTTAAATAATCAAGATTTTAGTTTTGAGGGGAGGGAACAATGTGTAATTAAAACAATTTTTTGATTTGCGATTAAATTTTAGATTGTAGTTACTGAATTATGGCTTTTGCTATAGCGAGATATTTAACATAGTAGTAATTTAACTAAGCAAATTAATTGCTGAGAAATGTTTAAATAATTATGAAATGATGGTATATAATATGTGGTAAATTCCTAAGTAACTTGGTCATAAAATTAACAACATATAGTTGTCTAATACCAACCTCCTAAAAGCTTTAATAAAACTGAAAAAATCTTGTTTTATTATCAATGTATGAGTTCTTTAGAACTAGAAAAACTGAATTGAGCCAAAGTAAATATTGTTATTTATCTAGGAGATGGGCTTCGATGGTCTTATGATCTCAGTCCCTCCAACGTAACCTTCTAATTAATAACGGGAGGCCGAATTGCACAGAAGGTGTGACCGTAATCGGAAACGCTCAAAACGTAGAGCCATAAATTGTCCAATTCATGGATGTTATCTCAATAGTGTCAGTCAAAAATATCAGTTGTATGCAGACCGGGCAGGACAATTACAACAAAGGGGTATACCTCGACGGAATGCATTAATGTTGGTAGCACACCAGACGGCAGTTCCGCTAGATGGAGAATGGGTAGAAGCTTTTTGGTGTAGTGCCAGCTAACTAAATGGTATCACGTGTGTAAAGGCGAAAATAATGCATACGCAATTAAAAATGTGCCACCAGAACTTTGGCAACACGCAACAGGAGTGATAGACCCCGAAGGAAACCCTTCTGTAGGTGAGTTTACTCGCCGACATGCACGACTAGTTAACCACAACAGCATTAAAGATTTTCAGTTTGTAGGATAAATCAAACTTAGTTGTTGGCATTTAGTAGTTGTTTGTTGCTCGTTGTAATCAAAATCAACTACTAACAACCAACAATCAACAATCAACAATTAACTTATGAGTAGTCAAGAAATAGCCTCTCAGCAAGAACTAGTGATTGAGGCAGGACGTACTGAACGTCAGTACTGGAAAGATATTTGGCGCTACCGGGAGCTAATGTATTTTCTTGCTTGGCGAGATATTTTAGTGCGTTACAAGCAAACTGCGATCGGCATAGCTTGGGCATTGATCCGACCATTTTTAACAATGGTTGTTTTTACCGTAGTATTTGGAGGTTTAGCGAAATTACCTTCAGGAGGAGTACCATATCCAATACTTGTGTTTGCTGCTATGTTACCTTGGCAATTTTTTGCCAACGCCCTAAGTGAAAGTAGTAATAGTTTAATTAGCAACGCCAACTTAGTTTCTAAAGTATATTTTCCCCGTTTGATAGTGCCAATCAGTGCAGTGGTAGTCAGCTTTGTAGATTTCATGGTATCTGGCATGATACTGCTGGGGTTAATGGCATGGTACAACTATGTACCAGATTGGCGGATTCTCACGCTACCAGTATTTATATTGATTGCCTTTGCAGCAGCTGTTGGTGCTGGACTATGGTTGGCAGCATTAAATGTTGAATATCGTGATTTTCGCTATATAGTGCCTTTTATTGTGCAATTTGGCTTGTACATTTCCCCTGTAGGATTCACTAGCAGCGTAGTACCATCAGAGTGGCGATTACTTTACTCATTAAATCCGATGGTGGGTGTGATAGATGGCTTTCGCTGGGCAATTTTAGGTGGAGACTCACAAATTTACTTGCCTGGATTTACCCTATCTGTGGGATTAGTTGCCTTATTACTGGTAAGTGGCATTTGGTACTTCCGCAAAATGGAACGGACATTTGCTGATGTAATTTAGGGAAGGAGCAAAGCAGATGTCTGATACTGTAATTCGCGTAGAAAATCTGGGAAAAAAATTTATTATTGCTCACCAACTAAACAATTCTAGCCGTCACAGTTACAAGGCTCTACGAGATGTAATTACTGATGGAGCTAAGTCTCTGACAAAGAGCTTAATTAAGCCCAATCATCAAAAAATGTCTAACCCTGCCCGTGAAGAATTTTGGGCCTTGAAAGATGTTGCTTTTGAGATTAAGCAAGGTGAAGCTATTGGTGTGATTGGACGCAATGGAGCCGGAAAATCAACACTCCTCAAAGTTTTGAGCCGCATTACCGAACCAACCAAAGGACGTATCTCTATTAAAGGACGGGTAGCAAGCCTACTAGAAGTAGGGACAGGATTTCACCCTGAACTCACAGGGCGAGAGAACATCTTCCTCAACGGTTCTGTTTTGGGGATGAGTAGAGTCGAGATCAAAAAGAAATTTGATGAAATAGTTGCTTTTGCGGAAGTAGAAAAGTTTTTAGATACACCAGTCAAGCGCTATTCTTCAGGAATGTATGTGCGTCTTGCTTTTTCCGTTGCTGCCCACCTAGATCCAGAAATTTTAATTGTAGATGAAGTCCTAGCAGTAGGCGATTCCGTATTTCAAAAGAAGTGCTTGGGGAAAATGGGAGATGTGTCAAGCAAAGAAGGGCGGACAGTTTTGTTTGTTAGCCATAGTATGCAAGCGATCGCCCAATTGACTAAACGTTGCATACTCCTTTCCAAAGGTACAGTTCAGTTTGATGGTGCTACTAGCAAAGCAGTGCAGTTATATCTTTGTGGACAAAAAGAAGATATCGAAGCACGAGCTGCTTACCAAGCACCAGAAAACAAAACTGGTAACTACGTCGCTTGGGCAAAAGTGCATACTTCCGAAGGAGAAGGGATTCACTGTTGGGGAAAACCTATTACATTTGAGTTTGCCTTAAATATAGAGAAACCCCATGAAAGTCTGTCCTTTTCGTTTCAAATAGTTAGTTCCCTGCAACAGCCTATTGCTATTTTTTGGTTTTTTTCTGATGCACCTTTTCGCCATGAACCGGGAATTCATATTTTCCGATGTGAGATACCCAAATTGCGGCTTTACATGGGTTCCTATACCTTAACAACATGGTTCTCTGAACGACGTAGTGAAACCCTGCTAGAAAATCTCCAGGAAATTTGCCAGTTTGAAGTTAGTATGCATGAATTTGAACGACCAGATTATCCGTGGGAGGCAAATGAATGTACTTATTTAGAAGATGCGGTTTGGAAAACTGGAGAAAAATATTAATCAATTAAATGGGGAGAGATAATGCCAATAAATAATGATGTTCAGTTAGGCAATAATGTGAAAATATTTCATCCCCAACTTGTCAACCTTTATGGTTGTACTATTGGTGATGAAACCAAGATTGGTACTTTTGTAGAGATACAAAAAAATGTGATTGTCGGCAGTCGATGTAAAGTATCATCACATAGTTTTCTCTGTGAAGGAGTCATTCTTGAAGATGAAGTGTTCATTGGTCATGGTGTGATGTTTACTAATGACATTTATCCCCGTGCTACTAATGAAGATGGCAGTTTGAAAACTGATGCTGATTGGGATGTTGTAGAGACGCGAGTCAAATGCCGTGCTTCTATTGGTAGCAATGCCACTATCTTAGCAGGAGTGACAGTAGGGGAAAAAGCTATAGTTGGGGCTGGGGCAGTCGTGACTCGTGATGTCCCCGATTATGCAATTGTGGTAGGAGTACCTGCTCGGATTATTGGCGATGTCCGCGATCGCTGCCAGAATCAAGAAATGACAGCCAGTATTTGTAGTTAATCCTACTTCGATATCAAAAAAATATGCAGAGAATTTAGTTAAAACAATATATGAGAACAAAAACATTGTATCTCTATATTGTCTAAGCGAAAAATAGCCTTATTTGTTTGTTATTGATCCTGCTTTATATTCACCTAATATAAATTTTGATTAGTTATAAACTATGGGAAAAAACATTAACATCGGTGTGATTGGTTATGGCTACTGGGGACCAAATTTGGTCAGAAATTTTGTTGAAACCCCAGGGGCACAGGTAAAAACGGTTAGTGATTTTAAGCCAGAACTGTTGGCAAAGGTGCAGGCTCGATATCCAAATATACAAGTCACAACAGATTGCCAAGATATATTTAACGACCCCAAAATAGATGCTGTGGCGATCGCTACACCTGTGTCTACCCATTTCGACTTGGCTTTAGCTGCATTGCAAGCTGGCAAGCACGTACTCGTAGAGAAGCCGATGACAGTCTCCTCAGAACAAGCCATGCGGCTAATTGAAGAGGCAGAAAAACGCAACCTAGTATTGATGGTGGATCACACCTTTGTCTACACAGGTGCTGTACGCAAAATGCGGGATTTAGTAGTTACCAATGTGATTGGTGATATTTATTACTATGATTCCGTGCGTGTTAACCTGGGACTCTTCCAGCACGATGTCAATGTGATCTGGGATTTGGCAGTCCACGACCTTTCCATTATGGACTACATACTGCCATCCCAACCTTACGCTGTCTCGACAACAGGGATGAGTCATGTACCTGGGGAACCGGAAAATATCGCCTATTTAACTCTGTTCTTTGAAGGTAATTTAATTGCTCACATTCATGTGAACTGGTTAGCACCAGTGAAAGTCCGTCGTACACTGATTGGTGGTAGCCAACGCATGATTGTTTACGATGACTTAGAACCTAGCGAGAAGGTAAAGATTTACGACAAGGGGATTACCGTCAATGGCAATACTGAAAGCCTTTACCAAATGCTGATTGGTTACCGTGCAGGGGATATGTGGGCGCCGCATTTGGAAGTAACGGAAGCACTGCGGACAGAAGGATTGCACTTTATTAATTGTATTCAAACAGGCGATCGCCCCATTACTGATGGGCAAGCCGGACTGCGGGTAGTCAGAATTCTGGAAGCTGCTACTGAGTCTATGAAAAAGCAGGGACAATTAGTTGAACTTAACATAGCAGGGGTAGCGGTATGATTCCATTCGTAGATCTTAAAGCTCAATATTTGAGTATTAAAGAGGAAATTGATGCTGCCGTCCTCAAAGTTTTGCAAAGTACCCAATTTATCTTGGGGAGTGAGGTAGCAGCTTTTGAGCAAGAGTTCGCCCAATATTGCAATGCGGATTACAGTATAGCCTTAAATACAGGCACTAGCGCCTTGCACTTAGCCCTCTTGGCAGCTGGTATTGGTGCCGGTGACGAAGTTATTACCACACCTTTTACTTTTGTTGCTACTGTTGCAGCTATTGTTTACACTGGCGCAACGCCCGTATTTGTAGATATTGATCCGGTTTCCTACACCATTGATGTCACCAAAATTGAACAAGCCATAACTGCAAAAACTAAAGCCATTTTGCCAGTGCATTTGTACGGTCAACCCGCAGACATGAACCCGATCATGGAAATTGCTCAGCGTCATGGTTTGACTGTAATTGAAGATGCTGCCCAAGCCCACCGTGCTGAATACAAAAGCCAACGGGTAGGCAGTATTGGGGATATTGGCTGTTTTAGTTTTTACCCAGGTAAGAATTTAGGGGCATACGGTGAAGGTGGCGCAGTCGTCACCAATAACCCTGAATATGCCCGTACCATCAAAATGTTACGGGATTGGGGGCAAGAACAAAGGTATCACCATGTTCTCAAGGGTTATAACTATCGCATGGATGGTATCCAGGGTGCAATTTTGCGAGTAAAATTGCGCTATTTAGATGCTTGGACGGAAGCACGCAGGGTTCATGCAGCACTGTATGATCAACTTTTGGCAAACTCTAATGTGAAAACACCAACAGTAATGCCCTATAGTTATCATGTTTACCACGTTTATGTAGTGCGTAGTCAGGAGCGAGATGCACTACAGCAAAAACTACAGGAGCAAGGAGTTCAAACAGGCATTCATTATCCCATTCCCGTACACTTGCAGCAGGCCTATGCAGATTTAGGATACAAAGCTGGTGATTTTCCTTGTGCTGAATTGGTAGCCAATGAAGTACTTTCGTTGCCAATGTGTGCAGAACTTTCTTCAGAGCAGATAAAAATTGTTAGCGCTGCCGTGTGTGAGAGTGTTTAAATGTCTGAGCCAGTTAAAAGTAGGATAGTCAAAGCTGTACATGGCTCACAAGAATTGAAGCTAGACCCAGATTATGAGGTGGGACTAGCAGAATATTTACGCCATCAATATGGTAATAACGGATTAATCGAATTGTACGCCCGCTTTGTGATCAGTGATGGAGATTTTGATGCGTTAATGCGGCGAGTTATTTGGCGTGCAGTAGCAAGTAAATTCGGACACGGCATTCATATTGGTAATGGTGTAGGTTTCAAGCATCTAGAAACCTTTGAAATTGGAAATAGGGTGTTCATTGGTTCCCACAGCTATATTCAGGGAAGATTCGATGGTAAGTGTGTAATTGGGAATCAGGTTTGGATTGGACCACAGAGTTACTTTGATGCCCGTGACTTGATTATTGAAGATTACGTGGGTTGGGGACCAGGTGCAAAAGTGTTGGGTTCTAGCCACACTGGATTGCCCATTGATGTGCCAATTATCAAAACAGACCTCGAAATTAAATTGGTAAAAGTTGAAACAGGAGCCGATATTGGGATGAATGCGGTCATTCTTCCTGGGGTGACAATCGGTAAACACAGTATTGTGGGTGCTGGCGCAGTTGTCACTAGGGATGTACCAGCTTATGCCATTGTAGCTGGTGTTCCGGCTCGGTTTTTACGCTGGCGAGAAGGATACGAACCATCGGAGAATACAGAAAATGCAAAATAGTCGAGTATTAATTACGGGTGGCGCAGGTTTAGTTGGCTCCCATATTGCCGATTTGCTAATCAAAGAAGGAGTTGCGGAAATTATTGTTTTGGATAATTTCACACGTGGACGACTGGAAAACCTGGCTTGGGCAAAAGAACATGGGCCTCTAGTTATTATTGAAGGCGATATTCGGGATCAAAAACTTTTAGGGGAAGTGATGCAAGGTGTAGATTATGTCTTTCACCAAGCAGCAATTCGCATCACCCAATGTGCTGAAGAACCACGTTTGGCATTGGAAGTACTAGCTGATGGTACGTTTAATGTTTTGGAAGCGGCAGTCAACGCTAAAGTTCAAAAGGTGGTTGCAGCGTCTTCAGCTTCTATTTACGGGATGGCAGAGGATTTCCCCACTACAGAATCTCACCACCCCTACAATAACCGCACCCTCTATGGTGCAGCCAAAGTCTTTAACGAAGGTTTACTACGCAGTTTCTATGATATGTACGGTCTAGACTATGTAGCATTGCGCTACTTCAATGTCTACGGACCGCGCATGGATATTTACGGTGTCTACACCGAAGTGCTGATCCGGTGGATGGATCGGATCGCCGCAGGTCAACCACCACTAATTTTTGGCGATGGTAAGCAGACTATGGACTTCGTGTATATCGAAGATATCGCCAAAGCCAATATCTTGGCAGCTAAAGCCGATGTTACAGACGAAGTGTTTAATGTTGCTAGTGGTGTAGAAAGTAGTTTGAATGACCTCGCCTATAGCTTGGCTAAGGTAATGGGATCGGACTTGAAGCCAGAATATGGCCCAGAACGCAAAGTCAACCCTGTACAGCGCCGACTTGCAGATGTGAGCAAAGCTAAGCAATTACTAGGCTTTGAAGCACAAGTGTCTCTAGAAGAGGGATTGCGTCGGTTGGTGAATTGGTGGCGCTCTGAAAAGCAAATGAAGGAAACAAGCAATGTCTGAAAAGATACAATCCATTCCAATTGCTAAACCCTGGATGGGTGAATCAGAAGCAGAGGCAGCTAGGCGCGCAATTATGTCTGGTTGGGTGACGCAAGGACCGGAAGTCTCCGCCTTTGAGCAAGATTTTGCAGCTTACGTAGGGGCTAAGTATGCTTGTGCTGTTTCTAATTGTACAACAGCCCTACACCTGGCACTGTTAGCTGTGGGAGTGCAGCCAGGAGATGAAGTGATTACCGTCAGCCACTCCTATATTGCCACCGCCAACAGCATTCGTTACTGTGGGGCAATCCCCGTGTTTGTGGATATTGAACCGCAGACATATAACATCAACCCGATGTTGATTGAAGATGTGATTAGCGATCGCACTCGTGCTATTCTCATCGTCCACCAAATGGGGATGCCTTGTGACCTGAAAGCCATTTTGGACATTGCCCGCAGTCACAATTTACCAGTCATTGAAGATGCTGCCTGTGCCATTGGTAGTGAAATTCTCTGGGACGGACAATGGGAGAAAATCGGCAAACCACACGGGGATATTGCCTGTTTTTCTTTCCATCCGCGCAAAGTCATTACCACGGGTGACGGTGGAATGCTTACCACCAACAACCCTGAGTGGGATAAGCAATTTCGTCTCTGGCGACAGCATGGAATGAGTGTTCCTGACACCGTACGTCACGGTGCAAAACAGGTAATATTTGAGTCTTACCCGATGCTGGGTTACAACTACCGCATGACCGATATCCAAGCAGCAGTAGGACGCGAACAACTCAAACGCCTGCCAGAAATAGTTGAGCGTCGGCGTTATTTGGCACAAAGGTATCAAGAAATGCTTGCAGATGTGCCTGGATTGAAATTACCGACAGAACCAGCTTGGGCAAAAAGTAACTGGCAGAGTTACTGCGTCAGGTTGCCTCAGAAATCTGATCAACGGCAAGTAATGCAGACAATGCTGGATGCAGGGATATCTACACGCCGGGGAATTATGTGCGCCCACCGCGAAGTGGCATATGAACATGAAACTTGGTCGTGTGACAGTGAAAAAGAAACTTGTCACTGTAGAAAAGGAACTTGCGATCGCCTTTGTGAGAGTGAGCAAGCACAAGATCATACCGTCCTGTTACCCCTATTTCATCAGATGACTCAACAGCAACAGAACTATGTGGTGAAAGTTTTGAAGATGGCTTGTCAAGTTTAAAAAAATCCTTGTGTGTAAATTGTTTCTAGTAAAGTTAATCTAGCATCCTTCAAATAGCTTAATTTAAAGACGAGTGTACAGTATTCCTAATGATAAAAGTTGCTTTTATAACCAGTATTAATTAAATTTCTTAGAACATACCTATGGCTACCCTCTTTACCAATCAAGTCCCAAACATTTCAGATTTCACTGATAATACTTCCTACGAATTAGGCATGAAGTTCCGTAGCGCTACAGAGGGGCAGATAACTGCTGTTCGCTTCTGGAAAGCCCCTAGCGAGACGGGAACTCACACTGGCAGGATCTGGTCGGCAACGGGAACGCTCCTTGCAAATGTCACTTTTACTAATGAGACTGCTTCTGGTTGGCAGGAGCAGGCTCTCAGCACACCAATTAACATTCAAGCAAATACGACCTATGTTGTCTCTGTCAACATCAATGAGTATTATGTCGCCACTTATGATCAATTAGGTAGTTCCATAACTAATGGCGATCTTAGCTCAGTAGCAGACGGCAATAATGGGGTATTTAATGGTACTCTAGGGGCTTTCCCAAATAATTCCTACCGGAATACTAACTATTTTCGTGACATTAACTTTGTGCCTGTTGCCCTGCCGACAATTACAAAGGTAAGCGGCGACAATCAAACTGGTGCAACCGGAGCTACCTTGCCTAACCCCTTAGTTGTTCAGGTCAAAGACAGTGCTGGTAATCCTCAATCCGGAGTGACGGTGAACTTTGCCGTCACCAGTGGCGGGGGGTCAGTCTCGCCTGCTAGTGCAGTAACTAATGCTAGCGGTCAGGCTAGCACCACCTTAACGCTGGGAGCTAGCCCTGGTGCGATCAGTTCTGTAACTAATACTGTAAGTGCCACAGCAGACGGAATAGGTAGTGTTACCTTCTCAGCGACTGCGAATCCCCCAGGAGGCACACAAACAGTTTTGACGACTCAAGTTCCCAGCATTTCCAATGTCACTGATGGCGTTCCCTATGAATTAGGTATGAAATTCCGCAGCACCAAAGGGGGACAGATTACTGCCATTCGCTTTTGGAAAGCCTCTAGCGAGACAGGAACTCATATTGGCAAGATTTGGACAGCAACGGGAACGCTCCTAGAAAGCGTCACTTTTACTAACGAGACAGCTTCTGGTTGGCAGCAACAGTTACTAGAAACACCAGTTAACATTCAAGCTAATACGACTTATGTAGTCTCTGTTAACGTCAACGCCTATTATGTCGCCACCAATGATGAACTGGGCAACTCCATAGTCAATGGCGACCTCAGCTCAGTAGCAGACGGTAACAATGGGGTATATAACATTACTCCAAATTCTTTCCCAACTAGCTCTTATCGCAATAGTAACTATTATCGGGATATCGGCTTTGTTGTTGGCAGTACCTTGATTAAAGTCAGTGGAGACAATCAGATTGGCACTACGGGATCGACTCTGCCCAACCCCTTAGTCGTGCGAGTTGTAAACGCTCAAAATAATCCTCAATCGGGAGTGACGGTCAACTTTGCCATTACTAATGGTGGAGGTTCAGTCTCGCCTGCCAGTATACAGACTAATGCTAGCGGTGAAGCAAGTACGAACTTGACGCTGGGACCGGTGCCGAGTGGACCTGGAGGGGTGATAGTAACCGCCACGGCAGCCGGCATCGGTAGTATCACTTTCTCGGCTACAGCAACTCCAGCAAACACTAATCCCATCTATTTGGAAAACCTAAATTCTGGCACAACTAATTGGAAACTTGTCAACCGGGCCAATGGTGAGATTGCAGGCTATGCCTCAGCAACCAGTGTCAATAAGGGGGGATCGCTGGACATTAAGGTTTCTCTTGCACAACCTGGACAGTTTACCATCGACGTATACCGCTTGGGCTACTATGGTGGCACAGGAGGAAGATTAATGGCGAGCAGTGGCCCGCTCAATGGCACGACGCAACCCGCTTGTACCCTAGACCCCAATACTCGCCTGATCGAGTGTAACTGGTCAACTTCCTATACCTTACAGGTAGTAGACGACAATAATAAGAAATGGACTAGTGGTCTTTATGTCGCCAAGCTCACCGACCAAGCAACTAGCAAAGTGGCACATGTGTGGTTTG
Source organism: Fischerella muscicola PCC 7414 (assembly GCF_000317205.1). GTDB lineage: Bacteria > Cyanobacteriota > Cyanobacteriia > Cyanobacteriales > Nostocaceae > Fischerella > Fischerella muscicola. The sequence goes on along the minus strand of NZ_AJLK01000062.1, from coordinate 31,146 downwards.
TCGTTCGTGATGATAGCAGTACCGCCGATGTTCTATTTCAGAGCAGCGTTTCCACTGTTCTGGCCTATAGTGCGACAGGGGGTTACAGCTTGTACGGCTTTAACAGCATTGGTGGTCAGCGGGCTTTCAAGGTTTCCTACGACCGACCTGTCTACCAAGCAACTTATGAACAGTCATTTGAGCCTGACACACTCCTGCGATGGGAATACAATATGGTGCGCTGGCTGGAATCTCAAGGTTACGATGTTACCTACACTGACAACATGCAGGTTCACACCGACGAACAAAGATTGCTCAATCACAAAGTATTCCTGTCTGTGGGCCACGATGAGTATTGGTCTGAAGAAATCCGAGATCATGTCGAAGCTGCGCGCAATGCCGGAATTAATATAGGATTTTTCTCTGCTAATACTTGCTATTGGCGAGTCAGGTTTGAAGATTCCACTCCTGCTGCTGGGCAAGTACAGTCCAACCGGGTGATGGCGTGCTACAAACAAGATTGGGCATTAGATCCAGTCGCTCAGCAGCAGGGGTCATCAGCTGCCACTAATAAATTCCGCAGCGTCCAGAACCAACGGCCGGAAAACGCTTTGTTAGGAGTCATGTATGGTAGCGACCTCGATCTCTACAGTGGTTATAATTTTGTCGTCACCAACAGCAGCGATCCTTACTATGCAAACACGGGACTTCAGAATGGGGATCAGTTGGCTCTGTTAGTAGGCTACGAATGGGATTTTATCGTTAATAATGGGTCTACTCCTGCCAATCTTGTCGTTTTGGCTGAGTCACCAGTCCAGCCCTCTGGCACATTGCCAACCTTCGACGAACCACCTGGAGAACAATCCCTCCCTGCCAACCAGGATTTCACCAAATCCCACTCCACCCGCTACACGGCCAGTAGTGGCGCTAAAGTTTTTGCCTCTGGCACAATTCAGTGGGCATGGGGTCTAGACAGTGATGGTGTTAACCCAGCTCGGGAAGATGATCGCGTCAAGCAAATAACTGTCAACATCTTAGCAGATATGGGAGCTAGACCCCTAACGCCAAATGCCAACCTGATTGTTCCTTAAACTATCCCACAAAAATCATCAATGTCACCTTTGAAACGTCGACAATTTACCCAACTGGCAGCTGCCAGCTTGACTTCCACTATTGTGGCCGATCTCTCTAGTAAGGTGCTTGCTCAAAAGAGTGAGCCGAGTCAGGAGGTTATTTATGGAGTCAACCTCCTGAGTGCATCCAAAGAGCAAAATCGGGAAAACCAAACTCCATCAGTGGAAGTGAGCGTTGCTGATCTGGCGACGGGAAAGGTTCTTTCTAAAGCTAGTGTGCCAGTTCTGTCTGTTGACAATCTATCATCGAGACCGAAAACGCCTCGGGCCTTCTTTCTTCCTGATTATGACCGGATTACGAAATTGATAGTACTCGCAGATGGAACTATTGTAATTTCTACGGTTTCTAGCACGAGAAATGGTTATTTCAACTATCTTATTTCTATTGGTGGCATCACTTCTACTGTTGAAAACATTACTAGCGCTAAATTCACAGCCCAAACAGTTCTAGATTTCGAGAAATTCAATCAAACAGTCGATAGTTTACTCAGCCTTCCCAAGAATCAAGTTCTATCCTTGGTAGGAACTGAGGGCATTACGCCTTTTGCTTTTAGAACACTTGATCTCACCACAGGTAAAATTCTTTCTGGCGATGATCTGGGCTTACCCCAACTGCCGCCTACCCATCGATTCGCTAACCTATGCCAAGATCCGAAGGGAAACATTTTCGCAACCGAGATTGGTTCAGAAGGTGTCCCTGTTTTAGTTTCAATGAACTTGCAGGATAAAGCCATAGCTACTGGCAAGGTTAAAATTCAGAGACTGACTCCACTGAACTTTGAGGGACGTCCCCTTGTTAACGATGTGAAAGACTTAGCCTTCTCTTCCTCCGGTCAATTGTATGCGCTTGCTGCTGACAATCGTGTCAAAAACAATGCCCTGTTTACGGTAGACGTGAAAACTGGCAAGATGGGGCTAGTAAGTGAGTTGGCAGTCGAGAAGTTTGCTTTCTCTCCAAAAGCCTAAATTCCACAATTTTGAGATTTATTGAATGCGATCGCCCTCCCAAAAAGAGTGATCGCCTTTTGATATTGAAGAAATAAAAAAACTGTATGGAGAAATTAGCTAACAATACACTCAGCCTTTGGCGAGAGGAAAACAGCCTACTCATTCCACAAAATTTCGAGGTTTTTCGCAACCTGGTTGCTGAGGCAAGAGACTTCGCAGATCATGGTAATTATGACGCGGCGGCTGTATATGCAGAAATTGCAGCTTTTCATGCACAGTTTAAACATTGTGGTCTTTTTAGCAGCCCGGAACTGGAAAATATCCTCCTAACAATAGGACGCCAGATCACACAAACAACCGTCGCTCCCGCTCAAGAACCTTCTTTATCCAAAAGACCAAAAAATATCCTGCATGTTTCTACCAATATTTCTTCGCCTTTCGGTGGTATTCCTAGATTTATTCGACGCTGGATACAACAAGATACGGAGCGATCGCATTCCCTGGCCTTGACAAAGCAAGCACCGAATGAAGTGCCTCAAATCTTAAGAGAGTTGGTAAGCAATAGTCACGGCAAAATATTCTTGCTGAACGAAACCATTGGTAGTTTTGTCTCTCGAGCCAAACGATTACGGAAAATTGCCGCGACAGCGGACATCGTAGTGCTACATATATGGGAACACGATGTCATTCCAATAATTGCCTTTGCTAATAAAGAACTATCTCCACCGATTATTTATGTAAATCACGGCGATCACTGCTTTTGGTTGGGAGCAGCCGTTAGTGATATTGTTGCAAATCTCCGTGAGTCTGGTATGCATCTTTCACAAAAGCGCCGGGGTATTGAAGCAGAGCGTAACATGCTCCTGCCTACCATTTTGGAACCCTCTCACAGACAGCTTTCTCGCACACAGGCAAAGCAACAGCTTGGCATTGATGAAAACAGCACTCTACTACTCTCTATTGCTAGGGCGCCTAAATACAGAAAGACTGACGGCATAAGTTTTGCTGATGCACACGTTCCACTATTAAAAAAACATGACCGCGCTATCCTAGTTGTTATTGGCCCAGGTGGTAGTGAAGATTGGTCAAGTGCCATACAGCAAACTCAAGGAAGAATCATAGCCCTTGGGCATACTGAAGATACTGCTGTATACTACCAGGCAGCTGATATTTATGTTGATTCTTATCCTTTTGTTTCGATTACATCACTACTGGAAGCAGGAAGCTATGGTGTACCGTTGGTGAGTCGCTACCCATACTCCTCCGATGCATGTGAGATACTTGGTGCTGATATGCCTGGTTTGACTGGCAATTTGATTCGCGTACACGATCTCGAGGAGTACACAACTGTTCTATCGCGCTTAGTCGCAGATGAAGAATTACGGCTCTCATTAGGAGAAGCAACGAGGAGGCGTATTGTTGAGGTACACATGGGAAGTAATTGGCAGCATAACTTGGAAGAGGTGTACACCCGTGCTGCTACTCTACCTCGGGTAAAAGTTACTTCATCTGCTATGGATCAAATGTTTATAACCGAGCCAGATGTCTTCTGGATTCGTGACCATAGTTGGAATTGTGAACTTGACGATATGATCCAGCCTCGATTACCAATTATGCCTTTTGAACAGAGACTTTATCATTGGATGCGGTTGGCTAAAAAGCACGGTTGGCAAAACCAAATAAGTCTTTTACTACCTGAGTGGTTTCGCTTGCGCTACTACTTACCTTTACGTTCTGTATTGAAAATGGGTAATGGGCAATAGGCAATAGGGAACAGATAAAAATATTTTTCCAAGATGAATATTTTACATATCAATCAATCTGATGGTCTCGGTAATGGAGCAGGAATCGCAGGTTACCGACTACATCAAGGTTTGCTAGCTCAAGGTGTAGACTCGCGCATACTGGTGGGAACGCTCACAAACAGCAGTGACTGCGTAGTAACTGCTCCTCGCAGTAAGTACCGTGTTGAAAATTTGTGTTATCGCTTCGCTTGCCATTTTGGACTTAATGATATTAACTGGCTCGGCAGTTTTGATATTCCCAAGCATAACTTCTATAAACAAGCAGATATTCTTAACTTTCACAACTTGCATACTGGTTATTTTAACTACTTAGCAATTCCCTATTTAACGGAAAATAAGCCTGCTGTTTTTACACTCCATGATATGTGGAGCTTTACTGGGCATTGCTCTTATAGTTATGATTGCGATCGCTGGAAATTTGGTTGTGGCAAATGTCCTTATCCAGCTACCTATCCAGCCATTGCCAGAGATAATACTTACCTAGAGTGGAAAGTAAAAAACTGGGTTTACAGCCGCTCTCACCTCACCATAGTGACTCCCAGTACTTGGCTGGCTGAGCAAGTGAAGCAGAGTATGCTGCAAGACAAGTCAATTCATCACATTCCTTATGGTATTGATACGGAAGCTTATCAGCCTCTTGACACTGAAAAATGCCGTTCCATCCTTGGCATTCCAGCAGATAAAAAAGTTTTAATGTTTGCAGCTTTAGATATAAAATATAGCCGCAAGGGTGGTGACTTACTAGTCAAAGCTCTGCAAGCCTTACCAGATTCACTGAAAGCGGAAACTATGCTTCTGACTATCGGTTATGGTAGTGAATCTCTTGCGGAAGTAGTGGGGATGCCTAACCTGAATCTTGGGTACGTAAGCAGCGATCGTCTCAAGTCCATTGCCTATTCTGCCGCTGATCTGTTTATTTTTCCGACTCGTGCTGATAATCTACCGTTAGTACTGCAAGAGAGCATGGCTTGTGGGACTGCGATGGTTTCTTTCAAAATTGGTGGTGTCCCAGATTTAGTACGTCCAGGTATCACTGGCTATTTAGCCTCACCAGAGGATGCTCAAGATTTGTGTAATGGCATTGTGCAGCTTTTAGAAGATAACCAACAGCGCCAGCAGATGGGGCAAAACTGTCGACAAATAGCTCTGACTGAATACAGCTTAGAACTTCAGGCAAAACGATACATTGAAATTTACCATCAGTTATCAAGAAACTAAATATGCTTAATTATGCTTTCAGCATTGCAATAAATAGTATCGACTTTCATAGACATCTGGTGAAAAAGAATGTAGAGACGCGCCATGGAATGTAGAGACGCTTCAAACAGCGCGTCTCTACAAGGATTTTGGGTAACGCATAATTAATTTCTGGAGATGTCTAATAGTTACAAATAATAGTTACAAAAAACAATAGAAATATTTTTTAAATGATTATCAGACCATTAGTTTCAGTAATTATTCCATGCTATAATACAGCATCTTTTTTAACAGAAACCTTAGAGAGTGTATTTGAGCAAACATTAAAGGATCTTGAAATTATTGTTATTGATGATGGTTCAACAGACAATACAGCGACTTTAATTCGCTCTTTTGGCTCAAGAGTGAAAGCTGAATTTACCTCTAATCAAGGAGCAAGCGCCGCTCGCAACAGAGGAACAGAATTAGCACAAGGTAGATTTATTCAATATTTAGATGCAGATGATTTATTGCGGGTAGATGCATTAGAAAAACGGGTAAATGCTCTTATTAATAACGATGCAGATGTTGCATACTCAGACTGGCAACGACTAGAAGAAGGGGAAGATGGCAAATTTAATCCAGGGGAAGTGGTAGCTAGGCGAATTGAAGATATTCATGCTGACCCCCAGATTGCATTATTTACAGATTTTTGGGCGCCACCTGCTGCCTTACTTTACCATCGTCGTGTTGTAGAGAAAATTGGCTGTTGGAATAAATCTTTACCTATCATTCAAGATGCTCGCTTTCTCTTAGATGCAGCTTTGGTGGGGGGAAATTTTATTTATGTGCCTGGCGTACAAGCAGATTACCGAGTCCATAAAAAAGATAGTTTGTCTCGCCGCAACCCTGCTAAATTCGTTTTAGATTGTTTCAATAATGCTTGCCAAGTAGAGGATTTCTGGAAAGTTAATGGCAGTATAACTCCAGAACGTCGGAGCGCGTTAGAGAAGGCTTACGGGCAGGTAGCCAGATTTTACTTTGAACACGATCGCTTAAAGTTCAAAGAAGTGCTTGCCAAAATTCATCATCTGAATCCTAATTATCTTCCTTCTAGTCCGAGAAGTTTGAGACAAATATCTCAATGGTTGGGATATGAGCAAGCGGAGGCGATCGCTCTCAACTATCGTCGGATCAAAAAGATTATTCACAGCTTGACTCCCAAATTTCCTATCACTTCTACCTAACGTGAAAATAATTCAAGTCCCTTTCTGCTTCTATCCTGATCCTGTTGGCGGAACAGAAGTTTACGTTGAGGCTTTGTCACGCTACTTGCAGCAACAAAGTGTTGAAGTTATAGTTGCAGCGCCGGGAGAAGCTAATCAGTCCTACCTACATCATCAGCTACCAGTACGGCGATATGGAATGTCGAAGCAACTCAAAAATCTACGAGAAAATTATGGAGAAGGGGATATACATGCAGCCATAGAGTTCAGCCGTCTTCTGGATGCTGAACAACCAGATATAGTACATCTCCATGCTTTGACATCAGGTGTTTCTCTGCGAATAGTACAAGCTGCGAAACAACGAAAAATTCCTGTTGTGTTTACATACCATACCCCAACCGTTACTTGTCAAAGAGGTACTCTAATGCGCTGGGGAACACAAATCTGTGATGGTCAGATAGATTTACATGCTTGCACTCAGTGTACACTGCAAGGTTTGGGACTAGATAAAAACATTGCGAAAGTGATCGCTAGTTTGCCAACCCAGGTAGGAAAGTGGCTAGGCGATTTGAATTTACAAGGGCGTACTTGGACGGCCTTAAGAATGACAGAATTAGTTAGTCTGCGCCATAGTACTTTACGCACCCTATTAGCGGAAGTTAATCACATTGTCGCAGTCTGCAACTGGGTCAGAGATGTTTTGTTACTCAACCACGTTCCTCAGGACAAAATTACTGTTATTCGCCAAGGTCTTTGTCACAACTTACCAGAAACGATTAACTCTCAGCCAAGATATGCTAAATCAGCTTTAAAAATTGCTTTTTTGGGTAGGCTCGATCCCACTAAAGGAATTCATATTCTGATCAAAGCTTTACAAGTAGTCCCTAACTTGCCAATTAATTTAGATATCTATGGTGTTTCCCAAGGTGCAAGCGGTAGTGCTTATCAACAACAACTGCAAACTATAACAGCAAATGACCCACGCATCAGTTTCAAACCCCCAGTTGCACCTGAAAATGTGATATCTACCCTGACAGATTATGACTTGTTAGCTGTTCCTTCTCAATGGTTAGAGACTGGGCCAATGGTAGTGCTAGAAGCCTTTGCCGCTGGAGTTCCTGTGATTGGTTCTAATTTAGGTGGCATTGCTGAACTAGTTCAGCACGAAGTCAACGGCATTTTAGTAGAACCTGCGTCTGTAGTTGCCTGGAGTCAACAACTACAAAGATTATGCCAAGATAGGCAACTACTGATGCGGCTTGGTGCTGGTATTAAGTCTCCCCAAACAATGGAGGCAGTGGCAACTCAGATGTTATCAATTTATCAGCTCTATGCAAACGGCGACTTATTTTCCAAACCCATTTAATTGCTAACAAGAATATTTTATGACGCACCTTTCTGAAAACAAAAGCAATATGTTATCTACAAATACTCAGAATATAAAGATGTACACTATGCTGCTAAAAATTAGACCTACCCAACTAGGTGTATTCGCAAAGCAGCTACTGAGAGTAAAGCGACAATATGTTTGCACAAAAAGAGGTCAAAAGTTCTTGGTAGATCCTGTCTCTGTATTTGGATTAGAACTTTTGTGTCAAGGAGTCTATGAACCTCAAATGTCACGATTTCTAGAGTTGGTTTTACGGGCTAATGACGTGTTTGTAGATGTTGGTGGAAATGAAGGATACTTCTCTGTGCTGGCTTCATCTTTAATTCAAAATGGTACTGTTCATTGCATTGAGCCTCAAAGCCGTTTGCAACGTATTATTCAGGAGAATATTAGCCTTAATTCTGTCAATTCAATAGTTGTTCATCCTATTGCTATTTCTAATCAAGAAGGCGAAGTTAATCTCTTCTTACGCCCTTCTACAAATACAGGAGCTAGCAGTTTCTTTCGGCATTGGAAACTTGGTTCTACTTACGAGAAAGTTCCCACCGTTACATTGGATGCATTTTTTCAAAGAAATTCATTAGAGAGAGTGCGTCTGCTCAAAATTGACTGTGAGGGTAGGCTGTTGACTTTGTTGGTTTTCCGGCGAAATTATTTCATACAATAATGATGTCGTCGGTATCGAGCAAAGTCAAAGTAAATGCAGGAGTTTAAAAGCCCAGTTAGTAGGTTAGCACGGTTGTTCCGGAAGGGTCGAGATAATTGGAGAGAAAAAGCCTTAGAAAAACAAAAAAAGGTTAGAGCTTTAGAAATAAAAGTCAGAGATTTATCTGATTCACGAGAGCATTGGAAAAAGCGTGCGCTGGCAGCAGAGTTAAAACTGAAAGAACAGAATGTCGGAGCAGAATCAGAAGAAAAAAAGAAGAAATCGAAACCCAATCAACCAACTTAGAAGCCAAGAATTCTGGTGAAGAACTAACGATCAAGGGTCATTATTACGACGCTAGAACAATTCAGCTAGCGCTAGAGCTTTTAATTGAATGTGGGATAAGTTTTAGAGGAATAGAGAAAGTATTTGAGTTATTTAAAAATTCCTCTTCACAGACAACTCCAAGCTTTACTTGTATCAGAAAATGGTTAGGAAGAATTGGGATATATGAATTAAAAAGAGAAAAAGAGTATCGAAATGATTGGATATTTATTGTCGATTTTACACTGGAACTAGGAAAACAAAAAGCTTTAGTAGTTTTGGGTGTTTCACAACAGCATCTTGTGGAAAATGTGATTGAGAAAACCAGAGGGCTGTCACATGAAGATGTGGAATTATTAGGATTAGAAATTATGGATTCCACCAAAGGAGAAAGGTTCTATCGCTCCCTTTATGGATAATTAATACCAAAATGCCAAGTTAATAAACTTCGTAATTTGAAATTTTCAAAGTTGCGAAAGCCATAGCCCAATCTTTTAATTAACTTGAGTTTATTATTAATTCCTTCCACAACTCCGCTTGTTGTTCTATTATCAAAATAACCAACTATTTCTCCAAACCATCTCTGAAATGTACCAATACTTTTGGGGAAAAATGACATAGCATCATGCATCCAATCAAGTAATTTTAATACTCCTTCTCCCCAAGAATACTTCGTTTCAAATATTTCTCTAAACTCTTCTTTTAGGGCGTGCATTTTTGATAATTTTGGTGAGACCTCCAGAACAGATTTTAATTTTTCTTTCTGCTTATCGGTCAAATCTTTCTCATTCTTAAGTAAACTATATTTGCTTTTTATTATTCCAGTTAATTTTCTTTCTTTTTCTGACTTATTCGGAATTTTTTCGGCTGCCCTTTTTTCTGATTTACGTGCTGTATCTAATTCGTCTGTAATCTGTTTCATTACATGAAATCTATCTGCTGTTACATCGACATTTGGCATCAATTCTTCTACTAATTTTCTATATGGATTCCAAAGGTCAATACTGACTTCATGGATTTGCTCCAACACGGTAGAACCCCATCCCTCAAAGAGTTTACGTAACTCCTCACTCCGACGCGAACGCAATATTTCTATCGGTTTATTCGTGTCTAAATCTACTATTATTGCTAAGTAATTTCCTTGTCCTTTTACTAGAGCTATTTCATCTATCCCAATTCTTTTCACTCTTGCAAAATTTATTGACTCTATGAGTATGGCTTGTGTATTTAATATCGATTCTATTTCTTCTTCTGTTAAATCATTTCTTAAAGCAACACTACGAATATTACTATCTAATACTTGTTTGATAATATTCTCAGCTAATCTCTTAGTATATCCCCGGTTTTTATCTATAAAATCTAACTCTTCACTAAATATTCTTTGACATTTTTTGCAGCGAAATTGACGACGATTAATTTTTAATTGTACTTGGCGATCGCTTATTGGTAAATCCTGAACTATTCGCCAATGATTTTGATGTATGCTACTTGCCTGATAACCACATTTTGGACAAGTACAAGATTTCGCATTTTTTTCGATTTCTATAATTAATCCCATACCTTCAATTTCATGGCAGTTTAATACTTTTATCCCTGTTAGATTGAGCATTTTCTCTACGGAAAATTTCATCACTAGCACCCTCAAACTTAACTTCTTGTATTTTTAATTACATATGAACATTTTGACTGTATTCTGAAAAAAGCTAAAATCCTTCCTCTACAATGCTTTGACAGCATATTAATATACAATTATATTCAATGAATTCAATAACTTTTGTCTTTTTTACATAAGGGGAGCGATAGAACCAGGAGAAATGATCCAGTATCAACTAGATAAAATAGCAAAAAGAGTTGGTGTTCCAATACAAATAGTCGCAGACCATAGTAGTGACCTTGCTCGTGGAATCAAGCTATACCAACAAAACTATCCAGACCTAATTTACACTCATGATGTGACTCATGCAATGGCTTTGCTTTTAAAATATCAGTTAGATTCGGATGATAGATACCAGTCATTTATTCAAAAATGTAGCATATGCAGGCAAAGACTACAACAAACGGAATTATCTTTTTTATCTCCTCCAGCACAGCGTTCTCAATGTCGTTATTTCAATGTAGAAAGGCTGACAAATTGGGCTATTAAGCTGTTAAACTCTCCCGCAGAAACTCTGATGGAATTAGTGCCAAATCTTGAAGAAGAGCAAATTAATCAGAAAATAAGAGAGAAGTTGGGATGGTTAGTTGATTATGAATTAGATCTGATTTATTGGAATCAAATGGTAGCACTAACACGAGGTATTGAAACCAAACTAAAACAATCAGGACTTAATCATCAATCTCTGGACTATTTTGAGCAAAATAAATTTGTATTCGCCGATAGCTCTCTCCAAGATTTTCAACAGCATATTTTTGATTACCTGGCTGCTCAATCTTCGCAAATTAAGGACAAAGGGATTTTTTTAGCCACTTCTGATGTGATTGAATCACTGTTTGGAAAATATAAGCAATTTTCTGGACGCTGCCCATTTAAAGAGATGGGTCAGATGTTATTAACAATTTGTTTATCTACTATGAATATAACAACTACTATTGTTAAAAATGCACTTTCCACTGTTAGTTTTGCAGATGTTGAAGCATGGCTAGCTGAAGTTTTTAGTCAATCTATGCTCTCGAAAAGAAAAACTTTATTCTCTGCTGATGTTCACGACACAAAAACTGCATGAACTTTTACCCCTTAAAAAGGCACAGAGTCAACAGCCTACTGTGAGGGTGCAGAGTATTTAGTAATTGCTGGTGGAAATAATATCTTGAAGAAACACCAAATAGATTTTATTGCTATGGAGTACCATGAAAGCATTTGTGGTTGGGAAAAATGTGCTGAAATTCACAAATTGTTGCAGAGTTACGGTTACATTCTGACAAAATGTCATGGTCAATGCATCTATCACCTTCCAGGTCTAGAACAAGAACTGCAATCATTAGGTAGGCTGCAAATTAATTACGATTGGCATGAATAAAGCTATCAACTATAAATTTTTGAGATTTTAACCTTAACTGATGCTAAGTGTAGCTTACTTTGTCTCTCATCCAATTCAGTATCAGGCTCCTTTATTGCGGCTTGTTGCTGCCGATCCAGAAATTGATTTGAAAGTTTTTTTCTACAGTGATTTTTCTTTAAAGGCTTATCAAGATGAAGGATTTGGGCGATTAATTGCATGGGATGTGCCATTAACTGAGGGTTATGATTACTATTTTTTAAATTGCTGGGGTAGCAAGCAGTGGCAAAGTTGGTTACAACAACCGATCGCAACAGACATTCTCAAACAGTTAGAACAAGGAAAATTTGATGTTGTTTGGGTGCATGGTTGGTCTTGGCTATGTAGTATACAAGCGGTGCTGGCAGCAAATAAATTGGGTATTCCTGTTTTGCTGCGGGGAGAATCTAATGGTATCAGTGAACCGACTAATCCTCTGAAAAAAATAGCAAAAAGAGTTTTTCTGAACTGGCTTTTTGAGAAAATAGCTGGATTTCTTTACATCGGGACTCTCAACTATCAGTTTTACAGAAACTATGGAGTTGAAGAAAAGCGTCTATTTCAAGTTCCTTATGCGGTTGATAATGAATATTTCCAAAAGCAAGTTATGCTAGAACTTCCTCATCGTCAGGAACTACGAAAATCGCTGAATTTAGATCCAGCCAGACCAATTATTCTCTATGCTGCCAAACTGATTGATGTCAAGCGTCCCCAGGATTTGTTAGCAGCTTATCGATTACTCTCGGCTGACGGTGTGCAGGAACCAGAACCTTACCTATTGTTTGTGGGAGATGGGATTCTGCGTCCAACTCTGGAAGCTGAAGCGAAGGAAACAGGTTGGCAGTCGATTCGCTTTTTAGGTTTTCAGAATCAGTCCCAAATGCCTGCTATGTATGATTTGTGTGATGTGTTTGTCTTACCCTCTGGTTTTGAGCCTTGGGGATTGGCAATTAATGAAGTTATGAATGCAGGTAAAGCTGTGGTTGTCAGTGATCAAGTAGGCTGTGCATCTGACTTGGTGAAAGACGGACAAAATGGACAAATTTATCCTGTAGGTGATATCACGGCTTTAGCTGAGGCAATTCGTTGGGCGATCGCTAACAGTATTTCCGCAGGAGAGATCAGCCTCAAACAAATTCAAAACTGGAGCTATCAGGAAGATTTGCAGGGACTCAAACAAGCCTTAAATTACTTACAGGTGAGAGTAGGTTAAATGAAAAAAGTTTTGATTGTAGGAGAAACCGCAGAAATAGGTCGTACCGAGGAAGTTTACGGACGAGGATTTTCTCAGTTTGGCTGTGATGTAGAATATTTTGCCTGGAGCAAAGCTGCACCCAGTTTAGCTTCTGGTTCGTTGTGGGACAAAATAGCATGGCGAGTGGCATGGCAAACACTAGCAAAGTCAGCAAATGCCAAATTATTGGCAACAGTAAATAATTTTCAGCCTGATTTGACTTTTGTTGCTTCTCCTCGCTTAGTTCATCCTGATACTATTTTGGCATTCCAGCAATCTGGTCTTGCTGTCGTATTTTATACTGATAATCCTGTGGATACCCATCATACCCACACTAATTCTTGGGTACAACGAGGATTTCCTTTGTGGGATGCTGCTTTTATTTGGAGTCAAAAATTAGTTGAACGGCTCAAAGAAAATGGTGTCAAAAGAGCTTTGTTTCACCCTTTTTGTAGTGATGTTGAATATCACTTTCCCAAACGCCAGGCTCACCCAATATATGATGTAGCGTTTATCGGTAACTGGGATGCTAGCCGCAAGCGAGAGCAGTATTTAAAAGCGATCGCAGACTATCGCTTAGGACTTTGGGGATCAAACTACTGGAATACTTACTGTCAGGAGCCTGTATTAAAGGGTTTGTGTCAAGGAATGTGTAGCTATGAACAAATCCCTGATATTTTAGGCTCTGCCAAAATGGGTCTTAATATTTTACGTCCCCAGAATGAAGAAGGACACAATATTAGAACCTATGAAATTCCTGCTACAGGAACACTGATGCTGAGTGAGCGTAGTCAAGAGTTATTGAGTTTATTTATAGAAGATCAAGAAGCTGTATATTTTTCGAGTCCGGATGAGTTAAGACAAAAAGTAGAGTATCTTTTACAAAATCCTAATTTAATTAAAGCTGTTGCAGAGGCTGGTTATCAGAAAGCATTAGTCAACACAATTAATGATAGAGTGACAGAAATTGCTAATCTTTATCAAACATTGAGATCATCCCAAGGTAGTGATCTTAAATTACTACATCCAAAGGAGGCATAAGATATTAATGAAAGTCTGTGTGTCTGTTTGGGGACGTTTTCATGCATTTAACTTAGCCCAACAATTACAAAAAAGAGGTTATTTATATAAATTAATTTCTACTTATCCAGCTTTTGCAATTACTAAGTATGGGATTGATCAGAAATTAATTCACTCTCTATGGCAATTGGAAGCTCTATCTCGTGGTTGGTATAAATTACCAAGATGGATGAGGGGCGATCGCAATTTGCAGCTATGGTTTTTAGAACAATTTGACCGCTCAGTCACAAATTATTTATCACCAGAGTTTGACTTGTTTGTTGGTTGGTCAGGATCTAATTACTGGTCTGTGCATCGGGCGAAAGAACTCGGCGCTAAAACAATAATTGAGCGCGGTAGCAGCCATATGCATTACCAAACAGAAATTCTCACAGAAGAATATGAAAAATGGGGATTAAGTTTCACTGAAACACATCCTGGCATCTACGAAAGAGAAATACAAGCTTATGATGATGCTGACAGAATAGCTATTGCGAGTCTATTTGTAAAGCGTACTTTTTTAGCACAGGGAATACCAGAAAGTAAGCTTATTCTTGTCCCTTATGGAACTTCTTTAGCAGAATTTTATCCAGTTCCAAAACAAGATAATATCTTTCGAGTGATTCACTGCGGCTCTTTATCACTGCGTAAAGGTGTCCAATATTTATTGCAAGCTTTTTGGGAATTAAACTTACCTAACGCCGAATTATGGCTTGTAGGTTCAATCACTCCCGAAATAGAGCCTTTTATAGCAAAATATCAGAGCGATCGCATTCTGATTAAAGGGACACATCCTCAACAAAAATTGCGTTGGTTTTACTCTCAATGCTCAGTATTTTCTTTAGCTTCCATTGAAGATGGTTTTGGGATGGTGATTCCTCAAGCAATGGCCTGTGGACTACCTATAATTCATACAACCAATACAGGTGGTGAGGATATTGTAAGGCATGGAATTGATGGTTTTTGTATTCCTATTCGAGATATAGAAGCTTTGAAAGAAAAAATGCTTTTCTTTTATGAAAATCCAGATAAACGAGATGAAATGGGAAGAAATGCTCTAGAGCAAGCGCGTAAGTCTCTAACTTGGGACGACTATGGTGAAAAAATAACTAATGCTTATTTACAAATTTTTTAGTCAGCATATTTTTACTAGTCCATAATTTAGATTTCAAAATATTAACAATTATTAATTACAACCAGAGCAATGACAATGACAAAAAAAATTATCGGGATGCTTATATATGCGAATCCTGATCATTATCCTCCAACAATAAACGCTGTTCATTTATTATCAGAACATTTTGATGTGATTTTAGTTGGTCGTAACCAAGATCCTGCTATTTGGAAATATCCTTCCAATGTGAAAGTGCATCGTTTAGGGAAATATACATCAGTCAGAGAACGAGAAAAACAATCATTTGAAACTAAGCTGTGGGAATATATTAATTTTGTAGCACAAGCTTATAAGCTTTTAAAAGATGTATCTTTAATTTATGCTTATGATTATTTCGCCTATACAGCTGCTTATGGGTGCCTACTATTGCAACCTAAAGATATTCCATTAATCTACCATAATCATGATCTCAATGAAAAATTATTTTCCCTATCTTCTCTATCAGGATGGGTTCAAAGAGGTGAACGCAAGTGGGTACATAAGGCTAATTTTGTGATCTTTCCGTCTCAAGAAAGAGCTTTATTTTTTAAAAAGTTGACAAATTTTTTGGGAAAAACTATGGTAGTACCTAATTTTCCCAGAAAATCATATTTTCAAGAACACCCAAATTTTCCAAATCTCCTATTAGAGCGTTTTCACAATCCTCAAATTTTACTACAAGGAACAATTTCGGTTAAAAATTCCCTTTTGGAACTCATCGAATCCTTAGATTTTTTAAATCAGTTAATAGAAATCAAACTGATTGGGTATATTCAAGAAGAAGACAAGCTAGTCATCAGAAATTTTAGTATTACCAAGAATGTTGCTGAGCGTGTTAAATATTTTCCACCAGTACCTTATAATGATTTGCCTCCACATACTTGGAAGGCATCTTTAGGTATTTGTTTATATAAAAAGACTGGTATAAACCACCAAACTATGGGAACAGCATCAAATAAAATATATGAGTATGCTGCCTGTGGTCTACCTGTGATTGTAAGTGATCAACCAAACTACCGAGAACATCTTGCTAGTGAGAGTTGGGTACGTTTTGCCGATCCTGATAACCCTAAATCTATCGCCTCTGCTGTTGAGGATATCATGAGTGACTTTGATAAATACCAAGCTATGTGCTTAGCAGCTAGGCAAGCTTTTGAAGAAAAATATAATTACGAGTCTGCCTTTTATCCTTTGTTCAAAAAAATTCAAGAATTAGTTTGTGGTAGTGAAGTGAAAAATGAGTAGTTAAAACCTAGACTAAGTAAATTTTTCTAAGTTAATAAAGGTTTATTTTAAAAATATGCATATGGATACTCAATTTCATCCAAAAATATCAATATTATTACCTGTATTCAATGGTCAACGATATATACGTGAATGTATAAATTCAATTTTAAATCAAAGTTTTACTAACTTTGAATTACTCATTAGTAATGATTGTTCAACTGACGATTCACACAATATAATTCAAGAATTTTCAGATCCAAGAATTACATATTTATCGAATCAAAAAAATCAAGGGCTGTTTAAAAATTTGAATTTAATTTTAAAATTAGCTAATGCCCCAATAATACGTTTTATTTGTCAAGATGACATCCTCTTTAGTGATTGTTTAGAAAACGAGATACTTTTTTTTGAAAACCATCCAGAAATTGATATTTCATTTTGCAAAAGCCACATAATTGATCGAAACGGAATGACTCTTAGTCAGGGTGCTTTAAAAGATTTACCAGATGTAATTGATTCCCATCTAAGTATGCAGTTATTCTATTATTACGGCTGTATTCCTGGTAATCTTTCTACAGTTTGTATTAGAAGAAAATGTATTGATGAAGTTGGTTTATTTAACGAATCACTTTATGTTTCAGGTGATTATGAAATGTGGGTAAGGATTTGTCAAACAAAAAAATTGGGAGTTATTCATAAACATTTATTAAAAGTTCGCTCTCATAATAAACAATTAAGTCGTACCTCAGAATCCGGAGTGCGAGTTATTTCAGAGAACCGAGAAATACGTTCTAAAATTCTAACTATACTACCCAAAAATGTTCATTTTCAGGCAAAGTTTTATTGTCAAATGCGACAAAATGTACTTGATGTACATCATAGTATCTATTGTCTGAGATATAAAAAGCTCAATAACTTCTTGCGTATCTTACAAATAATGGGACTTGGAGATTTTTCTTTTGGTTTGTTTTTCTGGTTAATCACCTTGAATAATCATTTATATAAGCCTCAACCAAAGTTTATTTAATATTTATAAATGACATCAAGGCTTTTGTAAAATTATTTTTTGGAATGAATTATTATGGTACTTACTAAAGATATTGTTTACTCAAATCAAGGTAATCCATCTATTGTAAAACTATTAGATGAACATGATCTAAAAATATTAGACATAGGTTGTGGCGCGGGAGATACAGGACAACTTATTCGTTCTGTCTATCCTTCAGTTCACGTAACCGGAATTACTAGTTCGATTATGGAATCTAAACTAGCAACACAAAAATTAGATAGTTGTGCGTGCTTAGATATAGAACGAGATGAAATACCTGCGTTTTTAAAACAGGAGTTTGATGTTTTAATTTTCTCTCATGTCTTGGAGCATTTAGTTGAACCAGTAGCAGCAATTCAGAAATTACTACCCTATTTAAAGGTAGGGGGAAAAGTCATTATTGCCTTACCAAATATATCTAACTGGCGTGTTCGTTGGAAGTTAGCCTTAGGTAGGTTTGAGTATACAGAAGGTGGTATCATGGATAAAACACACCTTCATTTTTATACTTTCTATACAGCTCCTAAATATTTAATACAACCAATATCCGAAATAGAATTAACACACCATTCGGTTGATGGTAGTATCCCTCTTGGTTTTTTGCGTCATCATTTACTTCATCCCAGTTTTCGCACTAAATTAGATGAAATTGGTTGCAAATGGCTGCCTAATCTATGTGGTAGTGAAATTTTAATGGTAGCTTATCGCAAGGGATAGACTTTTAGCTATGACTAAAGTACTTTTCATTTCTCCTTATGGAGAGGATTATTTAGCAGATGGACTTCTACATGGATTAAGAAGTCTTTTAAAGGAAAACGTAGTTGATTTTCCCAAATGCGCTCATCTATATAAAAATTATGTTCAGGAATCTAAAGTTAAATTATACGGCAATGGATTTACTCTCTATGGATTGCTAGAAGATATTCCTGTGGATAGAACTGAAATTGATTTTAAGATCCGTAACGGATTTTTTGATCTGATTATTTTTCCAGCAATCTTTAAAAATTTTGGTTTATTTATAGAATTTCTACCTTACTTAAATTTTACAAATACTGCAATTATAGATGGGGATGATACACCTCAGCCCTATGGTTATGCTGGAAAGTGGTGGCGAGAACCTAAGTGGTGGTTTTTACCCAAGGCACATCAACAATTTCTTTATTTTAAACGAGAATGGACTTTAGAGACAATTCGTCATTTTTGCTTTAAACTGCCTCCTATTTTTGTCTGTAAATATTTACCAACTCCCCGAAATTTCCGAACAATTTCTTTTTCAATTCCAGAAGAAAAAATAGTTAAAAATTTGCCTCAAAAAACAAAGCTATTTCCTAAGCATATTGTTGATGTAGAAATAGCTAAGAGAATTCCAGGAAGCACTACTAGTTATGCTTTTGAATCAGAAGCAGAATACTATTCCGACTTGCAAATTTCCAAATTTGGGATTACAACTAAAAGGTCAGGATGGGATTGTTTACGTCACTACGAAATAGCAGCTAATGGCTGTGTACCCTGTTTTCGGAATTTAGATGACAAACCTAAAACTTGCGCTCCTCATGGATTAAATAGAAATAATTCTATTATTTATCAAAACTATGATGACCTCATGCGTCAAATAGATAATATAAGTGAAGGAGAATATTCTAGACTTAGATTAGCTGCTTTAGCTTGGGTAAGGGAAAATACTACTATACAGAGAGCAAAAAACTTACTGCAAATTTTCAACTTAGATGTGTAATTGATAGTAGTTTTTGACTAGCACTATTTATTTAAAAATACATAATCAAGGTAATCTGGGCTATGGATGTAAATAAAAATTATCAATTATAAAATAGTAATTAGTAAGAATTTTTATGTCTGACTATCAACCAGTTAAGTATTTCAATACTAAATTGAAAAATATTTCTTTTGGCATAAAAGAAAGTATTTTTTTTGCTACTATTCTTAATTGGTCGGTAATCAGTTTATTATTTTCTAATTTTTTACTTTCATTCAAATCTAAAAATATAAGTCACATATGGGGTTTATTATTTTTAATAACTAGTGGCTTATTTTTAGCTTTGTCAACAGTTATTTACAACTCTTTGGAATTTAGATTTTTACTAGCTACATCTATAGTATTTTTTATAACATGTTATGACTGCTATCGAAATCAATTCTATGATAATTTATTAATTCATATAAGTAATTCAGGCTATATCGGGTTAGCATTTTACTTTGTACTCATGAAGTATAACCCTGAGGAGTTTCCAAATATATGGAAGGATGTAATTCCATCTGCTCCCCAAACATTTGACATACTTATTCTGTGTCTTGTATTTCAAAATGTCGGTTACTATATCGTTTGGAATTTGTTCTTTGCCAACTTAAATCTTGACAAATGGTCAGTTTCTTCAAAAAACTTAATAAATTTGAGTTTTATACAAAATTCTTATCATCAAAACATTCTATTCATAGCTTTATGTATTTTAGGTTCAATTACTCGGCTATGGAATTTTAGTCAAGGTAGTATATACTACACCCAAGGTTCAGCTATACCTTCTTCTGTTGGCAGTTTATTGGCTCAGTTTGATCGCCTCTACGTTGTTGCTTGGCTTTATGGATATACATTTTTGCTCCAGACAGGACTGAAGAAAAATGTGGTTTCTTACTTGACATCAATTCTAATTATTGTTGAATTAATCTATCAATTATTTAGTGGTTCCAAAGGTAGGTTTTTCAGTTTTGTTATTAAACCAGTTGCTACCATTTTTATATTTAAACGTCTTAGGGTTTCTTGGATAGCTGTTATTAGTTTGTTGGCTTTAGGTATTTTTTCTTGGTTGTTACTTTATCCCACTCTTGTTATTTATAGAGATTTATTAAAAACTTCTACGTCTCTTAATTCTCTGGAATTGTTAGCTCAATCATTTCAAATTCTCAAAAATTATTCGTGGGATAAATATATTGAAACTATTTTAATTCCTCTAAATGAATCAGGAATTACAGAACAAGTGATTGCAATGACTTCAATTGTTCACTACCAAGTTTCTCAAGAAAGTAGTTGGTTTTGGCAACGTCTATTTTTGTTCTGGGTGCCACGATTTTTATGGTCTGATAAGCCTGAAAGTCTTGATATAAATCTTATTGGTCGTCTGACTCATAGAATTGGTTCTGAAGATTTTCAGACTTCTGTGTTAATTACTGCCCCCGGTGAAATTTTTTTGTATTATGGGTTTTGGGGTTGTGCTTTGATGATTATACCGGGTTTATTATTTCGTTGGTTAAACGATGCCATATCTCCTTTTAAGGTTTATACTTTTTTTAGATTAGCTGTGATGGTTGCCTATTTACCTTTGATACAAGATTCTGTAGGCGGTACATTTGAAGCTGGTTTAACAGGAATAGTAATGCAGATTGGAGTTCTTTACCTAATACTATTACTTGTCAAAATCACGTTGCAAAAAAATTGGGTATAAACCTGTAAAACTAATAATCTCAAACGAGATATATAATTTAGTGCTTTAGCAAGCTGCTTTGTTTTTATTAAAATTACAGTCAAGATAAGTTTCAAGTTAAATTAAATAATTTATGTTTTTAAAAAAATACAAATCTTTAGAGTACAAGCATTTACATCTATGGGTTCCTAATTTATTTGAGTGTAAGGGTGGTATTCAAGTTTATCTACAAAATTTCCTACAAGTAGTAACAGATGAATTCCCTAGTATAGATATTGTCGTTTTCGATAAACTTGATAGGGCTAAACCCAAAGACATTTACACATCAGAAAATATATTCTTTTTCTTTAGTGGTTCAGTTCCAGGAATGTGGCAAACGCTACACTTTGCTGTGAATATAATTATTGCCTCTTTGATAAATCGTCCCACATTAATCTTATGTGGTCATATGAATTTTGCTCCTGTAGCTTTTTGGATTCACCGCTTTTTAGGCATTCCCTACTGGATACTTGTATATGGTATAGATGCCTGGGAAATTAAAGATCCACTCAAAAAGAAAGCTTTGTATGCAGCAAAGAAAATTGTTTCGATTAGTGAGTACACGCGCGATCGCCTTATTCATGAGCAAAATCTAGATCCAGAAAAATTCTCGATTTTACCTGTCACCTTCGATGCCAACCGCTTTCAAATTGCCCCTAAGCCCAAATACTTACTCGAAAGGTACGGATTAAAACCTGAGCAGTCTGTTATTTTAACTGTTGCTCGATTATTAGCTACAGAGCAATATAAAGGATATGACACAATTATTACAGCACTTCCAGAAATTAAAAAAGTTATACACAATGTTCATTATGTGCTGGTAGGCAAAGGCGATGATCTTCCGCGCATTGAAGAGTTAATCGCGAAGTTAGAACTACAAAACTGTGTTACCCTGACTGGTTTTGTTCCTGACGAAGAATTATGTGACCATTACAATCTTTGTGATGTCTTCGCTATGCCTAGTAAACAAGAAGGGTTTGGTATTGTTTATTTGGAAGCACTTGCTTGTGGTAAGCCAACTTTAGCAGGTAATCAAGATGGTGCTACTGATGCTCTATGTCGGGGAGAACTAGGAGTATTAATAGATCCAGAGGATACACAAGCGATCGCTCAAGCTCTGATTCAAATCTTACAACGCACTTATCCCAACCCTCTACTCTATCAACCAGAGATCTTACGACAAAAAGTGATTGAGCGATTTGGCTTTCAATCCTTTCAAAAAACCCTTGGTAATTACCTAGAAAAATACTTAGGTTTAATCTAAATGTGCGGCATAGCAGGTATCATTACAACACACTACCACCAACAGCATCTGGAAGAATTAATCCAGCAGATGCAAAAGTCTCTACACCATCGTGGTCCTGATGATCAGGGAATTTACATAGCTAGTGAACATCAAGCAGCACTTGCCCATAGCCGTCTGTCGATCTTGGATTTGACTCCAGCAGGACATCAACCCATGTCCACACCTGATGGACGTTATTGGATTGTTTTCAACGGAGAAATATATAATTTTCTGGAATTGCGATCGCAACTCGCATCTCAAGGAGAACAATTTTGTTCGCGCACTGATACCGAAGTCATCCTCAAGCTGTATCAGCGCATGGGTGCAGACTGTGTTCAACAGTTGCGGGGGATGTTTGCTTTTGCTATTTGGGATAATCAAGAAAAAACCTGCTTTATTGCCCGCGATCCTTTAGGAATTAAACCACTGTATTATTGGCAATCTGGTAATACTTTAGTATTTGCTTCAGAAATTCGAGCAATATTAGCTTCTGGATTACCCAATATTTGCTTAAATCCCAAAGGCTTATATGGCTATTTTATTAGCGGCACAGTACCAGAACCATACACTTTAATTGACGGAATTCATTGTTTAGAAGCTGGTCATTGGTTGCATTGGCAAACTGGTAGACTTACCCAAAAACAATACTGGCAAATTGACTTTACTCCCGATCATACAATTTCTCTACCAGAAGCCACAGAAAAAGTGCGTCATGCTCTAATTGATTCTATTAAACATCACTTTATTAGTGATGTGCCAGTAGGGATATTTCTCAGTGGTGGAATTGACTCAACCTCTGTTGTTGCCTTAGCGCGTCAAACTCAAAAAGGTAAATTACGCACCTACTCTATTGCCTTTGAAGAAAATGAGTGGAATGAGGGAGATATTGCCCGACAAATAGCTCAAAACTTTGAGACAGAACATACAGAATATCAAATTACATCCACTATAGGGAGAGAATTATTTCCTCAATTTTTACAAAGAATTGATCAACCCAGCATAGACGGTTTCAATACTTTTTGTGTATCCCAAATTGCTCACCAAGACGGGACTAAAGTAGTATTGTCAGGATTAGGGGGAGATGAGCTATTTGGTGGCTATAAAACCTTTCAAAAAGTGCCGCAAATGGTGTGTTGGGGACAACCACTAAAAACTATTAAACCTATCAGCACTACTTTCGGAAAAGGATTAGCGACTTGGGGGAAATCACCACAGCTAAAGCGACTAGGAGATTTTTTACAACAAAACCCAACAGCAACAACGGCTTATCGCAGTTTTAGAGGTATTTTCTCTCATCAAGAAGCTTGGGCAATTACCCAATATTACCTCAAAGATTTTGGGCTTACATCCTATGAACATCTATCAATTGGGGATGAAATTTTTGTTCCCAAAATTAGCCCCAACAGTCATCTTTCTTCTTTGGAAGATCAAGTCAGTCTACTAGAGTTAAGCTGCTATATGCGGAATCAATTATTACGCGATAGCGATGTTATGAGCATGGCTTGGGGACTAGAATTACGAGTACCATTAGTTGATCGAGTTTTATTAGAAACAATATCTTCAATTCCTAGTAATCTACGCTTACAACCTGGAAAAAAATTATTAGTCCAAGCAATCCCGGAAATACCTAATTGGGTTGTGAATCGTCCCAAACGAGGTTTCTTTTTTCCTTTTCAACAGTGGATAGAAAGTGATTGGCATGATTATTTCCCATCACCGAAACTAGATAAAAATATTGATGTTAGACTATGGTATCGTCGTTGGAGTTTGGCAATTTTTCAGTTTTGGTTAAAGCAAAATTTTGCATAAACTCTGTATTTTTTGGAAAAAATATTATAAAAGAAATTTGGAAAGGGGTTTATAGCTGTTAGTGTAATATGAAGATTCTTCATGTAATTCCTTCAGTGGGTTCTGTGCGAGGTGGACCTAGCCAAGCAGTAATTGAAACTGTGAAAGCGCTGCAAAATTTGGGTGTTGAGGCTGAAATTGTTACAACTAATGATAACGGCAACGATTTATTAGATGTACCTCTACGCCAGTGTATAGAGTACAAGCAAGTACCAGTTCGATTTTTTCCGCGCTTTTCGCCTGGACTGCACTCAATACGAGAATTTGCTTTTTCTGGGCAGCTAACTGCATGGTTATGGCAAAATGCTTCTAACTATGACTTGCTACATGTCCACGCAATTTTTTCCTATGCTTCTACAACAGCAATGGCGATCGCTCGTTTAAAAGGTGTTCCATACATTGTCCGTCCCCTCGGACAACTTTGTGAATGGTCACTCCAGCAAAGCGCTCGTAAAAAAAAGATTTATCTCGATTTAATCGAACGCAGTAACCTCAACCACAGTCAAGCTCTTCACCTCACCTCTGAACAAGAACAACAAGAAGTTTCCCGTTTAGGTTTAGGATTGCACAGCTTTGTTTTACCCCATGGACTCTCTGTTCCTTTAGCGATCTCTAATGCTCATTCTCGCCTGCGTGAATACCTGAAAGTTCCGGCAGATGAACCTGTGATTTTATTCATGTCCCGTTTACACCCTAAAAAAGGCTTAGATTATCTAATTCCAGCTTTGGCTAAACTCACTCATCATCGTTTTACTTTCGTGATCGCAGGTAGTGGTTCAAAAGAGTATAAAGCAAAAATAAAATCTCTTGTCACCTCCAGTGGGATTGGCGATCGCGTCCATTTTGCTGGATTTCTAGAAGGAGAAACCAAAAATCTATTTATACAAGGTTCGGATCTGTTTGCACTCACTTCTCACTCAGAAAACTTTGCTGTGGTAGTTTTAGAAGCTTTAGCCGCTGGTGTTCCTGTTGTTGTGACTCCTGGGGTTGCTTTGGCTAGTGTAGTTCAGCAACACCAACTTGGTTATGTTACCCAACTAGATGTAGATGCGATCGCATCTACTGTGGAACAATATCTTAACAATCCTCAACAAGCTAAAAATATGGGTAAGTCCGCACAAAAACTTATTTACGACCATTACACCTGGGATAAAATCGCAGCCAGAATGATTCATGTCTACCAAGCTATCCTTTCAAATCATCAAGGATTAAGCTATGTTTAACTTGGATTTTATCAATGTTAGTAACAATCAAATAGTTAATGACCTCAAAACCAAGGGATATTTTGTTTTTGAACAAGCATTGACTGAACAGTACGTTGATGAAATGCTGCAAGAAGTTGATTTCAATCAAATTCTAGTTAACACCAATGATGTTGGTGTAGTGATTGCTCAAACTTACAAATTTTTCACTCACTGTTTGGCTAGCTCCAAAAAAACATACGATCTCATTACCTCCAGTAGAGTTCTGGATATTTGTCAAGGATATTTTGATGATATTTATAAATTAACTAATCATAGAATTTATCAAACTAGTAAAACTTCCCATATGCCCTGGCATACTGACAATAATCTCCAAGTAGGTAAGCAACTTGTGGATAAGCATAATATGCCGGGTCTATTATTTTTATTTTATTTATCTGATGTTACCCAAAATGCTTTTCAATATGTAAAAGATTCCCATAAGTGGTCAGCTCAATATAATCATGAAATTTATCTCAGCGATAATTTTATCGAGAGCAACTATAAAAATGACATACTGACCTTTCCCATGAAAAAAGGCACTTTTATAGTTTGTGATATTCATGGAGTACATAGAGCAGAGCCTTTTAATGACCATAACTACACTAGAACTTCCCTGCTTTTCCAAGTTGATCAGGTTGGTAGTCAATATTTAGGACATGGTGAAAAAAATATAGTTAATACAGAGTACCTTGATAATTTGACTCCAGAAATAATGGATTACTTAGGATTTGGTTTTAGAAGAGATTACCCAGCTTTTCCTTGTTCTTCAATTGCCACAATGACACCTAAAGATATCTTGGCGCTACAGCGTAAGTTGTTAGTTGAATCATTAGAAGCTCTAAATAAAAGTGTTATAAAATCTATCTTGCCTGCTGAAGCAATAATCAATACTAAGCGATTTTTATGGTATATCAAATCAAAATTTTCAAAAATAATAAATATTAATAGCAAGAAATGAAAATTTTGTTAGTAGGTAATTACAAACTAGATGCTATTGAAAGCATGGATCGATTTGCTTCCATGCTAGAAACTTATTTAAGCAAATATAATATTCAGGTGCGTGTCATTCGTCCCCGATTATACTTTGGCAAGATAATCTTATATTCAAACTTCTTAAAAAAATGGCTTGGTTATATTGATAAATTGATTTTATTTCCGTTCCAGTTACAGAAAGCAGCATCTTGGGCAGATGTAGTTCATATATGCGATCATGGCAATGCTATTTACACAAAATATTTGCAGAAAATACCTCATTTAGTGACTTGCCATGATTTGTTTGCAATTCGTGCTGGCTTGGGAGAATTTCCTGAACACAAAACTGGATGGACTGGTAAAAAATTACAGCAGATGATGCTCAAAGGAATTAATCAAGCCCAAATGGTTGTTTGTGTTTCAGAACAGACTAAAAATGATTTATTACGCCTAAGTTATCTTTCTGAAAACAGTATCTCTGTGATTTCAATGGGCTTAAACTATCCATATGCACCAATGCAAACCACAGAAATTAAAGAACGTTTAGCTAGTTTGGGAATTCCTGCCAACAGTAATTTCATTTTACATGTAGGAGCAAATCATTGGTATAAAAATAGAATCGGTGTTTTATCGATTTTTTATGAACTGATGCTGAGACTACAACAAGCAAACTTTTATCTTGTCATGGTAGGTAAACCATTTACTGATGAAATGCATCAGTTGATCAAAAAATATAATATGACAGAAAAAGTTATAGAGCTTGTCGCAGTTGATAATGAAAATTTACAAGCTCTTTATTCATCTGCAACAGCCTTACTATTTCCTTCGCTCCACGAGGGCTTTGGTTGGCCTATTATCGAAGCACAAGCATGTGGTTGCCCTGTGTTTACATCAAACCGTCCTCCAATGAATATAGTGGGAGGAGACGCAGCTATATATATAGACCCTAAAAATCCTCAAGCAGCAGCAGAAAAAATAATTTATTATCTTCCCAATTTAGAAAATTTTAAGACAAAAAGTCTCAGAAATTCTCAGAAATTTAGAACTGAAAAAATGATTTTAGAATATATTGATATATATCAAACAATGTTAATCGAAAAACAATATTTTTTTGATAAAAAAAGAATTTGATAGAAATTAATTCAAAATTGTCTGAATAGATTTTGCTTTCATAAAATAAATTAATTACAGCTAAATATCGAGAGAAATTTTATCCAAAAATGATATAAAACGCTATTATGAAAAACTGAAATATTTCGGATATAAGTTAATATGAGAGTTCTCCACGTCATTCCATCTATTATAAAGGTGCGTGGTGGTACTAGCCAAGTTGTTATTGATATGGTCAAGGCATTACGACAAAATAATGTTGATGCAGAAATTGCCACAACTAATGACAATGGTGATAGTTTGTTGGATGTTCCTTTAAATCGGCGTATAGAGTATGAACAAGTTCCGGTTTGGTTTTTTTCTCGTTATTCATCAAATTTAAAAGATATCAGAGAGTATTCTTTTTCTTGGCAGTTAACAGTCTGGCTTTGGAAAAATATTTCTCAATATGACCTTTTACATGTCCATACCATCTTTTGTTATGCATCCACAATTGCAATGGCGATCGCCCGCCAAAAAAATATTCCCTATATTGTTATCCCACATGGTTTACTATGCGAGTGGTCTTTACAACAAAGAACCCAAAGAAAACAAATTTATTTGCAACTAATAGAACAAGCAAACCTAGAAAATAGCCACGCAATCCACTTTACCTCTCAAAAGGAACAGCAGGAATTTGACAAGTTAGGACTTAATGTACCTAGTTTTGTCTTACCACTTGGTACTTCACTACCCAAGTTGATTCCTCATGCTCATTCTCACCTGCGTGAATACCTGAAAGTTCCTGTTGATGAACCTGTGATTTTATTTATGTCCCGTCTACACCCAAAAAAGGGTTAGATTATTTAATTCCAGTCTTGGCTAAACTTATTCACCATCGTTTCACTTTTGTAATTGCAGGTAGTGGTTCCCAAAAATATGAAGCAGAAATAAAATCTCTTGTCATCTCCAATGGAATTCGCGATCGCACCTATTTTGCTGGATTTCTAGAAGGAGAAATTAAAAACCTGTTTATGCAGGGTTCGGATTTATTTGTCTTGACATCCCACTCGGAAAACTTTGCTGTAGTGGTTTTGGAAGCATTAGCCGTGGGTATTCCTGTTGTTGTGACTCCTGGTGTTGCTCTGGCTGATATTGTTGAACAACACCAACTTGGTTACGTGACACCACTTGATGTAGATGCGATCGCATCCACCTTGGAAAAATATCTTTGCAATCCTCAACAAGCTCAAGATATGGGCAATAGTGGTCGTCAACTTGTATCTGATCAATATACTTGGAAACAAATCACTTTGAAAATGCAACAGGTTTACGCTGATCTAGCCAAAAATTAAGGTCATTATGCTCATGAGTTTTCCATCAATAGCGGAAAAAATTACACCCCTCATCCTAACTTTTAACGAAGCTCCAAACATCAATCGCACTCTCAAAAAACTAATTTGGGCAAAGAAAATTGTCGTGATTGACAGTTACAGCACAGATGAAACACTAGAGATATTACACTCATATCCCCAAATCCAAGTTTTCCAAAAACAATTTGATTCTTTTGCCAATCAGTGTAATTATGGGCTAGAAAAAATTACATCTGAATGGGTGCTTTCACTAGATGCTGATTATGTTCTGACTGATGAGTTAGTTAATGAAATCAAAGCGCTGACAGCAGAAACTGAAATAGATGTCTATAGTGTCAGATTTAAATACTGTGTTTTTGGTAAACCCTTACGCGGTACTTTACTCCCACCTCGGAAAGTACTCTACAGACGAGAAAAAGCGATTTATAAAGATGATGGACATGCCCATCGAGTCTGGGTAGAAGGCAAATCAGCAATGCTTTCTGCCTATATCCATCATGATGATCGCAAACCTCTCAACCGTTGGCTGTGGGCGCAGGATCGCTACATGGTAATTGAGGCAAAAAAATTACTAGAAACTCCAATCAGTGAGTTGAGTTTGAGCGATTGCATCCGTAAACAAAAAGTTCTAGCCCCCTTCATCATCTTAGTCTACTGCCTGATTGTAAAAGGTTGCATCCTTGATGGTTGGCATGGCTGGTATTACACTTTTCAACGGCTACTCGCCGAAGTTCTATTATCAATTCACCTGATTGAAGATGAAAAACTAAGCTAATTCTTGTAATTCTATTAATTAAAGTTTTAAACTTAACTATCTATAATTTTCAATATTATTCGAGCAACTGCTTTGTAAAGCATTAGTAAATTCTTGAGTTAGTAGGTGAAAAATTTTTATTATCTAATCTCCAAATATTGGATGTTAGCTTTCACAGGATTTCTCTTGGCTTTGCTATTGATCATTCCTGTACGTTTAGCAATAGCCAAAACTCAAGCACCTCTACCGCAAGCATTTTTAACTTTAGGTGGTGGGCCGGAACGGGAAATATTAACTGCTGAACTAGCTCGCTGGTATCCATCTCTAGAAATTTGGGTATCTTCTGGTTTAAGCCCAAAAGAAACACGCATGATTTTTCAAACAGCAGGTATTTCTCTAACACGGTTACATATTGATCGGCGTGCTGTTGATACCGTTACTAATTTTACTTCCCTAGTTAGTGACTTCAAACAAAATCATATTAAACATCTATACCTGATTACTTCGGATTTTCACATGCCACGAGCTCAGGCGATCGCCACCATTATTCTAGGTAGCCAAGGCATAGCCTTCACTCCTGTGTCTGTCCCATCCAGAAGCTCACCTGAAAGCCAGCTTCACATCCTGCGTGATTGTGTTCGTGGCCTGATTTGGGTATTTACTGGTTACACCGGAGCAGAACTCAAAAACACTCGTATTGATACTCAATTATGAAATTTCCTGTAAATTACTAGAAAAGGAGTTCAAAATGAAGGGTATTATTCTGGCTGGTGGCTCTGGTACACGTCTTTACCCCATAACTCAGGTAATCAGTAAACAACTAATGCCTGTTTACGACAAGCCGATGATCTACTATCCCTTGTCTGTATTAATGCTGGCAGGCATTCGTGAGATATTAATTATTTCTACCCCGAATGATTTGCCATTGTTTCAGCGACTCTTAAAGGATGGTAGTCAGTGGGGTTTGAAATTTAGTTATATTGAACAGCCTCAGCCAGAGGGTTTAGCACAAGCCTTTCTTTTAGGCAAAGATTTTATTGCTAAAGAGCCAGTGTGCTTGATTTTGGGTGACAATATTTTTTATGGACACGGTTTAACAGAAGTGCTTGCTCGTGCTGCAACTCTTAAACAAGGCGGATTAGTATTCGGTTATCAAGTGAAAGAGCCTCAACATTATGGAGTCATAGAATTTGATGCACATGGACAAGCAATTAGTATAGAAGAAAAACCTCAAACTCCCAAATCTAATTATGCTGTTCCTGGAATCTACTTTTATGATTCCCAAGTCGTAGAGATTGCTTCTCGTCTTAAGCCTTCTGCTCGTAATGAGCTAGAAATTACTGAGGTGAATCAAGTTTATTTAAACCGAGGTCAATTGCAAGTAGAACTTTTGGGTCGGGGATATGCTTGGTTAGATACTGGTACTCATGAATCATTACATCAGGCAAGTAACTTTATTCAAACTCTAGAAGAACGGCAGGGGCTGAAAATAGCTTGTATTGAAGAAATTGCCTACAACCAAGGATATATAGATTTATCTCAGCTTAGTCGCTTAGCCGAATCTATGGCTAAGAGTAGCTATGGTCGTTACTTGCTCACAATTTTAGAAAATGACCAACAGTCTGAAAGCATCCCCAACAATAATGGCAAAGAAATATTCAATGCTGATACCAAATTGTCTTTAAAAGCCTCACCCCGCCTTTGGCACCCCTCTCCTTAGTAAGG
>NZ_AJLK01000061.1 GCF_000317205.1 Fischerella muscicola PCC 7414 | reverse complement strand
GAGAGGGGCAGGGGGTGAGGTAATATCTATGAATGCAACTCGGTATGACAAATCGCTTTTAGAGTTGAATACACTAGCTCAACAAACAAAGCTACAAGCCAACTCAGACTATATCTAAATCCTTATAGTAGTTGTTCTTATAGTATTGAATGCATCCCAATTTAACTATATTCGCTCATCAAATAGAGCCAAAAATTTTGGAGTTAATTAGGCTATTTTCATGAAAATCATCCAGACAGAAATTCCTGATGTGCTTTTGATTGAGCCACAGGTTTTTGGTGACGAGCGTGGTTTCTTTTATGAGAGTTATAACGAAAAGATTTTACTAGAAAAGGCAGGTATTGCCGAGCATTTCGTACAAGACAATCATTCTCGTTCTGCGAAAAACGTCTTGCGTGGCTTGCACTATCAAATTCAGCAACCGCAGGGAAAACTTGTGAGAGTAGTAGCAGGTTCGGTATTTGATGTGGCTGTGGATTTGCGGAAAAGCTCCAACACCTTTGGCCAATGGATTGGTACTTATCTAACAGCAGAAAATAAACGGCAGCTTTGGATACCACCTGGTTTTGCTCACGGTTTTGTGGTGCTTTCTGAATATGCTGATTTTTTATACAAAACTACAGACTACTATGCACCGCAGTATGAGCGCACTATCCTGTGGAATGATCCTGATTTAGCGATCGCCTGGCCACTTCAAGAGGAAGCAATTCTTTCTGCTAAAGATAAAGCAGGTAAATTATTGCAAGAGTCAGAGGTGTTTGTATGAAAATCCTACTGACGGGTGTAACTGGACAGGTTGGTTGGGAACTACAGCGAACCCTGATGACTTTGGGTGAAGTAATTGCTGTCGGACGCAACCCCAATAACACAAATTGGTACATGGATCTAGCTCAGCCAGACTCTATTCGCCACATCATTAGAGAGGTAAGACCCGATTTGATTGTCAATCCTGCTGCTTATACAGCGGTAGATAAGGCAGAATCAGAACCAGATTTGGCAATGGCGATTAACGGTATTGCCCCTGGTGTCATGGCAGAGGAGGCAAAACGATTAGGTGCAGCCATCATTCACTATTCCACGGATTATGTATTTGATGGCACTTATGCAATGCCATATACTGAGTCAGATAAACCCGACCCGCAAAATATCTATGGGAAAACAAAACTAATAGGTGAGCAGGCGATCGCTGCGGTCGACGTACCACATTTAGTTTTACGTACTAGTTGGGTTTACGGAGGGCGAGGTAAAAACTTTTTACTGACGATGCTGAAGCTAGCTCGGGAGCGAGAAGAAATCAGGGTTGTTGATGACCAAATTGGCGCACCTACTTGGAGCCGAATGATTGCTGAAGTTACCGCACAAATACTGGCTCAGGCTTCAGGGAATGTGTCTAGTTTTCTAGCTAGCAAGAGTGGGATATATCATTTAAGTGCAAGTGGACAAACTAGCTGGTACGGCTTTGCTAAGTCAATTTTTGCACACGATCCTAAACGTTCCCAGCTGAAGCTGAAAATATTGACAGCGATCG
Source organism: Fischerella muscicola PCC 7414 (assembly GCF_000317205.1). Taxonomy (GTDB): domain Bacteria; phylum Cyanobacteriota; class Cyanobacteriia; order Cyanobacteriales; family Nostocaceae; genus Fischerella; species Fischerella muscicola. The sequence continues at coordinate 19,213 of NZ_AJLK01000061.1, read as the reverse complement.
CTTCATCGGAGTATCCGACAGCTGCAACCAGACCAGCTTATTCCCTGTTAAATAGTCAGAAATTGTCTCATACATTTGGAATCACTTTGCCGCACTGGCAAAAGACCTTGGAGTTAGTACTTGCATCACATTGTTCAATTCCTTAAGATTTGGTATTCATACAAGCGATCGCCACTAACTATCCTGCGTGATTGTATTCGTGCTTTATTCAAGCTTTTCTAACAAACCGATAAAAAGAGTCGAACTTAAATGAACATTCTCGGAATTAACGCCTATCACGGTGATGCTTCAGCTTGCCTAGTCCAAAACGGTCAACTCGTTGCTGTAGTGGAAGAAGAACGCTTCACCCGCATTAAACACTGGGCTGGGTTCCCTGCTCAATCTATTCGTTATTGTTTGCAAGTAGGTGGTATCAGCGCAGCAGATTTGGATCATGTCGCTGTCTCTTTCAACCCCAAAGCCAACCTCAACCGCAAACTACTTTTTACTCTACAACAACGTCCTTCTCTTTCATCGTTGTTAGATAGATTCAGCAAACAAAGTAAATCTGCCAGCCTCAAGGAACAGTTAGCAGAGGCTTGCTACTGTCAACCAGAAGATATTAGCGCTCCTATCCACACACTAGAGCATCACACAACCCACCTAGCCAGTACTTTCTTTGTTTCTCCCTTTGAAAAAGCTGCTATTTTATCTATTGATGGCATGGGTGACTTTGTGAGTACTCTCTCAGGGGCAGGTGAAGGCAACCGCCTGGAGTATTTCTCCCGTACTTATTATCCTCATTCTATTGGTTATCTTTATAATGCCATCACTCTCTACTTAGGTTTTCCTGCCTATGGTGATGAATATAAAGTTATGGGTTTAGCACCTTACGGGGAACCAGAATATCTAGAAGCCTTCCGGCGAATTATTTATCCTAAGGGCGATAGTTTTGAGTTGAACCTAGATTATTTCACTCACCATGAGCAAGGTATCGCCATGAAGTGGGACAATGGCGCACCCAGCGTTGCACCATTCCATAGCCCAGAACTAGAAAAATTATTCGGCCCGGCGCGACAACCTAAATTAGAACTTACCCCCAAGCATCAAAACATTGCTGCATCCCTGCAAGCAGTAACCGAGGAGATCATATTTCATTTAATTAACCGCTTGAGCGATCGCTACAAGAGCGAGAATCTCTGTTTAGCGGGTGGTGTAGCGATGAATTCTGTTGCCAATGGCAAGATTACTCAAAATACTCCATTTAAAAACGTATATATTCCGGTGGGCGCTGCTGACAATGGTACATGTATTGGGGCAGCCTTCTTTGTTTGGAATCAAATGCTCAAACAACCCCGCAATTTTGTTTTAAATCATGCATACTGGGGTTCGGAATTTACTGATGAAGAATGCTTGTTAGCCTTGCAGTCTCATGACTTACAACCCAAACATCTAGAAAGAGAAGCACTACTACACCAAGTTGTTGACTTTTTGTGTAAAGGTAAAGTAGTTGGTTGGTTCCAAGGCAGAATGGAATTTGCTGCTAGGGCTTTGGGTAATCGTTCTTTGCTAGCCGATCCCCGTCGCCTAGACATGCGCGACATTATCAACCTCAAAATTAAATTCCGAGAAAAGTTCCGTCCCTTCGCTCCCAGTATTCTTGAAGAAAAAGTCGGTGAATATTTTGAACTCGATGAACCTGCGCCGTTCATGGAAAAAGTCTTTAAAATTCGCCCAGAAAAAAGAGAGTTAATTCCTGCTGTTACTCATGTTGATGGTACAGGGCGTTTACAAAGTGTCAGCCGTCAAACAAATCCTCTCTATTGGGACTTAATTAATACTTTTGCTCAACGCACAGGTATTCCCATTGTTCTCAATACTTCTCTCAACGAAAATGAACCCATCGTTCGGACTCCCACTGAAGCGATTCAATGTTTTTTAAGAACTCATATGGATGCTTTGGTATTGGGTTCTTATTATGTAGAACGCAGCGATATTAAATCATAGATGGAGTGGCATCATACTTGTACTCGATCGCATCTAACTTTTTTGCATATGTCCTGAAGAACTCTGATATCTAACGTAATTAGTGTAGAGACTTTCAATGCAAAGTCTCTTTTATACCTATGCTCCTGTTTGGTTATTGTTGGCGGGTAAGCTACTTTCCCGTCTATTAACAACACAAAAAGGAGCAATTACACTAAAGTTCAAGTGGTACACAACTAAAAATGACAAAAAACTGGGCATTGGTAATCGGTATTAACCAATACGAGTTCCTACAACCACTCAAGTATGCAAAGCAAGATGCACAGTTAATGCAGAATTTTTTCTGCAATGAAATCGGTTTTGAGCAGGTTTGCATGTTCTGTGATGACTCACCCAAAGGGTTTGAGGCTTCAACTCATCCTTCCCAGAATAACTTGTTGCAATTTTTACAGGATTTTTTTGAGCAACCCTGCTTGGAACCAGGAGATAACTTTTGGTTTTTCTTTAGTGGTCATGGCATAGTACACGCTAATCAAGACTACATCATGCCCTGTAACGGTAATCCACACGATGTAGAAAATACGGCAATATCTGTTTTTTATTTAACGGAAAGATTGCGTGGTTGTGGAGCTGGTAATATTATTCTCATCTTTGATGCTTGTCGTGATCAAAACAAAACATTTGGGGAAAAATTTGGACGACAGACTCAACAATTAGTGCATCAAAACGGATTCATCAGCATTTTTTCCTGTAGTTCTGATGAATACTCCTATGAAATTGATGCACTGCAACAAGGAGTGTTTACTTATGCATTACAGGAAGGTTTAGACCATCAGGGACAATGTGCTACACTAGATCGCTTGAATCAGTATCTCAGGTTTCGAGTGCCACAACTTGTTCATCAATATAAACATGCTCCACAGACACCCCACATAGTTGTTGAACCAAAAGCAAAGTCACACCTGATTCTTCTACCAAAACATGCTACCTTAGACGATATTTCTCAACTCAAAATCAGCGCTTTTCAGGCTGAAGCCGACAAAAATCTGGAACTAGCAGAGCAACTATGGATGCAGGCAAATATTATGGCTTTTACTCCAGATATAGATGCGATCGCAGCAATGCAAAGAATCGCTTCTTTGCGGGCTGAATTTTTATATTCTCAGACCAATATTGTACTCCCTGCCTCTTCTCTAGAAAAAAATGGCAGGTTAAGTTTACCACTCCAAACATTAGAAGTAACAAGCACTAATAATTATCAGAATGAGGTAAATAAAACAACAGAAAATTTTTTCAAACGCAACAATATTGCAGCCTTCAACTCAGACTTTAAAAACGATAAAAGTAATAATATACATAATATTAAAGAGCAGGATATTAATCTCTACTCTGCACTAGAAATAAACTATCAGCGATTAAAGGATCTCTTAGCAGCTGGCAAATGGAAACAAGCAGATCGAGAAACCCTGACTTTGCTGCTAAAGGCAGCAGGTAGAGAAAAAGAAGGCTGGCTAAATATCCAATCTATCAATCAACTTCCCTGCATTGATCTTTGTACCATAGACCAGTTGTGGCTAAAGTACAGCAATGAACGCTTTGGCTTAAGTGTGCAAAAGGGTATTTGGGAAAGTGTCGGCGCTCAAGGTGATAATGATTATGAAATTTGGTGTAAATTTTGTGACCATGTTGGCTGGCGCGTCAATAACAACTGGTTATTTTATTCTGACCTAACTTTCACCTCAGATGCTCCTAAAGGTCACTTCCCCGCAGCAGGCGTAATTCACCTTCTAACACAGTGGAGAGGCTGGGCAGTCGGTTCGTTCAGTTGTGTTGTTGGATTTTCTGCTCTGGCATCTAAAATGGAAATATGTGACCTATAATACACTCTGAATTGATTATTGTGTGTAGGTAAAAGTATCTCAACTCCAACAGTATTAGCCTGACTCTGAACTAGAGGCTAGCAAAAAAATCAGTCATTGGCTAACCTAAATCTAGTTGGTCACAAATCCATATCATGTACCAAATAGATCCTCCTCTTCCTCCCAAAGAAGTTCTACCAACCATGTATGATCTCAAGAGCGAAGATCCAGAGGAGCCTGGTTTGCCTGACGAATTTCATATATACCAACCCCAACTTTTACGGGAAACTTTTCGTCCGACAACTTATTCTCCAGATGAAGTTTTTGTCGCCAGCGATTTAAATCTTTACTACGACTCTCGCCATCCTCTGTGGTACAAACGGCCTGATTGGTATGCAGTCGTTGGTGTCTCCAGGTTATACGAAGGGAAAGACCTCCGTTTAACTTATGTGGTTTGGCAAGAAGGAGTTAACCCGTTCGTTGTGGTAGAATTGCTTTCTCCTGGTACAGAAAAAGAAGATTTAGGACAGAATCTCAGAGCAGTGGATCAGCCGCCAACAAAATGGCAGGTTTATGAACAGATACTGCGTGTTCCCTATTACATAGTTTTTGATCGCTACACAGATATACTCAGAGCCTTTATTCTCCAAGCAGACCGCTACACAGAAGTAAATTTGGCAGAACCGCGTCTGTGGATGCCAACATTAGAGTTAGGCTTGGGACTTTGGCAGGGTACTTACCAAGATATTGATCGCTTGTGGCTGCGCTGGTATGATGTCAACGGTAACTGGATTCCAACTCCAGCAGAACAAGAAGCACAACGAGCTGAACAAGAACGCCTAAGAGCTGAACGTTTAGCAGCAAAACTGCGAGAATTGGGCATTAACCCTGATCAATTGTAGGGTGATCGCGAAACCTAATCTCCAAGTGCGGCATTTACGGATTTGTTAGACTGAGAACACACCAGGATATTTCAGTCAAATCTCCAAACCAGCCAGCACTTAAGAGAATATTCATGCTCACAAATACGCTACTTCTCTCCCAACAACTCCCCACCCTGCAATACTCCTCCACACCAGAACGATTCGATGAAACCTGGGAAGCTCCCCTAGCTACCCTCCTGGGACTAGGACGCGCTGCTGGCGCTGATTTCATCGAATTTTTCTTAGAGCGTGTCAACTACATCAGTTGTCTTGCTGAAGAAGACACCATCACCAGCATCACACCACGTCTTTCCACTGGTGCGGGAGTCAGAGTCTTTAAAGGACAAGCAGATTGCTACGTCAGCACCAATGACTTATCTTTTGTAGGTTTGAAAGCAGCCTTAGAAAAAGGACTTTCCATTCTGGGATTGCAGCTACCTGCACCGAACGCTCTCATCCCCGAAATCAATTTAGAACTACTAAGAGATTACGCCACTAAAAGAGGTAAAGATAGCTGGCTACCTCTGTGTAGTTCCATCCGCGAAATGGGAGAAATCCTCCTTGATGGTACTGCCCAACTCCAACGCAAAGCTAGTCATATCCAATCCCGTCGTGCTACCTATTTCCGAGATTGGCAAGAAGTCCTAGTTGCTGCTAGCGATGGCACTTTTGCTCGTGACATTCGCCTCACCCAATCTGTAGGATTTAATCTCCTGTGTGCAGACGGAGTTCATCGTGCTTCCATTGGTGAACGTGCTGGCAACACCAGTGATCCCAACTTCCTCAAAACCTGGGATTATCAAGAAGCAGCAGAAAATATCTCTGAATCCGCAGGCAAAATGCTCTACGCAGATTACGTAGAATCAGGCACTTATCCTATCATCATGGCTAACCATTTTGGTGGGGTAATCTTCCACGAAGCCTGTGGACACCTCCTGGAAACTACCCAAATTGAACGCAAAACCTCCCCCTTCGCTGATAAAAAAGGCGAAAAAATTGCCCACGAAAGCCTCACCGCTTTAGATGAAGGGCGTACCGAGCAAGCCTTCGGTACAATTGATATGGACGATGAGGGTATGCCAGCCCAAAAAACATTATTAATTGAAAAAGGCATTCTCAAAAACTTCTTAGCAGATCGAGCAGGTTCCTGGCGCACCGGACATCCCAGAACAGGTAGCGGACGTCGCCAAAACTTCACCTTTGCAGCTGCTAGCCGGATGCGTAACACATACATTGCACCCGGAGAATACGCCACTGAAGATTTATTTGCCTCCGTTGATAAAGGCATTTATTGTAAAAAAATGGGTGGCGGTAGTGTTGGCGCTACAGGTCAATTTAACTTTGGTGTAGACGAAGCTTATCTAATAGAAAACGGCAAAATCACCAAGCCACTCAAAGGAGCAATTTTGATTGGTGAAGCTAAGGAAATTATGAAGAAAATTTCCATGTGTTCTCAAGATTTATCCTTAGCACCCGGTTTTTGTGGCTCAGTTAGTGGCAGCATTTACACCACAGTTGGACAACCCCATATCAAAGTAGATTCAATTACCGTTGGTGGACGCTAAAGAATTCTTTGTGTCTTTGTGTCTTTGTGGTTCATATATCTTTTTCTTAACCACCAAGACACTAAGACACTAAGCAAAACATAAAAGCAATCAAATCTAAAATCGAGTATGCCGAATATCAGCGAAATTGCAAATTATGCCAAGGACAGTGCAAAGAAACTTGGCATTAAAAAATTCGATATCTATGGCTCAAGTGCAGATGCAACCAGTGTGCAAGTAGATCAAGGTGAGCCTAAGCAAGTCAAAGCCTCGAACCTTTCTGGTGTCACTGTTCGGGTTTGGAATGACGAGAATACAATGGGTGTCACCAGCACCACAGATGTAGACCCCAAAGGACTAGAATTAGCTTTGAAAACTGCCTATGAAGCCAGTTTCTTTGGTGTCAAAGAAAATGTGCCAGATTTTAGTCCAGAGGCTACTGTTGATATTGCTGTTCAAAAACATGAAAAATCACCACAAGTGCCAGTTTCTCAACTGATAGAAACTTTGCTCAAGGCTGAAAAAGAAGTTTTGGCTGCTCATCCAGCGATTCAAGGAGTACCTTATAACAATTTAGCCCAAAGAGATATTGATAGGTTTTATCTTAATAGCGATGATGCGATTAGAACCGAGTCTCACTCTTTGGCATCAATTTATCTTTACAGCAAAACAGAGGAAGATGGTAAAAAACCCCGCAGTGCTGGTGCTTTTAGAATCAACCGCAGTTTAGAAACTTTAGATGTTAATGGTTGTATTCAAGAAACAGCAGAGAAAACTATCAGCCACTTGAACTATGAAAAGGTCAAGTCTGGTAAGTATACAGTGGTTTTTTCGCCTGATGCTTTTTTAAGTCTTTTGGGTGCTTTTTCTAATTTGTTTAATGCCCAAAATATTCTGGATAAACAGAGTTTATCTACTCCTGATGATTTAGGTAAGCAAATAGCATCTCCTTTACTTTCTGTGTACGATGATGCATTGCATCCTGCTAATGTTGGGGCTGAATCTTTTGATGGTGAAGGAACTCCCACTCGTCGAGTTGCATTAATTGAAAATGGTATTTTAACTGGCTTTCTACACAGTGCTGGTACTGCCAAACGGATGAATGCTAAACCCACGGGTAATGCTAATATTGGGGCAAAAGTTACTGTTAGTCCTAACTTTTATCATGTTTTTGGCAACTCGCCTGCGGCACAAGAGTTGAGTTTGGAAAATGCTGAGAATGTCATTTTTATCGATGATTTACAAGCTCTCCATGCAGGTGTAAAATCACTACAAGGTTCTTTTTCTCTACCTTTTGACGGTTGGATTGTTAACAAGGGTGTCAAAACAAGTATTGAATCTGCAACGGTTGCTGGTGATTTTCTGCAACTTCTCAAGTCAATTATTTTTGTGGAAAAAGAACTAGAGTTGACTCCCGCAGGAGTTTGTCCACGAGTTTGGGTTGATGAACTTTCTATTACGGGAGAGTGAAAATTATGAATTATGAGTTTTCTCATAATTCATGTCTGATGTCAATTAAAGCCACAACAAAATTTATGTTTTGGAAAACGAATACCGATGCACACAGATGTACACCGATGTAAGTAGATAAATTTTCTGTTGATGGCTAGGTGGTAATTGGTATTTTTACTATTACCAATTACCCATGACCTATTACCTATTACCAGCAATTATGTCAAAGTTCTTCGTAAACGTTGTTCTAGAGAAGTTAAATCTACTCCCATATTTTGCAGTACTTTAATTGCTGCTCCCCCTCCTTCACGGAGAATACCTAACAGTAAATGTTCTGTACCAACGTAATTTACACCCAGCTGTCGTGATTCTTCCACTGCTAGTTCTAATACTCGCTTAGCTCTAGGTGTAAAAGGAACATCTATAGGTGTGTTTCCTAAACCTCTACCAATTATTTTTTCAACCTCTATTTGAGCATTTTCTAAGTTCACACCTACGGAGGTGAGAAACTGAGATGCAATACCACTACCTTCACCAATTAATCCCAGTAAAATCTGTTCTGTGCCAACAAAATTATGTCCTAAGCGACGCGCTTCGCCTTGAGCAATTCTGATAGCTATAATCGCTTTTTGGGTAAATCTTTCAAAACCTTTCAGGTGAAATCTACCAGACATAAACCCAAAGATTTTTTCAAAAATAGATTCAAAAAATCTTTCCAACATAAACCCTTCCTGCATTGATGTGTTATTAACTGCATGAGGAGTGCGATCGCTACAAATAAATTCACTTCTTGTTCTTCCTGTTGACAAAAAAGTCAATAAATCCTCCATAGTCTCAGCATTTGCTGAGTACCACAGAAATTGTTTCTCTTTACGACTATTAACTAAACCCTCAATCCGCAGTTTCTCCAAGTGATGCGATAGGGTCGAGTTGGGAATTTTGAGTTTTTCCTGAATCTCCCCTACAGTCATCCCATTTGGATAAGCTGCAAACAGCAACCGCATTATTTCCAGGCGTGGTTCCGACCCTAATGCAGCAAAGATATCTGCATACCGAGCCGTTTCTTCGTTAGCCATATTTCTAGAATAATCGAAATATTATAGATGTCAACACTAATATTTTGAAGGAATAGGCCTGTGGTCTAAGTTTCATGTTTGATCGTAGTAGTCTGTTTCATTAGTTCTGATGGGTTGCAAGATCCCCGACTTTTTAAAAAAGTCGGGGATCTGACGCCTCGCGAAGAGTCAAAACTTATGTGGTCGAGTAGTAGAATGGCACTTAATATCAGCCAGGTGAAACGCGAGAGAACAGGCTGAAAAAATCTCCAAGCCCAAAACTCTTTCTATGCAAATAGATACATCAAAAATCACACGCTTGTCATTGTTGGTTATCCCTTCGTAAATCCCTCAGGACTAGATCACTCAACTCAAGCGGTCACGGTAGCTATCGCTTCATTCACTTCTTTGGAAGTCAAACTGGAATAGCGATAGCTACCGTAAGACCGCACAGTCAAGAGTGGGCTAGTGATGCGCGGTTAGGCTGAACGCATGGACGGCGATCGCACCGTCCGAGTTGCAAGGTTAGATACCAACGACAAACGTGTGATTTATCTACACTGACGAGCGTGTTGCATTCGTAGTGCCAGAATATGCTCACAAGGGCCTTTATACAGCTTATTTTGCTGATGCCAATTGCAAGTACATTCTGCACCGATTATACGCTCGTCTTGATCAATCGTCAAAGTTGGCTGATAAATTTTTTCTTTGTCTTGAACATCACCTGCTAATACAAGCATCCCCTCTCGGTCACTTACCTGTGTCACCCGGCCCTTTCTTCTCTTTATGGCGACGCAAGACGAAGCATATATTATAAATATCCATCGGGTGTAAATCAAACTGTGTCGCTGGTAAACACATCGCGGAACTGACTTGTAAAAAACCCCTTACCCAGCTATCTGGTAAATCAATTTTGACTTCTTTATAAGCTGCTTCGTTAGTTGTTTGGACTTCAAAACCCGAAGGATCAACTTGCAATTGAGTAGTTTTATAACTGCGGATTTTTTGAAATTCATCATAAAGTGCTGCGGAGTAATCAACATTTGTTGTTCCACAAGCAAATTCACTAATATTTTTAAATACTTCGTAGCTAGCACCAAGACGTCCATAAGTTGATTCATCCACACTGAAGCATTCAAAAAATACTTCATCGGGATGAACTGTAATCACTGGATCAAATACAAAATAAAAATCTAGTTGCTTTTGCCAAACAAACTGACGAAATTTTTCCCTAGCTTGATAATAAGGACGCCATCTTTCGTAACTACGCTGATTTAGCGCAGTCATTTCTGTTTACAACTGTTTGATTTTGTCAGCGACATCTTGTCGCATAGCTGCAACTAAATCCCAGTCAATTTCATCTTGTTTAGCACGCCATTCTTTATAAGCGGTTTTGTCTTTGGGTTTCTATCGTAAATCGGAAACTACGACATCATGCAAAGCACTAATAGCTTCACGAAAGGCAATATTTTGTTGTAGTTCACCGATGAAGTAAGTAGGCGGACGCTTGGTATCTGGAGAAAAAGACATCTGGGTGTTGCCGCCATTTTCTACTACTGCTGTGTTGCCTTTATATGAGTAGTTAAATTCCATATCTTTTATTATTGTAATTAGCCCACTTGATAAATGATTGGACGATATTTAAGTTGGGGAATAGGTTTACCCTCAGTGCTAGCTGTCTCCAACCAAGCAGCTTTTGCAACCATTACTTCACGTAATGCTTCTTCTGGCGTTTCACCCCAAGCAGAACAAAATTTGTGTTTGCAGAATGAGGGATGAAAAATGAACTACCAAGTCACAAAGACACCAAGAACTTTGCCAGCAGAATTATAATTTATATTTAAACGCAGAGGAACGCGGAGTTTTCTTACAAATAATTCTCTATATTTACCTAGTGGTCTGGCAAGTCAACTTTGCTGGGTAAACCCATTTCTAGTATTATCCTCTCCTCCTCTTCCTCTGCGTTCTCTGTGCCTCTGCGGTTTTTTATCTAACTCCTCAAAGTTAGGTTTAAAGACCACTAGTCTTCTTTAGAAGACTTTAGCTATTAGCCTCAGAATTCATTCTGAGGCGGCAGTTGGATAGGTATACAAAATCTAGTGAAGTTACAACACTAATTGAGCAAGGATTAGTGCAATTTTCCCGGGGCGATCGCTATCAACTAGAATTGGAATTTGATTATGGTAAGGAAGGTAAGGTACATAGTTTTGCCTCGACACTGCCGATTGTAGTTAAATGGTGAATCTCAAATTCTTCTATAAAACTATCTCTTCGCCTCGTTCAGTGAAGCGAACATCTTTAATTCCCCATTGCGGGTTACTTGTGAGAGTTTTGCGGAGACTACCAAATAAAGCAAATTGTTCACAACTTGATAGGGAAGTGATTTGCCGTCGAGACTTAGGATCTAGGCGTAAATCTACTGTTGCAACACCGTTTTTGATGTTAACTCGATAGCCAGAAAAGCTAAAGTCACCGTTATCCCGTTGTTCCAAAATTTTACCCACCGCAGCTGTCACTGGTTCCTGTGCTGGTAGTGTGACTGTTTGCGGAACTAGTTCTTGACATTGTGTATCACTTGTGTATAGAGTGACATTCACAGTTTTATCTGTGGTAGGTGATTCACTCCTGGGTTGAACGTTGAGCTTGGCTGTACTTTGACTTGGTGATTGGGTTGCAGGTGCGGGAGTTTCACTGTTTGGCGTTGGTGATGTTGTGATATTAAATTTACCTTTATAAGTAGGGTTAGAACTACAACTGCTAAGACTGGCAGCTATGGTCAAAAATATGGCAGAGACAATATATTTTTTGCTAGTGTTGATAACTTTGTTCATCTTCTTTTAGCCCCTAGTTTCTTCTACTAAATTCACTTTAGCTGTACGTAAATCAGTAGAAATTTAACAAAACAAGTCAACTGAAAGAAATATTTACGTCTATCAAGCTAATACTGAAAATTAAATGCACTCTTTTTAATCATACTTACGATAGAAGTGTTTCTAACCAGAGGAAGTGCCAGTTCCAAAATCTGCTAGCTAGGTTGAATAAGTAAACACATTTCTGCTCAAAAAGGAAGTGTGTAATTGAGCGAGAGTGAGGGAAATATTTATGTTAACCATTGCAGAATTAGCTCTGAAATGGTATCCCTTCGATTTTGGATTAGTACCTACTAGTTTGGCTCAGGTTGTTGTCATTCCAGAAGAAGCAAGTCTTGCTTTTTCGGGAGCAAAATTCTTGGTGGCATTCCTAGCAGGATTGGTTATGGCATTTGCCTTCCAACTACTATTAACCAACTTGTCTGTAGCTGTAGGAATCTCATCAGGAATAGATTTAGATACTGATGAGTCAAAAAGTTTGGGAGGTGCGATTCGCAAAATAGAAGCTAAAGTAGGTATTTGGGCGCTAATAACTGCAAGTATTGCATTATTTAGCGCTTGTTTTTTAGCAGTGAAACTTAGCTTGATTAGTAGTGCATTTGTTGGAGCTATTATTGGTGTAGTCATTTGGTCTGCCTACTTTGCAATTTTAATGTGGCTAGGTTCAAATGCTGTTGGTTCTCTAATTGGTTCTGTTGTCAGCACTGCTACTTCTGGATTGCAAGGATTGATGGGTGTAGCAGGTGCTACTATTGGTTCTAACGTCGCGCAAAAACAGATGGTTTCTACTGCGGAAGATATTACAGCCGCAGTGCGTCGGGAATTAACATCAGGTTTTGACTCAGAAGGTATCCGCAATACACTACAAAGTTCTTTAGCTTCTGTACAATTACCAAAGCTGGATTTAAAAGAAATTCGCAGTCAATTTGATAAGCTGCTGCGTGAATCTGATTTACAATCTATTGCTGATAGTGACTTGCTGCAAAATATCAATCGTCAGACTTTTGTTGATTTAATCAGCAGTCGCACAGATTTTTCTAAAGCTGATATTAATCAAATTGCTGAGCAATTGGAAGCAGCTTGGCAGCAAGTTTTGCAGCGCCGAAATCCAACGCAGCAAGTAATTAATTTGCTCAAGGAAGCTAGTCCAGAAGAATTGAAGTCTGAGAATTTAGGTGAACGACTTCAGGAGTTGGTGACAGTCGCAGGAGGTAATGGTAAACAAAGTAATGGTGTCATTAAGCAAGCTATTCAATATGGCTTAAGTGCTGCTGTACCTGCTGTGATTAATAGGGTAGATTTCTCTACAATCGATGTGGACAAAATTACTCATCAATTGGAAGAGTTAAAAGACAAAGTTCAGGAAGTAGATGTTGAGAAAATTACTTCGCAATTAAAACAGCTGAGAGATCAGGCAAATGCACAAGTAACCCAAAGATTGCCGGGACTATCTTACAACACTATTAAGGCAGATGTTGAAGATTACATTCTGTATTCTTTACCCTGGCATTTCAACCGTATTACTATCAAAGATGAATTCAAATATGTCATCTATGATCCGAATGCAGATCCTGGAACAGTCCGCCGCGAATTAGAGGAAATTAACAAAGAATATCTTACTAGTTTGCTGTCAAGGCGGGATGATATCAGTGAAGCAAGAAGAAAAGAAATTTCTGAACAATTGGAAAGTATTCGCCAAGAAGTTTTAGAAACTGTCCGCCAAGCCCAAGCACGGGAAAAATCCCAAGACTTGCGTACGCGGATTGAAAATTATCTGCTTTCTACTAGTAAAGAAGAGTTGAATCCAGAAGGTATTGAGCGAGATTTTGCTACGCTGTTGACAGATCCAGAGGCTGGTTTTGCAGAATTAAGTCAGCGCCTTTCTCAATTCGATCGCGATACATGGGTGCAGTTACTCCAGCAACGTGAAGACATCAGTGAAGAGGAAGCTAATAATATTGTTAGCCAACTCGAAAGTACGCGCGATCGCGTTTTGAATGGTGCTAGAGAACTGCAAGAACAAGCAAGAACTCAAGCTGATCAACTGCGACAAAGGGTAGAAGAGTATCTGCGGAATACCAATAAAGAGGAACTGAATCCTGAAGGTATCAAGCGCGATTTTAGAATGCTGCTAGAAGATCCGCAAGCAGGATTTTCTGCTTTACGGGCAAGGTTATCGCAGTTTGACCGCGATACGCTGGTACAATTATTGAGTCAACGACAGGATTTGAGTGAGGAACAGGTCAACCAAATCCTCGATAATTTAGAACAAGTACGCGATAACATTCTGCAAGCACCGCAAAAAGTAGCTGATCAGGCAAAAGAACAGTACGAACAAACTACCAAAGCGATCGCTGATTATCTTCGCAATACTAATTTGCAAGAACTTAACCCAGAAGGTATCCAGCGAGATTTAGAAAAATTACTGGAGAATCCTCAAGAAGGTGCTTTGGCGTTACGAAATCGCCTTTCACAGGTAGATCGCGAAACTTTGGTGAAGTTGCTGACTCAGCGAGGAGATTTGAGTGAAGAGGATGTAAATCGCATTATCGACCAGGTACAACAAACTATTGGTAATATTGCCAGAGTACCGCGACGCTTGGCAACACGCACTACTAGACAAGTTCTGGATTTTGAAGCCAATCTGGAAAACTATCTGCGGAACACTCATAAAGAAGAACTCAATCCAGAAGGTATCAAACGGGATTTGCAATTATTACTGCAAGATCCCCGGACTGGAATTGGTAGTTTGAGCGATCGCCTAGCCAAATTTGATCGTTCAACAATAGTGGCGCTACTGTCTCAACGGGAGGATATCTCAGAAGCGGAAGCGAATCGGATTGTGGATCAAATCGAATCTGTGCGTAACTCAATTGTTGAACAATATCAGCAACTCCAGCACTCCTTACAATCGGTGATTGATGGAATTTTTGCTAGAATCCGCAACTATCTCAACTCGCTGGATCGTCCTGAACTTAATTATGAAGGTATCCAGCAAGACTTTGCTAAGTTGTTTGACGATCCCCAAGTGGGATTGGAAGCCTTACGCGATCGCCTCAGTCAATTTGATCGTGATACCCTAGTTGCTATCCTCACCTCTCGTGAGGATATTTCCCAAGAGCAAGCTAATAAGATTATTGACAGGATTGAAGCGGCAAGAGATAGTGTGCTTCAGCGTATCAAACGTATCCAAGAGGAAGTTAACAAACGTCTTGCTACTCTCAAACAACAAACTCAAAAGCAAGTAATAGAAACTAGAAAAGCAGTGGCGGATGCTGCTTGGTGGTTATTTAATACTGCTTTTGCTTCCCTAGTTGCTTCAGCGATCGCTGGTGCTTTAGCAGTAACTAGTTCTGGCTTATTTGTTTCTTAAAAAATCCTATTACCCAACAAAAGCCTACATCAGCAGGCTTTTTGGTTTTTCTGAATATAGAGTTGAAAAATTTTACCTGGAACGAAAACCGCCGTTACGGCGCTGTTTGTGCCTAGCAACAGCTTTACGCTTTTCTTTTTCTAATGGAGTCTCAAAGTGACGCTTTTTCCTCATATCTTGGAATATACCAGCTCTAGAGACTTGGCGCTTGAATCGTCGTAAGGCTGATTCAATCCCTTCGTTTTCTCCCAATACTACTTGCGCCATTGTTATTACTCCTGGTATGGGTGGATACTTTGCATCAACTAAAGGAAAAAATATTCCAGCAGAGTTGAGTCATTGATTAAATCTGCTGGAGACCTAAGATTTAAAATTTTTTATATAAATTTAGTAACGGCGATTATTGCGACCACTGTTACCCCAATTTCCGCCACCAGAAGAGTAACTTCTTTGACTGTTTCTTTCGGGACGAGGTCTTGCTTTGTTAACTTTTAAATCTCTTCCCATCCATTCAGCACCATCTAGCGCTTCAATTGCACGCTCTTCTTCTTCGTCTGACTGCATTTCTACAAAAGCAAAACCACGTAGCCGTCCAGTATCACGGTCTGTAGGTAGCTGAACTTTCTTAACTGTACCATATTCAGCAAAAACCTCCCTCAGGTCTTCTTCTCTAACCTGGTAGGATAAGTTACCGACGTAAATAGACATAGGGCATCTCCCAAATCAATTGCTGTAGAGAGTTAGATTCGGAGAGACGCTTGTGAAAACCAAAACGAAATTCTCAACCGAAAATAAATCCTGTTACTGGGAGTATAGCAAAAAAATTCTTTGACCACATCGCTGAATAAATGAATGTGTCTTCAAAGTTATAAAGACAGATAATACAAGCGGATTCACCCAAAACCTACGACACCGGATATACTTTCCCGTAACAGACAAAAACTACCAACAATCAACGCTAGCTTCTGCCCTACTTTTTCTGTGTAAAGACAACAAAGTTATGTTTGGCTAATTCTTCTTTCCCGGCTTGACTCATGGCATAATTCACAAATTCTTGTACAGAGTTTGCAGGCGATTTTTTGATAGTAATTCCAATCGGTATAACCATTGGATACTTATTATTTTTAATATTTTCAAGGCTAGGTTCCACACCATTAAGGCTAAGGTAGTTCACTGGTAATTTGTGAGAAATAGCATATGCCAAAGAAAAAGCACCAATACTATAAGGTGTATTTTGAATGGCTGCAATCAATTCACTTTCTCTACGCAGAACAACAGCTTCTGATGAGATTTTAAGGTCTTGACCAAGATAATATTTCCGCAATAAATGTTCAGCAAATTCTTCTTTTGGTCTATCTAAGATAACAATCTTAGCATCAGGTCCACCTAACTCTTGCCAGTTCTTGATACTACCACTGTATATTCCTTTCAGTTGCTCAGTAGTCACATTAATTATATTTTTAACACTGGGATGGGTAGCAACTAAAAAGCCGTCTTTAGCAAGTAAATAATATTCTAATTTGTCTGCTTTTTCCTCTTGCTGCAATTCTCGACTGAGAGTTCCAATGTCTAACAATTCATCTTTAACTCCAGCAATACCTGCTTTTGATGAAGAAGGTGTGAGTATTGAAACTTTGGTAGTGGGATTTTTCACCTCGTAAGCACTAGCTAACACCTCAAAAGCTGGATAAACACTATTAGAACCAGCAATTTTAATTTCTTGCTCTGCTTGAGTGTTTATGGCAGAATTGGATCTAGTCGCATTAGTATTAATAGCACAGCTAGAAAGTCCTAAAATTACAGCCCCCATCGCAAATATAAATAAGCTTTTCGTTTTCATATCATCTGCCTTTATCAACCAAATAAAGTTAAAACCATATCTGAGAACATAGGAAAATTCAAACTAATTTTACTGGTTAGTATTTTAAGTTTAATAATCTCCAACTACTTAACTTTCTTTAAAAAATAAAGCCCAGCCACTAAGATAGTGATGAACAAACTACTAACTGCTAGCGAAGTTCGGCAACTGTGTCGCCAGGGAAAATATCAAGCCCCAACTCCAGGAGTTGCATCTGGATATGTACAGGCTAATTTAGTCGTCTTGCCTCAGTCTGTTGCCTTTGATTTTATGTTGTTTTGTCATCGCAACCCCAAACCTTGTCCATTATTGGATGTAACTGAAGTCGGCGATCCCGAACCTCGTATGATTGCACCAGGTGCTGATCTGAGGTCAGACTTACCTCGTTACCATGTGTTTCGCTATGGTGAACTGGTAGAAGAAGTTACGGATATCAAACAATTGTGGCGTGATGATTTTGTTGGCTTTTTGATTGGTTGTTCATTTTCCTTTGAAGCGGCGCTGCTGAATACGGGAATCCCTGTGAGACATATCGAAGAAAACAAAAATGTACCGATGTATAAAACTAGCCTGAATTGTATGCCAGCTGGGGTCTTTTCTGGGCCTTTAGTGGTTTCCATGCGTCCTTTATCGCCCCTTGACGCTATTCGTGCTGTACAAATTACCAGTCGTTTTCCCAAATCCCATGGTGCGCCAGTACATCTCGGTGATCCAAATGCGATCGCGATCACAGATATCAATTCTCCTGATTTCGGTGATCCAGTTACTATTCATGAAGGAGAAATTCCTGTATTCTGGGCTTGTGGTGTGACAACGCAAACTGCAATAGTTCAGGCGAAACCAGAGATAGCGATTACTCATGCTCCTGGACACATGTTCATCACGGATATTAAAGATGAATAAACCTTCTGTCAAAATCGGGGAAAGGTTAAAGGGTAAAGGGCAAGAAATCATTCACAAAATCACTCAACTAGAATCAATTTGTGGGCAAGATGTTGGCAGAGGAATTCAACCCCTAGTAGAAGCAACAAGGGGAGGACTACTCAAAACTGCTCGTTCGATCGCCCAACATCCTGCTCCCCATGTGGCGATTATGACAGGCTTTTTTTTGCCCTACGGTAATCCTCCTGCACCGGAAACCGATGGGCCGATTGGTTGTGCGCTGTTAGCGGCAGGTTTGCTGAGGGCGGGAATTCCTGTAAGAATTATTACAGATTCTCTTTGCTTTCGTACAGTCAAAGTAGCAGTGCAAGCAGCAGGAATAACAGCTGAAATTCCCTTTGATATTGTGCCAGTAGAGACAACAAAAAATCAGCAAGCGGTTTCTTCACTCCTGAGCTTATGGGAATCTTTAGAAACACCTATTTCTCATCTCATTTCCATAGAAAGACCAGGCCCTAGTCATGATGGTATTGTCCGCAATATGCGAGGACAAGACATTACAGCCTATACTGCACCTTTACATCTTTTATTTGCATCTAAAAATATCATCACAGTGGGGATTGGTGATGGTGGAAATGAATTAGGTATGGGCAACATTCCTCAAGATATAATTCGTCAACATATTCGGCATGGCGCAAAAATTGCTTGTATTGTTAGTTGTGATTATTTAATAGTATGTGGTGTTTCTAATTGGGGGGCAACTGGTTTATTAACAGCTTTATCTTTACTTCGTCCTGATTGGAAAATAGCAATTCTTTCTGGCTTAAATTCAGAAACAGAGTTTTATATTTTGGAATCAATTGTGAAGCATGGGCCTGCAATTGACGGGATTAAAGGTGTGCCAAGTCTTTCTGTTGATAATTTACCTTTTGAATATCATGCCCACATTATGAAAGTAGCCACTCAATTAATTTAGTTGGTTGTTGGTTGTTGGTTGTTGGTTGTTGATGGTTGGTTGTTGGTGGTGAGTCCAGCCCCCCAAAAAGGCGGTTCCCGTCACGTAGACGCGTAGACGCGAAGCGGCTTCCGCAGGTAGCGGCTTAAGGTAAGGGTAGGGGGACTGGCGAACCCGTAGACACGTAGTGGCTTAAGGTAAGGGTAGGGTTGGTGGTTGGTGGTTATTTGTTTTACTCCTCACACCCCTCACACTCCCCACACCCCCACACTCCACCCTTACCTTAAGCCCTCCGGGTACTCTACCTTGAATCCGCCCTCCGGGCGTCTACGGGGGTTCGCATACCCTTACCTTAAGCCTATGAGCGCGTCTACGTCACGGAAAGCCCAGCCACTGCGGTGGACTCTTCTCCCGGCATAAAGGAGCCACTGCGCCCTTGGGGGTTCCAACAGTTGTAGCACGTGGCGTCCAAGACTG
>NZ_AJLK01000060.1 GCF_000317205.1 Fischerella muscicola PCC 7414 | reverse complement strand
CGTCCAAGACTGCGACTCCCTCACCGCTGTTGCGTCTACACACTCTCCATCTCCCCATTGCCCCCCAACCCCACAAAGTGGGGACCCCTAGCCCCCCATCTCCCCACCTCCCCATTACCCTAACTCTTGACTCTATCCCACTCTGCTAAAATCCTTTCTCCTTCCCGACAAAGTATTTCATGAAATTGACCGTTACTAGCTAATAAACCACCCCACTGATTAATATCTCCGGTGTTGTATTGTAATGGTCTGCCATCGAAGTGGGTGAATTGACCACCAGCTTCTGTTAGGATTAATTCAGGTGCGGCCATATCCCAATCTTTGGGTGCAGATTTACCAGAAAGAGAAATATAAATATCTGCTTGTTGTTCAACAATAGTGGAAATTTTACAGCCGACACTGCCAACAGCTTTTTGATTTTGGCAAGGTAGATGTTGCAGCAAATATTCAAGTCTATCGTTGCGGTGGGAACGACTGACAACGAGGGTTAAATCTTCAATGCGTTCTCGTGATGATACTTTTATGGGAGTAGTTTGGCGATCGCGAGTTTCTACAAATGCCCCGCCACCTTTAGTTGCATAGTACAATTTATCTGCCTCGGGAACTGCGACCACAGCTAACACTGGACGATGTTCCTGTACTAGGGCAAGGTGAATGGCATACTCACCAGTTTTTTCGATAAAATCCCGTGTACCATCTAGAGGATCAATGATCCATGACCATTGACAACTTGGATGCTTGGCTTGTTCTTCTTTATAAGTTTCTTCACTAATGTAAGCAAAGTCTTCATGACCCAAAGCTGCTTGCAATTTCTCCAAAATATAGTGATTGACAGCTAAATCAGCAGCCGTAACAGGGTCATTATCTTTATACTGGACGTCGAGATTTTTTTGAGTTCCATTGTAGTATGATTGCAGTATCTCTGCTGCACCCCAACCAACAGAACGAGTGAGTTCGAGAATGTTTTGTAAGTCTGGCATTAATTTTGTCCTATATTCTACTAGTTTGAAAAGAAGGCAGAGGGCAGATGGCAGATGGCAGAAGGGGTAATAATTTTCATGGCAAGGTTGTGTACCAACGTTCATGAATAGCTAGCTTGAAAATGGGTGTGGGGGTTTAAGGGTGTAGGGGTGTAGGAAGATTGATATTTTCATAGCCAGGTTCGTGGGATTTTCCCATGATTGACTGTCTTGAAAATAAAAATTGGGGATTAACTTAACAGCCAACCCATAATCCATCGCCTTGCACGGTGTTCATCTGTGTTCGTTTCCTTTAACTTTTTCCCGGACTTCTCATCCAACGACGTGTGCCAAAAAATTGACAGGAAAAAGCAGCTATTTTTGCTGCTGATGCTAGTGCATCAAGAAAATTTTCCCGTAATACGTAATGACAAAAAGCACCATGGAAAATATCTCCGGCCCCCAGTGTATCAACAGCAGTAGTTTTTGGCACGTCTACAAAGCCACTTGCACCCGTTTCCTGTATGAGATACTTAATCGGTTTTTCACCGTGGGTAATGGCGATGTGAGGAATACCAAATTCACTGAGATAGGTAAAGACTTGTTCCTGAGTCTGGCAATTGGGAGGATGGAAATTGGCAGAACAAATGGCGTAATCTACAAAAGGTAAAAGTTGATCAAAACCAGGTTTCCAGCTACCACCATCTATGACTACTGGGATATTATTTGCTTTTGCTGTTTGGGCTATTTCTATCCCTACTGTCATTTGATGTCCGTCTATTAAGACAATATCAACATTTTGTAAAATGTCTGGTGGGATAGCCTGGCTATTGGCTTGAGTTTTGACAGCATTGATGGAAATGACTGCCCGTTCGCCACTGGCTTGGGTAACAATAATAGAAGAAACTGGCGGTGGATTGGTTGTAGCGGGATCAAGGTCAGTAATTTCTACTTGATATTTTTCTAAGTCTCCACGAATTAACTGTGTCATCGGGTGAGAACCTACAACACCTAATAACCTAGAGACGCGCCGTGGCGCGTCTCTACAAGACAAATGGCTAAAAGCAACAGCAGCATTGGTAGCAGGGCCACCAGCGGCAACAGTATAGTCAGCAGCAACTATTTTTTGATTGTTTCTCGGGGGAGATTGGGCGAGGTAAATTAGATCGAGGGTTACTAAACCGACAAATAAGCCTTTCATTAGTTGTTAGTTGTTGGTTGTTAGGTGTTAGGTGTTAGGTGTTAGGTGTTTGTTGTTTGTTCCAAGCAACCACCAAGCATCAACAATCAACCATCAACAATCAACCACCAACCATCAACCACCAACCACCAACAAAGTCCTTTCATGCAAACTGATCCAAAACCAGGAATACTTTACATCGTCGCTACACCAATTGGGAATCTGGAAGATATGACTTTCCGGGGAGTGCGAATTTTACAAACGGTGGATCTGATTGCGGCGGAAGACACACGTCATACGGGTAAGTTGCTACAGCATTTTCAAATCAAGACTCCACAAATTAGCTACCACGAACATAATCGTAACAGTCGTATTCCAGAATTATTAGAGCAGTTGGGTGAGGGTAAAGCGATCGCTTTGGTAACAGATGCGGGTATGCCAGGTATTTCTGATCCTGGCTATGAATTAGTGAAAGCGTGTGTTGCAGCAGAAATTTCTGTAGTGCCAATTCCTGGTGCGAATGCTGCAATCACGGCATTGAGTGCAGCAGGATTACCAACGGATCGGTTTGTGTTTGAAGGATTTTTACCAGCGAAAACTCAAGGGCGACGAGAACATTTAGAATTTTTGAAGACAGAACCCCGTACATTAATTTTCTACGAATCTCCCCACCGTTTACCAGAGACTTTACAAGATTTAGCAGATATTTTTGGCAGCGATCGCCAAATTGTGTTGGCACGAGAGTTAACTAAATTGTATGAGGAATTCTGGCGGGGAACCCTTGCACAGGCGCTTGCTTATTGTAGTGATAAGGAACCTCAAGGAGAATACACGTTAGTTGTGGCAGGAAGTCCACCCACCCAACTAGTGCTATCGGAAGTAGAATTAAAAGCTGAGTTAACAAAACTCATTACTCAGGGAATGTCGCGATCGCAAGCCAGTAGAGAGTTAGCAAAAGTAACTTCCCTACCCCGCCGCCAACTTTATCAACTGGCTCTTAGTATAGAGATTGGGGATTAGAAGGGAGATGGGGCAATGGGGACGATGGGGGGAGTGTGAGGAGAATAAATAGTGACCAATGATAAATGACAAATGACAACTAACCACTAACTACTAACAATTGACAATTGACAATTGACCAATACCCTATCCTGATACCCAATACCCAATACCCATTACAATGGATCATAACTGATAATGAGGACAAAGAATGACCCAGGTGGTTTTAGGAGAGAATGAAGGAATAGAGTCAGCTCTGCGGCGCTTTAAGCGTCAGGTTTCTAAAGCTGGCATTTTAGCTGATGTTAAGTATCATCGGCATTTTGAAACACCATTAGAAAAGCGCAAACGCAAAGCAGTGGCTGCTAGACGGAAGCGGCGTTTTAAATAAAAAATCGGCACTGACGTTGCTTGACAAGATTAATGTTAAAACAGCTACAGAGCCTCCGTTATCATTTTGAAAAAAAAATAAGCAAGAAGAACCACCCCTCAAATAGGGGTGTAAAATAATTGCCTTGCCAAGTTACGGAGCGCGCCGAGTGTCCGATCATGGTTAGATGGAGCAAGCTAAATTGCTGCCCATCAACCTAATTATAAAAAAAGACAGAAAAAGACTGTGTTTAGCACAGTCGAATATTTTTAAAATTAATTAAAAATTTTCGGTCTTGTTGTGGACAAATACGTAAAAAATAAGTAACATTATTTACGTAATTCTTATTTGATAGTCCCAGGCTCAGGATAGACAAGACCATTGCTATTACAACGATTCATTGCTTTTTCAACTCCTTGCTTGAGGCATAATTCTACGCATTCGCAGACAAACTTTAATACCTCAGAGACAAACTGAGTTTCGGTTGCCGAAAACTTTCCCAGCACATAAGACACAGTATTTTCTTCACCATTACTAGCACCTTTAGGTCTACCAATACCGATACGTAGGCGAGGAAAATTTTGTGTTCCCAAATGTGCGATCGCGCTTTTCATACCATTGTGTCCACCAGCCGAACCAGACAAGCGCAGACGAGTTTTCCCAAGAGGCAAATCCATCTCATCATAAATAACTAATACAGATTCGGGCGGTAATTTATACCAATTAGTGACAGCTTGTATAGCTTGTCCGGAGCGATTCATATAAGTGAGTGGTTTGAGCAGACGAATTTTATCGTTGGTAGGTGCAATACCTTCACCATACTCACCTTGAAATTTGCGATTTTCTGCCAGAGGAATCTGCCAAGAACGGGATAGAACATCCAAAGCGGCAAAACCAATATTATGGCGTGTTTGATCATACTTTGGTTCTGGATTCCCCAACCCAACAATTAATTGGGGAATCACCAAAGTTGTTTTGGCAGTAGCTTCTGTCATTTGAAGTATGAAGTGTAAAATGAGCAAATAGTAAACAGTTATAAACTGATAACTGATAACTGGTAACTAATAACTGACTTCACACTTCTTCCTTTTTAGGTGCTTCTAATTGCTTTGGTTCCAGTTCAGCAGTAGTTTTTACAGCTGCTTCTATCTGAGCTGCTTCTTTTTGAAACTCATTTTGAAATTCCTTAGAAGCATCTTGAAAACCGCGAATTGCTTTTCCCATGCTCCGACCAATTTCTGGCAATTTCTTCGGGCCAAATATTAACAGTGCCACTATCATAATTAAAGCCATTTCCGGCAGACCAATACCAAATACGTTCATTCGTCCTGTCTCCTGTCAACTCAAAAACTGCTACACAAACCCATAAATTTAGTTTAGACATAAGTTACTGGTTGGTGGTTGATAGTTCTTTGTTGGTTGTTCATGGTTGTAAGAATAACCAACAACAAACAACCAACAACAAACAACTAACAACAAACAACTAACAACAAACTTAACAAAAAAACCCGGATTGACCGGGTGGGGAAGCGTTTTGACAAAAGCGTAAAACTTCTTTCTCAATTAACGTCCTAAACTCCGCCAATCCACACTAACGTCCTGGATAATTATTGACTTGTTATAGAGTTGCAGAATAATCAGCAGAAACACGAAAAATAGGCCCATAAAAACAGCCATCAGGGGAGTAGTACCCCAACCTGGGGCAACTTTACCATATTCAGAGTTCAGGGGTCTGAGGATATCTCCTAACCGCGTCCGTTGTGCCATATCTCACCTTAAGATAGTTGCCAAAGCATTTTTTAATCTTCTGTAATATTCTATAAGAATAGCACTCATAATCTATCCTTTTATGATGGAACCCGCAACAGTTCTTAGCATTTCCGTTGGCGCGATTGTGATCGTCATCACGGCGCTATCTATCTATACTGCTTTTGGCCCTCCTTCTAAGCAATTGAGCGATCCTTTTGAAGACCATGAGGATTAGACAAAAAATAGGGACTAGAAACTAGGGGTTAGAGGTGAGTGACTAGGGGTTACTGGCAACAGACTATTAAAAATTTTAATAACTAGTCACTTCCTATTTCTTATTACAGCTTTATGTAAAAGCGTAGCGATTTAAAACGCAAAGGGACGCAAAGGTAAACGCCGAGGAGCGCGGAGTCTTGGTGCTAAAATTCGCTATGAATTTATGCAAGTTTGTAGTTAGTTTCTAATTCAAGGGATGTTTAGGAGCAATCTTTTTTCACCTACCAAGGTACAGGCTGACCGAGATGGAAAAAGCCACCACTTACACCATCATCGGGAAGGGTTGCTAACTGCACACCTGTTTTTGCTCCCTCGGTAATGTCCATCATTGCGCCTTCACCTCCCAATTCGGTTTTCACCCAACCGGGATGGGCGCTATTCACCTTCACAGGTGTATTCCGTAACGCATGGGCGAGATGAACGGTAAAGGAATTGACAGCAGCTTTAGACGCATTATAAGCAAAGGGTTTGGAATCATAAATAAAAGAGTTTGGATCAGCATGAAGCGCTAATGACCCTTCAATACTTGCCATATTGACAATCCGACCACTTTGGCTCTTCAAAATCAACGGCAATAATGCCTGAGTCACTTCAACCAAGGCAAAAAAATTAGTGTCAAAGGTCTTGCGAAGGGTGTCCATGGAAACGGAACTCGCATTACTAATTGCCCATTCGCCATCAAGCATCACCCCAGCATTATTGATCAAAACATCCAGCTTGCCAAACTGATCGCCAATTTCTTGAGCAGCTGCCTGAATTTGAGCGCTGTCGTTCACATCAAGTGCGATCGCTTGAGCTTGCAATCCTTCATTTTGGAGCGTTGTTGCAGCTTCTTCTGCGGCTTGCAGTTTGCGGGCTGCAATCAGAACCATTAATCCATGTTGTGCAAGTTGGCGGCTCATTTCAAATCCGAGTCCTTTGTTTGCACCTGTAATCAAGGCAACTTTGCCGTTCGATTCGCCGTTGACCATTGATTTGCTCTCCTTTTGGTTAGGATTTTTACAACACTAGCAAATCTACCACGACACCAACCCTAGAAAATTGGCTAGTTTCTTACTTACTGTGCGATCGCTATTCATCTAATCTAGAAATTGAGTTGCAATCAAGCAGTTACAGAATCACTCACTTGCAACTTCAAATTAACAATTTTCCAGGGTTGAACATTAAATTTTTGCTCAATAGCTGTAGATGAGAATTCAGAAGTAGATAAAGGACGCTCCAACAAATCCACAGATTCCTCAAAACTCAGTCCCAGATTATTCTGCAAAGACGACTCGGCTGTTTCTCCGTGACATTCATAACAACGCAAAATCCACTTTTGGGGGTCATCTTCTGCTTGTTTAAATGCCATTAAGATTAAATTTTCTGCTGATAAATTTAAGAAACTCACCCCTAACCCATCTTCTTCAATCGAGAAGGAAAAATTGGATGATTTATGATAGTTAACCGGACACACCATTACTTGCAAAGGTACATTTAATTCATACCCACGTCGGACTGTGTGGGCTGATTTCCAATCACCAGCATGGGGATACAAAGCGTAGGTGAATTCATGTACACCTCTATCTGCTTGCTGATCGGGCCATTTAGGACTTCTTAAAAGTGTTAGCCGTAGTTGATTTGGTTGAGCATCATAACCGTACTTACAGTCATTTAGTAAACTTACACCGTAAGGATTTTGGATTTTGGATTGGGGATTGGTAAAAAGTTCTCCCTTGTCTGGTTTGTCCCCCATTTCTTCCGTCAAATCTGCCCAACGCAAAGCGGGGACTTCCCATTTTGCCTTTTCTGCTGGGGTTTGGGGTTTGGTTGGACGACGAATTGCACCACAGGGAATTTCGTAAGTAGCAAAGTCCGCTTCAAGATTAAGAGGAAAGGCTGCTTTCACCAATACATGCTCTTGTTGCCAATCTACCTTCATGGCAATTTTCAGCATAGGTGAAGTTGTTGACAGAATGTATTCACAGCAAAACTCTGATTCACCAAGTTGCTGCACCACACGCAAGCGATGTTGTACTGGCCCTTGTTCTAGCCATTGGATAGATTTCAGAGTAGCTGGTGGTAGAGGGTGCTGGGCATAATTAGGATCAATATTCCATGCATCCCAATATTGACCAATATCTTGAAAAGCTTGTAATAGATTTCCACCTGCTTGATTGAGAACTTCTCTATTATTAACCTTGTCAAAAACACTAGATAAATTACCAGTTTGCTCCTCAATAATGACTCGCAAAAATTCATTTTCCCAAGTCAATCTTTCTCGGGAAAATTGTTCTTGCTTTTGCAAACCCAAATTGGTATAATCAGACTGGGTTAAGTTATGTCCATTTTTAGGCAGAGAAGAACACAGCCAAAAAATACGGTAGCCAACAGGCGGAATATCCCTAGCCAAAAACAGCAGTGTAGAAGCTTCACCTAACTGGGAAACAATTTGGTTGCCAGAGTTATCGTAAATCTGCCATGCCTGATTAAGTGCAGTCGTAGAGGGTAAAGGAACAGTAACGACCTCAGAACGCTGCCAGTTCAGAGAATTGAAGACAACCACAGGTAAACTATCCGACTGTGGCGGTGTTGGGAAAGAAATTTGAGCTGCGATCGCTCGCAACGACTCCTCCAATATTTCCGTACCAACCTTTTCCACTTCCTGCCACTGTGGTAAGGCATCCTCATAAACTTCAGTAATAGAGGAACCAGGCAAAATATCATGAAACTGGTTAAATAAAACTTGCTTCCAAGCAGCTTCCAATTCCCCCTTTGGATAGCTTACCCCGCATCTGATAGTGGCGATCGCTGCAAACAATTCCGCTTGGTACAACAAATTCTCACAACGACGATTCCAACGTTTTTGATCACCGTGGGTAGTATAGCAACCGCGATGGAATTCGAGGTAGAGTTCGTCATCCCAGGTGGGGAGGGGGGAGTGTGGGGAGGTGTGAGGAGTGGGAGGGGTGTGAGAATTAATAGTTGATCGAAGGTGTTGGAGGTACTTTTCAGCAGTCGTAAATTCTAACTCTGGGAAGAGAGGCGATTTTTGCCAGCGTTGGGCAGTTTCTAACATATCACGGGTGGGGCCGCCGCCGTGGTCGCCGACACCAGGAAGCCAAAGCGAGTCCGTCAATCCAGTTTGAGTTTGCCATTCAATAGCATAATCAGCCATTTTCACCGGATCGATACCTTCACCCACAGGCGCAGACATTAAACTCAATATTTTACTGCCATCCGGAGAACGCCACCAAAACGCACTGTAAGGAAACTTTGTTGTATCATTCCAACGTAACTTCTGCGTGACAAAATACTCAATTCCTCCTTGCCCCATAAACTGCGGCAAACTCGCGCAAAAACCAAAAGTATCAGGAACCCAAACTACACTCGCCAGCTTGCCAAACTTTTCTTGCACATAACGCTGACCATACAGTAACTGCCGCACAATCGATTCACCAGCAATCAAATTTAATTCCGGTTCCACCCAAAAACCACCAACAACCTCCCAACTTCCCGCCGCTACTTTTTCTTGAATAGCCCTAAATAAATCCGGGCGATTTTCCTCCACCCAAGCATACAAAGCCGGCGTCGAATGACAAAAAACTAACTCCGAAAAATCTGCCTGTAACTGCAAAACCGACTCAAAAGTACTCTGCGCCGCCTCCCAAGTTTCACTTACACGCCACAGCCAGGCCATATCCAAATGAGCATGACCCAACAAATAAATTTTGGATTTTGGATTTTGGATTTTGGATTGAATTAAACTATCCCGTAATGACACCAGAGAATTCTCAACCCCTCCCCTCTCTTCCTCTGTGTCCTCTGCGCCTCTGCGGTTCATTACTTCTTCTACCACCGCCGCCAAACTATCCAACCTCTCAGGCGCAAACCTTTCCAAAAAACGCTGCGTCACAGCCAACTCATCAGCCACAAAACCAGGATCAGGACACTGCTCATCATTGGATTCATAAATTAAAAGCGATCGCATCAACGCCCCATCACAATGTCCCGGACTCACTAAACGTATAGCTATGAAAAATTCTTCCCCTGGCGTTACCGCTTGACTAACTAAAATCCGAGGCGAACAATCAAACAAATCTCCTTCACCCACTAACTCACCATTCACATAAATTTTTGCAGAATTCGCCCACCAAACCAACGCCAGTCGTAAAGACAACCCCTGTAGTGCATAACCTTGTAAATCTTGGGGAATCACCAATTTCTGCGCTAACCACAAAACTTTTTGTCCCCCAGCCCAAGCAATATTTCCCATAGCATTGATTTGAACAGATGCCCACTCAGACAACGAAGATGTACTGACATCAGTCACAGCCAAATCACCTGCAAAACAGCGCCAATCTGGGAGAATATTCGCTTGACAAAAAGAGCGCAATTTCTCAATTGCCGCTAAGATAATTTTGGTATTAGATGGCGATACGGGAGAGGTCATTCGATTTTAGATTTTGGATTTTGGATTTTGCGAAAAGTTTGAGCTAGGGCTTGGGACGTACTCTACCTTGAAGCCGCCCTACGGGCGTCTACAAAGCAACGTCCCGGAGGGAACTTCAAAGCTTTTCAAGACGGATTGACTCCACAGATAAATCTGGAGGCTTGTACCATCAAAAATGTATCTGTCATATTTTCGCTATTCTATTATTGATAGCGTAAATATAATGTATTTCTCTTGTAATGTTACCTGTAAGGTTAATGGATAATAGTAGTTAGTGGTCAATTACTAACTACTGTACAGGCGAAGCATTTGGATTACCAACAACCAACAAACAACAACCAACAACTAAATTCACTACCATGCCTTCTGCTTTCTCTGAACGCTATCAAAGCAGACTTTTTAACTTCGTTCACAAACAATCTCGACGTTGGAGTGAAGGAGTAGGACGCACCTTTCGTCATCTACAGGTTGCTGCTAGTTGGTCTTTAGAAGCACTAGTCTACCCCGTATTTATGCTGGTTCAAAAAGCGCGAGAGTCAGCTGGAAAACAACTACACACCAGTAGACAGCCAACACAAAATCCACAATTACAGGCAAATTATACCGATTTCCAACCAGAAGCACCACCAGTAGCCGATATCCCCATTCAGCGAGTGCTAAAGGTTGTAGAGAGTCTAAGCATCAACCCCTCACACTCCCAGACGCGCCATGGCGCGTCTCTACATTACTCCTCACACTCCACCCTCCGGGAAGGCGCGCAAAGCGCGTCTACACCCCCCCACCTATCACCAAACATCCGGGGAATTGCCTCCCAGCTATGCGATCGCCAACTGGTACTCGTCAGTTCCAAAAATGAAATTTTGGATATATTAACACCTCAGCAAAAGCACAAATTAGAAGATCGAATTATCACAGAAATTGCTAATTATTGGCATCAATGGCGCTTATCCCAATATAAGGAAGAAAAAAAGCTAGTCGGTGAAATTAATTGCTTACTGACAAAGCTAACTGGTAGTCATGGTGAAAACAAAACACCAGCACTACCATTTGGGAATACAGAGCAAAATACAGAAGAATTATCTTTACTAAATGCGAAGCGATCGCTAGCTTTGTTAGATGCAATTGTTGCAAAATTAGAGTCTAATGCTTTAGAGCCAATTTCTCATACTAGCCGTGAACTTATCCAAGCCTTGCAAACTCAGTTACAAATATTTATTTATGGAAAAGAGCAAATAGTAGCTAGTAAACAAACAACAACCACTCTTAAGAATCTCGAAAATCCAACATCAAAGATTCAAAATTTGATTTGGGCAGCACTGAATTTCTTTTTTAGAGACCACCAGAGTAAAAAATTAAATCAGTCTATATCCACAAATAAACTTTCTCCAGTTTTACCAATCACTCAAAACAAAAAACAATGCTATACACACCATAAATTACTGAAAACTTCTAAGTTAAAAAGTGAAGAATTAGTAGATTTGTGGCTGAATGAGAGTGATGTCTTTGGTGATGTTCAAGTCATAAGCAAATCTATTCATCATCCAAACAATACAAAGAAAATAATTAGCAATTCTCCAATTTCACACTCAGCTCTTCCTAGCAGTCAAACAGCAAATAATCCGTTACACAACCTAATTCATCGCTTGAGAAGTTTTACATTACAACCCCAAGGAAGATTAGTACAAAAACAAAATTTAGTTACAAATCTCACTTCTACTCAAACAATATCTGTTGCAGCAAAAACATCATTTTCTATTTCTCAGCAGCAACACTACCAAACTGCAGAAATGGAAGCAAAACCAGAATGGATTGAAACAAAAGCCAAAATCATTGGTTATGAAAAACATCCATTAGAGCAAATTTTGGCATGGTTAGATGGTGCTATGCTGTGGCTAGAAGAAATGATTGTGAGAATATTTCAATTATTACAGCGTCTATGGCGTGGAAAATAAATTTTAGTTAGTAGATATTGTTCTTTGTTGTTGGTTGTTTGTTAATTGAAAAACTTCAAACAGCCAACAACCAACAATCAACAACCAACAACCAACAACCAACAACCAACAACCAACAACCAACAATCAACAACCAACAACCAACAACCAACAATCAACAATCAACAACCAACAATCAACAATCAACAACCAACCAATAAAATGATTAAACCCCAACGTATTGAACCTGGCCCCGGACAAGAATCAGTCTGGGATTATCCCCGTCCTCCTCGCCTTGAGGAAACAAATAAGCATATTCAAATAATATTTAATAATGTCGCGATCGCTGACACTCACCACGCCAAACGTGTCTTAGAAACTAGTCATCCACCTGTCTACTACATTCCTCCAGAAGATATCAAAATGCAATACTTAATTGCATCACCACAATCTAGTTTTTGTGAATGGAAAGGGAGTGCAAGTTACTACACAGTAAGGGTAGGCGAAAAAGAAGTACAAAATGCTGCTTGGTATTATCCAAATCCCACACCTGCTTTTGCATCCCTCAAAAATCATGTAGCATTTTATGCGCATTTTATGGATGCTTGTTATGTAGATGGCGAAAAAGCACAACCACAACCAGGTAATTTTTATGGTGGCTGGATCACAAGTGATATTGTTGGGCCTTTCAAAGGTATTCCTGGTAGTTGGGGGTGGTGATACCGTTTCACTATAAGTTTGATAATTTGGCAGCCAGGGAGACAAGGAAGACAAGGAGGAGAATTTGTATCAAGATTTTTGTGAAATGGTATGAGAATACGCCCTTTGCACTACTAAAATTTGCCAAATCCAATCTTGTTTAACTTTCCGAAAACTCCTTTCTTGAATGTGAAGTAGTGATAAAGCAAAGCCAAAACACACGATTTGACTTTAATAACTACAAGTGATAGATACTAATTTTTTTTGTAGGGTCGTACAGTTGTACGCCCTTACTTATGTATTTGTATCATCAAAAAAGTGAAATTGTATAACTTAAATTTTATTTGCAAAAGCTTGCGGTTCAAATATCAGATATGTTCCCCCCAATCCTTCAACTATTGTGCGGGTATTAGCAGTTAACAACTTTTGGTAAGTATCTCCATAGTTACCTGGTTTATTCAAATTATCAGTCAAAAGTTGCCTTGCAGAAACTTTTACGTTTGCCTGTTTGGCAACTGTATCAATAACATTAGAGTTAGTTCTACTGTCTACAAAAATTGTCGGCACTTTTGATCTTCTAATTTCTCTAACTACAGCTTTAATTCTTATAGGTGTAGGCTTAGCATTAGGATTAATTCTTTCTAAAGCATTTATAGATGCAATATTGTAGGCTTTAGCATAATAAGCCATAGCATTATTAGTTGTAACTAGTCTACGATTATTAGCAGGAATACTATCAATACGTAACTTGATCCATACATCTAACTGATTTAATTCTTTTTTGATTTTTTGAGTATTCCTTCCATATAAAGTAGCATTTTCAGGTATGGCTTTACTTAAGTTTCTGCTAATTACCTCTGCCATCTTGATCCCATTTTTAGGATCGTGCCAGACATAAGGATTGGATACTAACTTACCATTCTTTTGATATTTCAATGCTTTAGGAACAGCACGTTGAGCAACTGCTATTTTTGCTGCACCGTTTTTACTAGCTTTAATTAATTTGAATAAACTTGGTTCAAAGTTATATCCATTAAAAAAAATAACTTTTGCTTGTTCTATTGCTTGACGATCTTCTGGTTTTGGTTGATAACGATCTGGATCTACACCGGGTGAAATCAAGCAAGTCAGATTAATTGTATTTTCTGCCACTTGTTTAACTAGGTCACAAAGTACACTAGTAGTAGCAACAACTTTGGGCAGATTGTTGTTTGATTCGCTTGAGGATACAGTAGTTGGAGAAGAGGGGCCTACTAAATTACCAGCATAATTACACCCAACAATTCCAACAGTGAAGGCAACAAAGATAATACGCAGAGATTGAGATAATAGCAATTTTCTTGACATACATGCTGAATGGCAGTTTATCATTGCTGACCTGAAACCAGAACTTTCAGGTAATCAGCTTAATAATATACAGTTAATATACAGTTTTGTTGTAGTGGCAAGCAGCTGTTCGCCACTACAAATAATTGTGATTTAAACAAATTAAAATTACTGTAAGCTTTTACAACAAATTTCAAAAACTGACATTAGTGGAGCGATCGCCTAGACTCAATATCTTGTAAGTAGTTCAGCAAAATTAATTTATTCGTGAAGATAGGGAACAGGCAACTAGAAGTCGCGGCTGCAACATACAAAACCCACTTGCGTGGGTTTAAAAGTCTTGATTTTGGGTTAGTCCGTGTTGGCTTTGGGGTTAAGTTTAGAACAAATAGCCCAGGCTCTAAACTTAACTGTAGAGCCAGTCTAACAAGCAGCAGGTCATCAATCTAGCAAATAGTGAAGCGATCGCTTTTTCCTCTACAAATTAGAAAGCGATCGCTTCATCCCGCCAAATTTACATCTTACCTTTCTGCATTACTTCCTGAAGATGGCGGCGGATCTCCTGTGCTTGTTCGATGTCAGACTGACGTAGTTTTTGGAACAATTCTACACAAGGCTGAGAACCAGCTTGTTGTGCATCTTGGATATAGGTGTCGTAAGCCTTAATCGCTTCACCTTTATTGTGCAAAACAGTCAAAAAGTCGTACTCTAGGTCGCTAATAGGATTTTGAGATTGTCTTTCTGTGGTTTGAGTCATTGATTCACCCTCCTTTAGGCTTTCTATATTCACTTCTACTTGCCCTCAAAGAGGTGTTCATCTGTCCAGAAGGGTATAAGAGTAGGGTGGGGAGGTGGGGGGAGTGTCATATTTCCCTTGTCCCCTGTGTCCTCCTTGTATCCCTTGTCTGGTTTGTCCCTCGTGTCCCCGTCTCCCCTTGTCCTCATCTCCTTTTTTGCATTGATGCGGATCGCTCAAATTCACACTCTTGTTGCAGTTGATTATCCTCAAAATACACTACCGGACAAGATTTTGTATTAGCGCTAATGCAATCCATATGCGGTGTTTTGGCACAAACTATTAGTAATGCACCAAGAATTAACAATAAAGCACAAATTGACGCACCTTGAATCCAAGAAATTTCTAACGCTCCATGCACAACTACTTCTCGGAGTACTGATACAATTGTGACTTCAACTGCCACACCTACAGCAATACTATGTTCTTGTAAGTAAATCATCAACAATCGAAATAATTCCACCAAAATCAAAATGAATAAGATTTTGGCTGTGACTAGTTTATATTCCAGTTGTTGTGTGAGGGCAATAAATATCGACCATAATTGCATCAGCATGACGCCAAACAAACTTAAACACAGGATAACCACAATCAAATCTTGGAAAGCTTCCATATTGCGGACTATCCAGTGTCGATCAAACCAGCGATCGCAAAACAAAAATTGACTTTTGGGGCGCTTTCTCATGAAATTTCCATTTTGGTATTGGGACAACTGTTGACACACCAGCCAGTCCACCCAATACTTTTATTTTGGCAGAACTAGGGATTAAGGGGACAAGGCAATACGGTTCGGTTAAGGGGGAAAGGGAAAAGGCAGATAAAGAATGCTTATCCGAACTGTATTAGCGTCCATCCTATACTTGTTCGCTGTTCTCTCCTAATGTAATAATTCCTCGACTTGATGTTGACTCCACAATGTTCTGTAAAGACCTGGTTGTTGCAATAATTCTGTTTGTGTGCCTGTTTGGACTATTTTGCCTTTATCCATGACAAAAATTCGATCAGCAACAGCTGCGGCTGAAAGTTGGTGGGTGATAAAAATCACTGTTTTGCGTTTTGTACCACCAGAGAGGTTGTTTAAAATTGCTGTAGCTGTTTGATTATCAACGCTGGAGAGGGCATCATCTAATATTAAAACTGGGGCATCTACTAGCATTGCCCTTGCTAAAGCTGTACGTTGTCGTTGACCACCAGAAAGAGTAATACCGCGTTCACCAACTATAGTTTCGTATTGCTGCGGGAAATTTAATATTTCTGGGTGAATTTGGGCACTTTTGGCGGCTGATTCTACTTCTTGCTGTTCTGCTAAGGGATCGCCATAGCGGATGTTATTTTTGACGGTGGTGCTGAAGAGAAAACTATCTTGAGGAACGTAGGCGATCGCACTGCGTAAGTTTGCTAGGGCAATTTTAGTAATATCTACTCCATCTAAAAATAACTGTCCTTCTTCAATATCCAACAGACGAGGCAAAGCATTAGCCAAAGTTGATTTCCCTGAACCAATTGCCCCGACAATTGCGACTGTTTCTCCTGGTGAGATACTAAAGTTGATGTTATCTAAAGCGCGAGTGGAAGCACCGGGGTAGGTATAACAAAGGTTCTTTGCTGTCAATTTGCCTTGTATTTCCCCTATTGGCAAATGAATTGCATCTGGTTCATCTTTAATTTTGGGTTTGACAGTCAAAATTGATTCGATGCGATCAACACTCACTTCACCCCGTTGGTAGGCGGTGATGGTGAATCCTAACAAAGCAGTGGGAAAAACCAAACGCTCTACATACAACAGTAGTGCGACAAAACTACCAACATCAAGGGTTCCCGAAGCAATGCGTGTTGCTCCCAGCAAGATGATCACTAGAGAACTAACATTGGCTAGTCCACCAACTAAGGGAAAGAGTGTATTGCGGCTTTTTGCTAGTTTGAGGTTAGCTCGTAATAATTTCTGATTCTTCTGGGCGAAAGCACGCCGTTCGTTTTCTTCTTGGGCGTAAATTTTGATTAAAGCAATACCACTGATATCCTCTTGAATCAAATCGCTGATGTCAGAGAGTTGATTTTGTACTGCTAACTGTTCATTGCGGAGGCGATCGCTAAACAGATGCACCAAATAAAACATCAAAGGATATACTGCTAACGCCGCCAGTGTCATGTCTACACTAATTGAGAGCATGACTGGTAATGTTAAAACATAAGCAAATACGGTATTTGCCAGACTCAACACTACAAAACCCAATAATCGCCTGATGTTATCTACATCGTTGGTGGCGCGACTAATCAAGTCCCCAGCTGTGTTGGTAGTAAAATAGGATGGTTCTAGCTTCAGTAAGTGTTCAAAAATTCTTTGTTTGAGTTCAAATTCTACTTGACGACCTATACCAAATATCCAGATGCGCGACGCCATCCGAATAAACCACATTGCTGAAGTCAGCAGGATGATTGGTATTACGTAATTGGATAACTGATTTAAGCTAAATGTAACTGAGAGTTTGTCAACTGCTGAGCGAATTAACAAAGGAATGTAAACACCTAGTCCATTGACAGTCAATAGAGCGACAATACCCAATGTCGCTTCCCGCCAGTGGGGACGCAGGTAAGTAGCAAGTACAGCAAGGCGTCGTGTTTTTGCCATTCCAGCAATTTGCAGCGATTGTGATGGTAGAATGTGCCAGCCAAAATCTGGCTATCGGTGAGATTGACAGTTCAAATCAGTGAAAACTGATAACTGATAACTGATACCTGATAACTGTTAAATAAGGCCAGTCAGCTACAAATGTAGCATTGTGGCCTCTTGAATTGTAGTTTTCTTTGTTTTATTGCTGACCACCACGCAAGAAAAAGTAAATCTGATTGAGATAACTTTCCCAAACTCTTGTTGTCAGCGCCAATGTGTCCGCACTGGGTACAAAATCTTCCAATTGCAACCCACGTCTGCGAACTTCAGTTGGAGTTTGCAACAGATACGAGTTTAATTGTGCCTGTGAAAGAATGCTATCACCCACTACATCTGACACGTTCGCTACAGTGGAGTTTTGTTTAAATGCCACCAGTGTTCCAGATGTGGGTGTTGCTAGAGCCATATCTGGATTAGCAAATTTGGCGATCGGTGACTGAACTAAAAAATAGGCGACTGCTGGCGTACTAGCCAGCAGCAAAATCGTTAATGCCCAAGCGACATATAATCCTCCTGGCTTTGCAATTCCACCATCTTTTAAATTCTGGGCAGCAAAAATCATTAATAAAATTGATGCTCCTAAAGGTTTGAGTGGAAAGGATACTACTCTCCACAAAGAAGCAATGGCTGGTTCTGTAGGGTTAACAAATGACAGAAGTACAACAGCAGCCAAAATCACTAGAAATAATCGCCCTACAAAAGTTCCTTTCGGATAAAATCTCTGGAACAAAGAGACTAGAACCGCTAAAAGAAGCAGCCAAAGAAGAACCCGGCTTAGAAGTACAAACATAAGTGAACTCTCAAATCTTCTGGTGCGGTCAGCCTAGCATTTTTGGGCATTTGAGTTATTTTACCGTCAAATAAGCAGTATTGCACTGTTACTTGACCGAAAATCCCTCAGCACGCCACTTCCCAGGGGCAGAGATATATCTCCACACTGGGGGGTGACTCCCCCTCACACAAAGACCACCGTCGTAGTGATTTTAGAGCAAATTTTTTCAACTGACCGCAGTTTTTGTAATTTTCCAGATCAGTAATTGGGTTTAAGTAGATTAATTTAATTAAGTAGTTGTCTCAAAAAAAGGAAGAACTATGTCGCCTGGAAAGCCCACCATTTTGGTTACGGGAGGGGCTGGATATATCGGCTCCCATGCCGTACTAGCCCTATTGCAGGCTGGTTATGAAGTGTTAATTCTGGATAATCTGGTGTACGGACATCGCGATTTGGTAGAAAAAGTTTTACAAGTAGAACTTGTAGTTGGTGATACAAGCGATCGTGTTTTGTTGGATCAATTATTTCAAAGTCATGATATTGCGGCAGTGATGCATTTTTCTGCTTATGCCTATGTGGGCGAATCGGTTACTAACCCTGCCAAATACTACCGCAATAACGTTGTCGGAACCCTCACCTTGCTAGAAGCGATGCAGGCAGCTTCTGTAAATAAATTTGTATTTTCTTCTACTTGTGCAACTTATGGAGTTCCCCAGGTCATACCCATTCCCGAAAATCATCCCCAAAATCCAATCAATCCTTATGGTGCTACTAAGTTGATGGTGGAGAAGATTCTGTCTGATTTTGATACTGCCTATGGTTTCAAATCAGTCATTTTTCGCTATTTCAATGCTGCTGGCGCTGATCCTCATGGGAAGTTGGGAGAAGACCATATTCCAGAAACCCATTTAATTCCCTTGGTACTACAAACAGCTTTAGGTAAGCGCGAATCAATTTCTGTTTTTGGTACGGATTACCCCACAGACGACGGTACTTGTATTAGAGACTACATTCATGTCAATGATTTAGCTGATGCTCATGTTTTAGGCTTGGAATATTTGTTAAGAGGTGGTGACAGCGAAGTTTTTAATTTAGGAAATGGCAATGGTTTCTCAGTCAAAGAAGTGATTGAGACTGCTAAGTCCATAACAGGTCGTAATATTAAAGTTGTAGAATGCGATCGCCGTCCTGGTGATCCACCTGTGTTGATTGGCAGTAGCGACAAAGCCAGAAAAATCTTAAACTGGCAACCAAAGTATTCATCCCTCAAAGAAATCATCACCCACGCCTGGCAGTGGCATCAACAGAGACATAAGTAATAGGGGATTGGGGATTGGGGAGGAGGACAAACCAGACAAGGGGGACAAGGAAGACAAGGGAGATGGGGGAGTGTGGGAAGTGTGGGGAGAAAACAATTCAAAATTCACGCATTAAGACTTTTTGACTTGTTTGCCCTAATGAGCAATGACTTTTGACCATTGACCATTTGACCATTAACAACCAACAACCAACAACCAACAACCAACTACTAACTACTAACCACTAACCAATGACAATTGACAATTGACTAATCCTTATTCACCCGTTGCACGACAAATAGCAACATGCCCATGCCAAAAAAACCTAAAGCTGCGATCGCCCAAATAGGTACTCCCTGGGTTTGTTCTTGAGTAACATTTTGGTTGACATTTTTAACAGCTTGTGGTGCTGATTTTGTTTGTGCTGTTCCAACCGCCACAGTAACCCTATACTTCAACTCAAATGGTTTAAATTTAGACCCTGCTGTTGGTTTTCCCTGCAACAGCAGTTGATAACTACCTGGTCTGGGAAAAGTAATATCAGCACCAGGTATTCCTTTGTAGCGTTCTGCCGAGATTGATTTTAAGGTTGGTTCCAGCAGCGGTGGTTCTCCAGAGGCATGAGGTTCGGCATAAATAAGCAATTGACAATCACACTGTGCTAGCGGAATCACCTTACCACCTTTACGCGTGAGAGCAAACCACGCTCTTGTTACTTCTCCAGCACGAGGAGTATCATTTGGTTCAATGTGTAGGGTTGCACCTACATCTGCTGTTGTTTTGACTTTGTGAGCAGAGGCAGGGTGAATTCCAAAAAAGAAATTAACAAAAATAAACAGTAATAATAAATAATTAGACATGGCTCAGCGAGGCGAAGAAATAGCTTGACAGCAGTTTTATTTGGTTAACGTGAGTCTCCGTTGGAGACTCACGTTTAATTAAAATTTTTTTCGGTTTGTCAATCTTTCTGGCCTATTTCTCCCTCCTCCTCGTAAAGGTATCACCTCAGCTTCACTGCTTTCTCTTGCTACCCTAATCAATAATCCAGCTGCGACT
Organism: Fischerella muscicola PCC 7414; assembly: GCF_000317205.1. GTDB lineage: Bacteria > Cyanobacteriota > Cyanobacteriia > Cyanobacteriales > Nostocaceae > Fischerella > Fischerella muscicola. The sequence continues at coordinate 35,039 of NZ_AJLK01000060.1, read as the reverse complement.
AAACTGGCAATCATAGAATTACCACCATAACTAAACATCGGTAACGGCAAACCAGTAGTTGGTAAAGCACCTGTGGCAACACCTATGTGGAGTAATGATTGTCCTACCATCACAACTGTTACACCGATCGCGATTAATCTATATGTAGGATGGGTTGTCTTGAGAGCAACTATTAACCCCAAGGTTGCGAATAAACCTAACATTACCAACAGCACAACACTACCGACAAAACCAAATTCTTCCGCAAATACAGAAAAAATAAAATCTGTGTCCTGAATTGGTAAATAAAATAGTTTTTGTTGAGAAAGTCCAAAGCCAGCACCCCAAGTATTACCGGAACCCACCGCTAGCAAACTTTGCACCAACTGATAGCCATTCCCAGTTGCATCTGCCCAAGGATCGAGGAAAGACATCACTCGTTTACGTTGATACTCTCGGAAGCTAACACTGAGTAAAGCTAACAGGACTCCACCAATAGCTGTTCCTCCCAAATACTTGTAAGGCAATCCAGCTGCTAAGGCAATTAGCCAAATAGTCATACCGCAGAGTGAGGCGGTACTTAAATTTGGCTGTGCCAAAATCCCTAAAATCACAAGACAAAAAATACCCAACCAAGTCAAACGTACACGCCAACTCAGTTGTTCCCATTGCCCAAAAACTCTAGCACTTTGCAGCACCAAAAAGGGTTTAATTAACTCTGAAGGCTGAATCGGAACTGGCCCTACTAACCTACGAGCTGCACCAAGCTCATTCTTTCCCACTCCTGGAATCATAGTGACGAAAATTAACCCCAGTAGCAAAAACATAAACCAATGGGACATCCCTAAAAACTTACGTAAGGGTAAGTTCACAACAATATTGAAGAGTATCAAAGCAACTAATACCCAAAGAAGTTGGCGTTTAAAGTAGTACAGCCCATCATCATGACGAACGTCAGCAACGGCATAAGACGCAGAAAACAGCATGATTAAGCCGACGAATAACCAAACCAACGTCAACCAGCGTAACAAGCGTGCCTCTAGTCCCCACTCAGACACGGAGTCATCAAATAACGGAATAAAACGGCGTAGGTTCACGACTTCGATTAAAGATGTAAATTTTGTAGTTAGTAGACGCGTACTTCCCTAGAAGTTCCCCTACGGGCATCTATTAGAACTTCTATGGTGTACGTCTATATAGTAGTTAGTAGTCAACAATAACAAACAATAATCAAAAAACAACTCTCAATTCATAAACTCCTTCATGCAGCCCCAATGCCAGTTGAGTGCAGAAAGGCAATTAATACCTATTTGGAAAAAGAATCCAACACATGAATAGTATCAGACCCCTCCCCAACCCTAAGCGAGATCGCTTAGGGTGCCGTTAGGCGGGTGGGGTTATCTACCTTTAAACATGTTTTGAATTGGTATAAGAATTTAGTCCTGTTGTACATACGAAAATAATTTTGACAGAATTCCTACCTTGAGAAGATGCGATCGCATTCCCATACTCTAAATCTTTGTAAGTTCATCCTCTGTTGTCTTGAATGTTGCCAAACTTAACAAAATTTCCCCAATAGTAATTTGGGATGTAATAGACATCTTTCTACTGAACAACTATTGCCTATCCATAAACTTTTCATATATAAGTCATCTCAGTTTATAGATGTATTTAGCTTCTCTTCATACAAACTTTCAATGAAGATAGGCTAACTTCAAAGAAATTACTGATTTAAATAATTAAAGATGACTAGTAAAATTTTATGCATCAGAGGCTACTACTGTTGCATTATTAACTGCATCGCAAAACTCTGTATTTATTAACACGCCCAACTAATTGCTATTTCCCACTACGACAGCAAAATAACTTATTTTCTCAAATTTACATTAATCAAACATATACACACATGGAATCTCAAAATACAGCACTTATCTTAATTGGATATCAAAATGATTATTTTTCACCCAATGGAATTCTATATGGAGTAATTGAGGAATCATCGAAGGTGACAAACGTGATAGCGAATACTGTTCATCTTCTTCAGTATCTTGCTTCTACACCCGTACTGATTATAACGACGCCTATATTCTTTACACCTAACTATGAAGAATTAATCGAGCCGATTGGTATTCTAAAAACGATTAAAGAAGTAAACGCTTTTCAAATGGGAACTCCAGGTTCAGAGACAATTGAAGTTTTACAGCCTTTTCAAGACAGAATTCTAGAAGTACCTGGTAAACGAGGATTTAATGCTTTCATCAATACCAACCTTGATGAAATTCTCAAACAGCGAGGAATCACAAATATTGTTCTAGCTGGTGCAGTAACATCCATCTGCATTGATTCCACTGGAAGATCTGCTCACGAAAAAGGCTATCACGTGACAATTTTATCTGACTGCACTTCAGCCCGTACTGTATTTGAGCAAAACTTTTACTGTACCAGTATTTTTCCGCTTTATGCAGATGTCATGACTCACACAGAACTACTGAGTCGTCTAGAAATAAGAGTTTTACAAAAACATTAAGTTGGTTCCATGATGATTTTTAATAAAAATTATTTCTTGAAACGTTAATTCAATTGAATAAAATCTAAGTTAGGTTTTAGTATTTTTTAACTCTTTCTTATTTTTTTACTGTTTTTTATGATACTAAATATACTTTAGGCATAATAGTTAATAAAAAAGCCCTTTCAACTGAATTGAATGCTTTCTTTGAGAAAAAACAGTTATTAGGACACGAATTTTGAAATAGAGATTGAATTTTTATTACTGTCATATCATCCAAAAAAAGCTCATAGAATTTTATGAAACAAATTTATGAAGCCAGAGTTTTTAGTTGATAATGAATTACACACACAGATTCAGTACCGTTTAATCGAGCAAATATCCGAATCAGAACGACGTTATCGGGAATTGGTCGAGAATCTGCGTGAAATTGTATTTAAGTGTGATAAAGCAGGGAATATTACACTTCTGAATAAAGCCTGGACACTTACCTTAGGATATAGTGCATCAGAATGTTTGAATCGCCCAATCGATGATTATCTCCATGCTGAGGATCGAGAGCTTTGGCTGAATTTTTTAACTCAGATAGATACTAAACAGGATCTTGCTTGTTGGGAATTACGTTTTCATCATAAAAATACAGAGATTATCTGGTTAGAATTAGCCGCCCGTTCCGAAGATCCAGGAGAAATATGTGGCTCTTTAACAAATATCACTGATAGAAAACGGGCGCAGGCTGCTTTGAAAGAGGCAAATGAAGCGTTACAGATGCGAATTGAGCAGCTTCGTGTTGAGAATCGTGAACGCAAGCAAACAGAAGCAACACTTCTCCAATCAAGAGAGCAATTGAAGCAGCAAAAACAGCAGCTAGAAGCAACTTTAAAAGAACTGAAACAAACCCAAGCTAAACTGATTCATGCCGAAAAAATGTCAGGTTTAGGCATGTTAGTTGCTGGAATTGCCCATGAAATTAATAACCCAATTAACTTTATTTACGGCAATATAATTCATGCAAATGAGTATGTCAAAGACTTATTGGATTTAATTTACCTTTATCAGCAGCACTATTCTACTCCTGTAGAAGAAATACAAAAAAAGATCAAGAAGATCGATTTAAATTTTCTACTAGCTGATTTGCCTCAAATTATGTCTTCCATGCAAATGGGGGCGGAGCGGATTAGCGAAATTGTACTGTCACTTCGTAATTTCTCCCGTTTGGATGAGGCGGAGATCAAACCTGTTGATATCCATGAAGGAATTGACAGTACTTTAATGATTTTACAAAGTCGTCTGAATGGAATAAACCATATCCCCATTCAGGTGATTAAAGAATACGGTGAATTGCCACGAGTAGAGTGCTATGCAGGACAACTAAATCAAGTATTTATGAACTTGCTCAGCAATGCAATCGATGCAGTTTTGTATTATTGTGCCAGCGAACTAATTAATGGGGAAATTCAGCATCAGGTAATGTACGAGGGAGATCAAGAACAATCTTCTTTTACACCTACTATTAAAATTCACACCGAAGTCATTGCAGATGAGCATGTTGCAGTTCGGATTATTGATAATGGAATTGGCATGACAGAAGAAATTAGAAAGCAAATATTTGACCCATTTTTCACAACTAAACCTGTGGGTAAAGGAACAGGGTTAGGTCTTTCTATTAGCTATCAAATAGTTGTAGAGAAGCATGGTGGGATGTTGGAGTGTTCCTCGGAGTTAGGCAAAGGAACGGAGTTTTTGATTAAATTGCCAGTCTCGCTTTCCCACTAAAACCTGATTTTGACATAGGGTCAATTAAAACTATTAACTCTACTTGTAATGGTAGTCCGATAGAAATCTTTTGCTGGAAATGTTTTGGCAGAAATATCCGATTGAGTGATGGTTCTTGAGTGAGGAAGTAAAGCAATGACACAATACCAATACCATATGGGAATTAATTTAGGACATGAGCGATCAGTCGCGATCGCGAAAGATGGTGAAATTGTGGTCGCAATTGAGCAAGAAAGGCTCGATCGCCACAAATATAGTCCTGGATACATGCTCCATGCTCCTGGTGTGGCTGCACAAATGCAAATTCCGGCGGAAGCAATGCGTTACTGTTTGGATGCTTGCAACATTACCCTGAGTGATCTGGCAACAATTACCGCAAATATGCCTGGTCACGATTGCGCGCCTGACATTCTCCGCCGGGTGTTGCCTGCTGAAATCGTAGATAAAGTCATACGAATTCCCAGTCACCACTTGGCTCATGCTTACTCAGCTTACTGGCCTTCTGGATTCGATCAAGCCCTGATCTTGGTAGTGGATGCTTCAGGCAGTACTACCCCTGCTCATTGCACTGAATCTTATACTCTATACGAGGGACGGGGACAGACAATTACAACGCTGCATAATGAGACAGTTGCGGCTCACTTGGCTCAACTCTCAACCCTCGGTTTTGTTTATGAGTACATCACACGTAAAGCTGGCTTTGTCACCCAAGTTGGTAATCAGATTCAGCACGCGGAAGCAGGAAAACTTATGGGTTTGGCTCCTTTTGGAGGAGAACAACCGAACTGGCATCGCTGGATTCAGACAACCGAAGAATCTTTTAGCCTGAAAATTTCTGCCTACGATATCTTTTTGGAAGTTGCTGCACTGGAAAAACGCTATGACACAGGAGAAGGCAAACCTTATCTCCGCCCCTATCTGGTTGACCTAGCATATAAGGTGCAGAAAGAACTAGAACAAGCATTGTTGCATATTGTCAATTTAGCAATTAAGCGCACAGGACTGCGAAAACTCTGTATTGCTGGTGGTGTGGGCTTGAACTCTGTTGCTAACTACGAATTATTACGGCAACTCCAACTAGATGATATCTTTATCTTTCCAGCAGCAGGTGATAGTGGGATTGCTGCTGGTTGTGCCTTATGGGCATACAACACGATCAGCGCTGGACAGAAGCGAGTACCCTTAACTCAAGCAACCCTTGGCCGTCGTTATGACTTTGATCAAGTCTGTCAAGCTATTCGGCACTTCCAAGACTCTATTGAAGTTGAGGAGTTAACCCCAGATGAGATGATTGCTCGTAGCGCTCAAGTGCTGGCACAAGGCAGTATTGTGGCTCGCTTTGAAGGAGGTGCAGAGTATGGGCCGCGAGCATTGGGACATCGGTCGATTATGGCTGACCCCACTTTCAAACGCATGAAAGATATTTTGAATATGAGGGTAAAATTCCGTGAGGCATTTCGTCCCTTTGCACCTGTCATTCCTCTAGAAGCCGTTTCCCAGGTATTTGAACAAAATGTGGCTGCACCTTTTATGCTGCTCGTATCGCCGATTAAGCCCGAGTTTCACGAGCAGATCCCAGCCGTGACTCATGTGGATGGGACAGGACGAGTGCAAACAGTGACAGAGCAGGACAACCCATACTTTTATCGACTATGCTACAAATTAGTGGAAGAACGACAGGGAACACCTGTATTACTTAATACAAGCTTTAATGTTGCAGGACAACCTATTGTGGAAACGCCCTTGGAGGCGATCGCTACATTCTTAGGAACAGATATTGATTATTTAGCGCTAGAAAACTTCTGGATCTGCAAACGTCGTGTTCCCATTCGTAGTTACGAGGATCACTTGGCAAAAGTTGGTGATGTTGTGCTTCCCCATGGACTTCCTCTAGGTGTCCCCGATGTCACTGATTTAATGGCAAAGCTTGATCGGGCATTATTCTTCGGCCAAACCGATGGCTGTCCTTGGTCTCCAGAAGAATTACAAGTACTCTCTGCTAAGGGCGCTCAATATAAAGAAACAAGTTTGCTCTTCCCTGAGACACCTTTTTACGGTTCCTTCCAGACAAAGCTTTCCAGCGATGTAATTTTATTACTAAATCCTTTAGGTAAATCTACTTTAGTCGATCTCAAGCAGCAAGTACCACCCTCAACCTACACCTTTGAGGAAGTCAAGCTGTTGCTAGCTGTTTTCAATGCGCCCGAGAGTTGGCTAGAACAAATGCGAATCGATTTGCGTTTGACTCACTTTGAATTTACCCAACGCATTGAATGGGCAAAGCAACAACTCGGTATCTACAGATTAGAATCTGCGTACTCCTACGTTAAACCATTACCTCAAGATTCCCCATTACCCTCAGCCTCAGACCAAACCTTTGCACCTTTTGAAAATGAAAACTTCTCTGCCCGACGCATTCTAGGCAAATTGTATGAATTTTTACATCAAACGGGCTATAACGAAGCTAATATTTGCAATTTGTTGGGTGTTTCTTCGCAGCAACAAATTGAGCCGACATATTTACACTACTATGATCGCTACCGTCTACCCCAATCCATACTAGGAGACCTAATTCGTCTGTTTTTACTGCGGTGTGCATTGACAAAATCCAGACTACAAGAAATTTTTGGGAATGAGTTATTCTCAACTTTATGTAGCTTGGGCATGTTAATTCAGCGTGATCAAGATTGGGCTTCACAAGTCGATTTATTTGCCGTTGCGGGACTGTATGTGGCTACGGATCATCGCTACATGATACTGGCAGAAGATCACTTTGATGAAGATGTTGTCATGTACGTAGGTATGGACAGCATGGGATTGGTTTACACAGCTCCCCAATATCCAGCCAATCGAGTTTTGGATCTCTGTTGTGGCAGTGGGATTCAAAGCTTAGTGGCAAGTCGTTATGCCCAAGAAGTTATCGGAGTTGATATTAACCCACGGGCAATTCGCTTTGCCCGATTTAATGCTCAACTGAATGGGATATATAATATCAACTTTTATCTAGGAAATCTTTACGAACCAACCGGAGGTTATTTCGATACAATTCTGGTCAATCCCCCCTTTGTTCCTAGCCCAAGTCAGGAATGTTGCTTTCGCGATGGGGGTATGGGTGGTGAAGAAATTTTGGCTCGAATTATTACTGAGAGTGCAAACAAACTTGCACCTCAAGGTAGGCTGTTTATTGTTACAGACTTAGTGAATCTCCAAGAATATGAATCTAAACTAGAACAGTGGTGGCAAGGAGAACCAGCCCACAAATTGGTACTGAATACTGCCGATCGCAATGACATTCTTTTCTCAGTTCCCCACTGCCACACGGCTTTTAATCAGACGTTGGAGGAATACAACATTAAGTTAGACCAGTGGCTGGAGAATTTCCATAGCACGGGTTTAAAGGCAGTTAACTTTGGTTATATCCTCATCTGTCAGGTTGGTGCTACTCATAAAGGCTCCTATTACAGCCGCACAATCCACAATCCCAATCAGCCAATTCACCAGCAAGTGCAGGAGTATTTCCGCCAACGGCAGTTATTAGAAGAACAACAGATTGATGATTACTTTCTGGCGCTGTCTCCTGATTTGCGATTCAGACTGGAGACTAACCCCAGAACAGGAGAGCGTCAAATCGAGTTATTCTCTCCGAATAACCCCTATTTCACTACTTACCCCATCAGTGAACAAATGTACCGTCTGTTGCAAGATATCAATAAATGCCAGCCTAAATGGGCAGCCTATGCAACGGCAATTAATCAAGATTGGCTTCATAAATTGATTTACAAGGGCATCCTCTACTTAACTTCTGAAACCCCCAATGTAAACATGAATCGGCGATTGAATGATCCGCCTTCCACAGAAGGATTGAAAATAGAAGAATTGCAAACCAAAACAACCCCAACCTGTATTTCGTCCTATCTACGCTAGTGGTCTTGATCCTCTCTTTCTCTTTCTCTTTCTTTTCCTCTGCTGTCTCTGCGTCTGGTGCGGTTTTTTATTTAACCTCTCAAAGTTAGGTTGCAGACCACTAGCAAAACAAAAAAGAGGTCTATCTGACCTCTTCACAACTCCCTACAATCAATAGTTTGGTCAATTAGGAATTAAATTAAGCTAAACCAGTATTTGTTCCTTGCTTGCCAGTAGCTAATTCTACTTTAACGATTTTACCACCCATTTTTTGAATACGTTGCTGCTCACGGAACCAGTTGTCATAGGGAACTAATTTAGTGAAGAAAGTATTTTGCAATTCCCGCTGAGTACGAATTCTAGTTTGGCTAGGAACACAAGCAGTAATTTTAAACATCCTCATAGTCTTAAATCTCCAGTGGCGAAGGTGAAAACTTTTTTATTTCAAAATTCTGAGTGCAAAACTATCTTTATTCACTCCAAGTCTGGAAATCAACCATCAATACCAGATCGTTAATACTCATCATTCATTAATTTAGCTTGATAAGCAATAAAACGCCCTAGCACTCATGATCGATTTCCAGACCTTCACTTAAGTTGCACCTAAATTATTAAGCGCAAACTAGCTCCTAGCTCAAGCCAGAGCAGATATAGTCTAAGTAAACACCCATTTCTTTGCCAGCGTCTGGACCAACCAAGCTAGCGGTTACTTCCTTCATAGCTTGGATAGCTTGTACGGTAGCACCAATGGGCACACCTAGGGAGTTGTAGGTTTCTTTCAAGCCGTTCAATACACGCTCGTCGAGGATGGAGGGGTCGCCAGCCAACATAGCGTAGGTAGCGTAGCGCAGGTAGTAATCCAAGTCACGGATACAAGCTGCATAACGGCGGGTGGTGTACATGTTACCGCCAGGACGGGTAATGTCAGAGTACAACAAGGACTTCGCTACAGCTTCTTTCACGATCGCAGCAGCGTTAGCAGCGATGGTGGTAGCAGCACGTACGCGCAGTTCGCCAGTTGAGAAGTAGCTCTTAAGCTTCTCGAGGGCTCCGGTATCGAGGTACTTACCTTGAACGTCCGAAGAGTTAATTACAGCGGTAATTGCGTCTTGCATGTTGTTATTTCCTTATTTCCAACCGTATTGCAATACTTCTGTTTCCAAAGGAGAAACAGCTTCACCTACGACATAGCACCAACGAGGTAATCGAAGTAAGCGCCAGCTTCAGCAGCGTCTTCACCAGACAACAAAGAAGCAGCAACGTTCTTCATTGCGTTTACACCACTTGCAACAGCATCGATAGGAGTTCCGAGAGATTTGTACATTTCACGAACGCCTACAACGCCGATTTCTTCGATGGGGGTAACATCACCAGAAACCACACCGTAGGTGATGAGGCGGAGGTAGTAATCCAGGTCACGCAAGCAGGTAGCGGTCATTTCTTGACCGTAAGCATTGCCACCAGGAGATACAACGTCAGGGCGTTTTTGGAACAGCTGATCACCAGCTTGCTTAACAATCCGCTCGCGGTTGTCGGTCAAAACTTGAGCAATACGCAGACGGCGCTCACCGCTGGTAACAAAGCTCTTGATCCGATCCAGTTCGCCGGGGCTGAGGTAGCGGGCTTCTGCATCTGCATTCACGATCGCTTTCGTGACGATACTCATTAATGGATTCCTCCAGTACTAATGAAACCAGAATTTAGATTACACTGGTGCGACTTTACGGTTTGATAGTAGCTTTGTTTTTTCGTCCTCTAGATTCAACAGTCAAATAACTACTGAAGCTATTATGTTTTGAGACTGCCTGAGTAATGGCAATTACACAAGCTTTGTAACTCAGCTACCTTCCGGAATTATTTTCGGGCATTATGCTGAGCAATTATGACTGCTTTTAACAGTTTGTAACATTCTTTTTCATGTTTGCTTCCATAATTACAATCTGAAAACAATGTTACGAAAGATTGAGAAGAAGAATCAGGAGAGAAAATTTTCCCCTGATTCTCCCTCTTAACATGCTCAGTTTTTTTAAGCGGGCAAAAGGGTAAAGTTTGACAGTTATCAGTTATCAGTTATCAGTAAAGAACACTGACCAATTGGTAGAAAGGGTTTATGGCGCTAATCCCCAGCATACGCCTGTTCACTGATAACTCTTCACTGGTCACTGATTTAACTTCCCTGAGTGTAACGTCCAGTTAGCACGGAGGGTGACAGACTAGACCAAGACTGCTTGACTAAGTCAGCTGCCGCCTTAACACTACCGAGGTAGTTACCCGCAGGTAGGGATGGGAAGCGCTGATAAGGCACAACATCCTCACCAAAGTAACGAGCATACTCTGGACTGTTGACCATTGCCTCTACAGCCGCTCTCAAACCACTATCAGCCAGTAGTTTATTGTACTGACGAATTTCGGCTTGAGTTGCTGGCGCACGCCCTAATAGGTGACGGAACAAGAATTCAATCACCTTGGTGTTGGGATACGGAGTGTAGAAGCGCTTGCGATAAATTTCGGAACTAGCCAAGTCACGCACAAACTCGCGTACGGAGATTTCCCCATTACGCAGTTTGCTTTCCAGATCGCTGCGGCGGAAATACTCAGGCACCTGACCGCTAAATACATCCATTACCTGAACGTAGATAGCATTAATGACCTGTTGTATTTCTGCTTGGTTTGCTCCTACAGTTATCCGGTAAATCCGCGCAGGTTTACGACGAGTTGTACCTACACCCACTTCTACCGACTGTCCACGACCATCGTTGTAAGAACGACCTAGTTCAATAAACAGTGGCTTGCTCTTGTCAACAGCCCTAGCTTTCGCTGCCATGTCTGCGATCGCCTTCGCCATAATTGGCATGTTAGCGGCATCCATACGCGGCTTGGTCGACTCAAAGCTGGGAACAACAATATCCTTGCTTTGCTTGGTCAGTTGATTGTACAGCTTTTGAGTATTTGGGAAATTAGCTGCTGGCAAGGTTGTAAAGCGGTTGTAAGGAACCGTATCTTCACCAAAGGCTTGGAGATACTCTGGGGTATTTAACATTGCCCGGATGAAGGCGCGTATACCCTGGGTTGCGAGAATCTGGTTATACTTCCTAATCTCTGCTTGATCTAAGGGGGCACGTCCCAGAAAATGCTTAGTACCTAGCTCAATTACCTTGGTGTTCGGGTAGGGTGTATAAAACTCCTTCAGGTATAAACCAGAACAACCTAACCCTTCAATGAATTCCTTAACAGTGATTTCACCATTACCTAGCTTGCTTTCCAGTACTTTAAATTCTCTGGAAGAAGCAACGTAGGGCGCGATATCCCGCTCGAAAATCTGCCGATAGGCAGCACTGATGACGTTTTGAACAGCAACTTTGTCGCCAGTACCAGCCACCAACTTGAAGATTTTTCTTTGTTCGCGCTTCTTGCTGACGCCTTGGTTGATGCGCGATTGAATATCTGGTTCTGTCCGTGTGGCGGTAACAGCACCCATTTGTACAAACATGGGTGTTTCTTGCTTGTCGACTCTTGCACCGACATCTTCACGGATGCTACCGACACGCAGTTTCCGCAATGCTACGCCACCAGGAGTCAGATAGCGTTCGTAAGGAACTGTATCTTCACCAAATGCTTGGCTGTATTCTTCGCTGTCAATAATGGCGTCAATCAGTGCATAAAAGCCTTTTTTAGAACAAATATCAAAGTATTTGTTATTTTCTTGACGCCCATAGGTCGGACGACCTAATAGACGACGGTGAATGTACTCGATCGCCTTACACACATAATAAGGTGTCCAGTAGAGCTTGCGGAATAGATCCGACTTCGCCAAAGCACGAATAAATTCGCGTACGGAAATTTCGCCGTTTTCCAGCTTAATTTCCTGAACTTTTAAGCGCTGACCTTCGTAGACATCACGACCAAATACCTGTAGGTAAGCCCCACGAATTACCGCTTGGGTAGAGCTTTCGGAGTATTTGACACTTGATCCTTTGCCAGTTCCTTTGCTCAAGGTTCTGGGAATTTGATCTAAGCGGAAGACTTTTGGCCCCAGAGTACCAGGGAACTCGCCACGAGCCGCCGGGTTACTATTTTGGTTATTAATTGCTGGTCCTTGGTGAATCAGGATGCGCTTGGTATCCTTACCAAAAGGAGCAGGACGGCTGCTGGGGTTACGAGTTTCTTTCGGGAAAATCGCCCCAAATTGAATTTCCAGTGGATCGTTACCAGAACCGTAGGGATGCTGATCAGGTAGCGGCTGGTTATAGTCTGCAAAAGTTGTGAGAAATTGGGGTACTTTGCGGAAAGGCGCACTGTATTTGAACAGGTCTTGCTGTGGACCCCAGTTCCGACACTCTTGAGCTTCTTGACCCAGACCCCGAATGTAGGGTACTGTTTCCTCACCAAAGTAGTCTGAGTACTCATCAGAATCTACTAGAGCATCAACTAATGCCGATAAACCACCACGGGAAACAATATCAAAGTACTTTTGTACTTCTTCCCGGCTGCTTGGTCCCCGTCCCAATATGTGACGGAAAGCAAGTTCTAGGGCGCGGCTATTTATAAATGGTTCGTAAAATTGTTTCCGGTAAAGTGGAGATTTAGCAAGGCGACGGACAAACTCTTTCATTGAGATGTCGCCATTTTTAACCTGGGATTCTAGATAAGAAATCGACAAACTGTAAGCGCGGGTGATATCACGCTCGAAGATTTGCCGATATGCTGCTTTGACTACCTCGGTTTTCTCAGCAGCAGACAAACCAGGCTTCATCACAAATTTTTGACGCCGCTCTGCCGCATTAAAGTAAATTTGGGGCAACTCTAACCCTTGTTGATCTCCAGAAGGACGTTGCCGCAGTTTGTTAGAAGGGGTGGGTGCTTTGAATTCTGTAATCAAAACATCCATGTACTGAGACACAATATCAGCTGCCTCAGTATCTCTACGGAAATAGGAAAGCGCAGCAGCTTTCAATTCCTGTAAAGCCACAATTGTTGCTTCACCAGAGCAAGCGTTTTCAATGATTTCTCTCAGACCACGCGTATTAACAGCGATGATGTTGGGATCACCAGCGACGATCGCATAAGTAGCGTAGCGCAAGAACCATGATAAGTCCCGCAAGCTCTTCGCCATGTTGGCTGGACCATAACGGGCGATGTTAATTGGCCGGAAACCTGGTGGAACAGGTCCACTAGGTGAAGAGTTAAATATTGAACGTAAGTTTTCTAGGAACCCACCCCGAGTTTCCACGTAGGTAACAGTTCCGAGTTTCATTGCGTCTCTGACATCCGAGGTAGATGCAGCTGCTGCTACCGCCATCGCCAATTCTGGCTCTCTGGGCTTTTCCAAAAAAGCCATTGGCGAACCACCAACAAAAATCCGGTTGGCAGCTCGAGAAACAATAATTTCGGAATTGTCCGTGAGCGTCTGGGCAATTTCTAAACGTTTTGCACCAGATGCAAAATAGTTTGCCAGTTCATTTAGCTCCCCGGCTCCCAAAAAGCGGTCTTGCTGCTCCGCCTGGGAAATTGTTGATACAGCTAGGGTTTGATATAGTTGCGGACGCGCAACTGAGCTTCCACCACTTGCCTTAACACTCATCGGATTTGTAAAACTCCCATCATATGCGTTTATGTGTTAAGTCTGGGTCACTTTAGGGCTTGACACATCGGTATATTCATGCTCCCCCTGTGTCGCCTGCTAAGTTGCCAGAAAAAATTAACCCAGTCAGCTTTTAGATTAGAACGTTTTGGGATTTATCAGGGGCTTTATTAAGAAGTATGTAGAAACTGGAGCGTTGATGTATCAAATCTTGAAGGTGAGTGTTTTGGTTTTCTGAGAAAAAATCTAAGTTTTGTATCTGTAGGTAACGAACCCCCAAAATACAAAGATTTTGTAGGAGATATGAGTTTTGAAGAAGAAGGCAGGAGGCAGTCCCGATGAAAAAATTTTACTACCAACCATGAAAGTGTTGTTCTCCCCTACAACGCCACGTGACGCCACGTACTACAACTGTTGGAACCCCCAAGGGCGCAGTGGCTCCTTTATGCCGGGAAAGGAGTCCACCGCAGTGGCTCCCCCACACCTTTACATGCCCACACCCATTTTCAAGCGATAAAGTACGCGATCGCATTTGACAACCACAAGCGTTAAACTCAAAAATGCTGCCATGAAAGCTTGTTATGTCCGATTCCCAAACTGTTAGTACTGCTGTCGCGAAACTCTACGATACCTATCCTTTTCCACCAGAACCGTTGCTGGATGAGCCACCTCCTGGCTACAACTGGCGCTGGAATTGGCTAGCCGCTTATAATTTCTGCACTGGGCAAAAACCCAAAAGGCAAGACATCCGCATTTTAGATGCTGGTTGTGGTACAGGAGTAGGAACAGAGTATTTAGTTCACCTCAATCCTCATGCTTCTGTAGTCGGGATTGATCTGAGTGCTGGTGCTTTGGATGTCGCCAGAGAACGCTGCAAACGCTCAGGAGCGAATCGTGTCGAGTTCCATCACCTCAGTCTTTACGATGTGGCACAGCTTTCGGGTGAGTTTGATTTAATTAACTGTGTGGGTGTACTGCATCACTTGGGCGACCCGATTCGCGGTATTCAAGCCTTGGCGAGTAAACTAGCTCCAGGCGGCTTAATGCATATTTTTGTGTACGGGGAACTAGGACGCTGGGAAATTCAACTCATGCAAAAAGCGATCGCCCTGATTCAAGGTGAAAAACGCGGTGACTATCGTGATGGTGTCCAAGTAGGGCGACAGATATTTGCCTGTCTACCAGAAAACAACAGAATTGTCAAGCGAGAAAGAGAGCGTTGGTCTTTGGAAAATCAGCGAGATGAATGCTTTGCTGACATGTATGTCCATCCTCAAGAAATTGATTACAATATAGACACGCTGTTTGAACTCATCGACGCTTCCGGATTAGAGTTTATCGGCTTCTCAAATCCTGGTTTCTGGCAATTGGAGCGACTTTTGGGCAAAGCACCGGAATTGATGGTCAGGGCAGGTGAATTGAGCGATCGCCAACGTTACCGTCTCATAGAATTGCTAGACCCAGAAGTCACCCACTACGAATTTTTTCTTGGTCGTCTACCCATCACCAAAGCCGACTGGTCAAATGATGATTCTTTAATGGCAGCAATTGCTGAGCGTAATCCCTGTATAGATGGGTTTCCGAGCCAGTGTGTATTCAATTACGACTACCAAATCGTACACTTATCGGAATCCGAATTAAAATTTCTGCAAGCCTGTGAGGGGAAGAAAACAGTAGCAGAAATTTTGCGGGATGATGTTGTTGTGCAGCTAGATTTAAAGCAAGTGCGATCGCTCCTAAAAGACCAATTGCTCATGCTAACACCAACCTGAACAATATCTAGAGGTGATGATTGTTGTTTGTTGTTTGGAACAGTTAACAACCAACAACCAACAACTAAACAAATGACTAAGTTAATTGTTTTTTTCTAAAGTATTGTTACCTGATCGTGATATGATTTAGCTGGCTGAATGTGCAGTCAACATAATTAGCTGTACTGGTTTCAAGTCCCGTGAGCTTGTCTGATCAATCAACTGATCCCACACCGACAACACGACAAGATTCAATGCCTGGTTTTGAGGACACAGAACCAGTAAACTCTATGCAAGAGTTTTATAAACTCTATCAAGAGTTTTTGCTAATCACGCTTGTCTTGACGGGGATTGTTTTTATCTCTGTGTGGATTTTTTATTCCCTAAATATTGCCCTCAATTATCTTCTTGGGGCATTTACGGGTATGCTTTACATGAGGATGTTGGCAAAAGATGTTGAGCGCTTAGGCCCACAAAAGCGGCAGCTGAATAAAAATCGGTTTGCCCTGTTAGTAGTGATAATTCTGCTGGCATCCCGGTGGAATGAACTGCAAATCATGCCCATATTTTTGGGATTTCTGACATATAAAGCCACGCTCATCTTTTATGTAGTTAGAGAAGCTTTTATCTCTGGCTTGCCAAATATTCCAAAACCTTAAAAAGGCTCAATGTGAGTTTGCCTTCAGTAAATCCACACCAGGCTTCTAGTTTCTGTTCTCCAGCTTAACATTGGAGAATTAGTTGATTTGGGAAGAAAATGCTCAATTTTCTGAACTTCTTCAATTCCTTCACCCTTGCCGAATTAGAAGTAGGACATCATTTCTACTGGCAATTGGGTAATCTAAAACTACATGGACAAGTTTTTCTTACCTCCTGGTTTGTGATTGCCATTTTAGTAGTGGCTTCAATTGCCGCTACTAGAAACGTCCAAAGAATTCCTAGTGGCATACAGAATTTTATGGAATATGCCCTAGAATTTATTCGGGATTTGACTAAAAACCAGCTAGGTGAGAAAGAGTATCGTCCTTGGGTGCCTTTCATCGGCACATTATTTCTGTTTATTTTCGTATCAAATTGGTCGGGCGCTTTAATTCCTTGGAAGCTCATCAAACTGCCATCTGGTGAATTGGCCGCTCCAACCAATGACATCAATACGACAGTAGCACTGGCGTTATTGACTTCTTTAGCTTACTTTTACGCTGGTTTTAGCAAGCGCGGTCTGGGTTACTTTAAAAAGTATATCGAACCAACACCGGTTCTATTACCAATCGCGATTCTAGAAGATTTCACCAAACCTCTTTCCCTAAGCTTCCGTCTTTTTGGAAACATATTGGCGGATGAATTAGTGGTGGCGGTACTAGTTCTATTAGTCCCTCTATTTGTTCCTCTGCCGGTGATGGCTCTTGGTTTGTTTACCAGCGCCATTCAAGCCCTGGTTTTTGCTACCCTTGCAGGAGCTTATATTCACGAGGCAATGGAGGGACATGGTGGGGAAGAGCATGAGGAACATTAGAGTCCTCAGTTGATGTAATGATTAGATGTTGAAGACTGGAAATTAAATTCAGTTCCAACTCTAAGAAACAAAATCGCAAACCGTTTGTTTTTTACTTAAGGTAAGGAAAATCAACATGGATCCATTGATTTCTGCTGCTTCAGTTCTCGCTGCCGCTTTAGCAATTGGTTTAGCTGCTATCGGTCCTGGTATTGGTCAAGGTAATGCCGCAGGTCAAGCAGTAGAAGGTATCGCCCGTCAGCCAGAAGCAGAAGGAAAAATTCGCGGTACACTGCTGTTAACATTGGCGTTTATGGAATCACTGACAATCTATGGTCTGGTGATTGCGTTGGTATTACTGTTTGCTAACCCATTTGCTTAATCTCTAAAACTTTTCCGTGATTTTTGGAGACGTGATGACTCATACCAATTTTGGATTTGAGATTTGGCGAAAATCTCAAAATGATACTAAATTATCCCAATTTGGTATCACGTCTCTGAGTCTAGATTTACCTTTAATCAAAGGTAAATCAATATTGCTAGCCACAAAAACTGCTGTTACAGCCAAAAAGGAGAGAAATGTTTGATTTCGATGCTACCTTGCCCTTGATGGCATTGCAGTTCCTGCTGTTGGCAGCTGTTTTAAATGTGATTTTCTACAAGCCATTGACCAAGGTACTGGACGATCGCGATAATTACATCCGAACGAATAACCTTGAAGCTCGGGAACGCTTGGCTAAAGCCGAGCGATTGACCAAGGAATATGAGCAACAGCTAGCGGAAGCCCGTAGGCAATCTCAAAATGTCATTGCTCAAGCTCAGACTGAAGCTCAAAAAATTACTGCCGAGAAAATCGCTGAAGCACAAAAAGAAGCTCAGGCGCAACGAGAACAAGTGGCTCAAGAAATAGAACAGCAGAAGCAGGAAGCTTTAAGTTCCTTGGAGCAACAGGTAGATGCCTTCAGCAGGCAGATTTTAGAAAAACTCTTGGGACCTTCTTTAGTCAAATAAAGTGATTGTTGACATCTGACAATATTAGGTTCCAAAAAGTACATGCGCTGCGGGGCTTTTGTCCGGTGAGCGCTGAATTAAGTGTCACGCATGGACACTTTTTTCCTTTGGGAAAAGTTCTAACTTACGATTAGCAAGGGAGCAGCGCAGTTGTAGATGGGTATTGTAGGAAGTGTCTTGTTATTAGCCACAGAGGCGGCAGAAGCAGAATCGCCAGGCGGTTTTGGTCTAAACTTCAATATTCTTGAAACCAATATAATTAACCTGGCAATTCTAATTGGTGTTTTATTTTACTTTGGGCGTAAAGTTATCAGTAACACCCTCAGCGAGCGACGCTCAAATATTGAAACTGCAATTCGGGAAGCAGAGGAACGTGCCAAAGAAGCAGCAGCCCAACTTTCCGACGCACAACAAAAGTTGACTCAGGCACAAGCAGAAGCGCAACAAATTCGCAAAGCTGCCGAAGAAAACGCTCGCTCAGCTCGTGAAGCAATTTTAGCGCGGGCAGCAGAGGAAGTGGAACGAATGAAAGAAACAGCCGCCCGCGATTTAGATACAGAAAGAGAGCGAGCATTTGCCGAACTACGGCAACGGGTAGTGGCAATGGCATTGCAAAAAGCCGAGTCGGAACTCCGCAGTGGAATTGGCGACGATGCTCAACAAAGATTGATTGATAGTAGTATCGCGCTACTGGGAGGCAACAGATGAAAGGCAATGCAGGATTAGGAGAAATAGCCCTGCCTTATGCAGAGGCTTTGATGTCAGTAGCCCAGTCCAGGAATTTGACAGAAGAGTTCGGCGAAGATATTCGTGCTTTGCTGAACTTGTTGTCTAGCAGTGATGAGCTACAAAAGTTTCTTAACAACCCCTTTATCCAGGCTGAAGATAGAAAAGCAGTTCTCAACCGGATTCTTGGTGAAGGTGCTAACACTTATTTCCGTAATTTTTTAATGCTGTTGGTAGATAGACGGCGCATTATGTTGTTGGAAGAAATTTGCCGACAATATTTGGCACTGTTACGGCAGCTCAAACAAACAGTGTTAGCAGAAGTGGTTTCTGCTGTTCCTCTGAGTGAAGCACAAGCCTCAGCAGTAAAACAAAAGGTCATTGCCATGACCAATGCTCGCGAAGTAGAACTAGAAACCAAAATCGACCCTGACATTATTGGTGGTGTCATTATTAAAGTAGGTTCTCAGGTAATTGACGCTAGTTTGCGGGGTCAACTGCGTCGCCTGTCTTTGCGCTTAACAAGCGCCTAAAAATTATGAATTGTGTGAATTGTGAATTATGAATTATAAAAATTTTGAGTATTCATAGTTCATAAGTTCTTAACTCCTGTTGTCTCACCAAAAAGCAAGATAGACAAATGGCAATTAGCATCAGACCTGACGAAATTAGCAGCATTATTCAGCAACAAATCGAGCAATACGACCAACAAGTCAAAGTTGCTAACGTTGGTACAGTTTTACAAGTAGGTGACGGTATTGCCCGTGTTTATGGTCTAGAAAAGGCCATGGCTGGGGAATTGTTAGAGTTTGAAGATGGTACAGTCGGCATCGCCCTCAACTTAGAAGAAGACAACGTTGGTGTAGTGTTGATGGGTGAAGGTCACTCAATTCAAGAAGGAAGTACCGTTACAGCTACAGGCAAAATCGCTCAGGTTCCTGTAGGGGAAGCCTTGATTGGACGTGTTGTCGATGCTTTGGGTCGTGCGATTGATGGTAAAGGTGAAATCAAAACCACCGAAAGCCGTTTGCTTGAATCGCCAGCACCTGGTATCGTTGCTCGTCGGTCTGTACACGAACCCCTACAAACCGGGATTACTGCGATCGACGCGATGATTCCCATCGGTCGTGGTCAGCGGGAATTGATTATTGGTGACCGTCAGACTGGGAAAACAGCGATCGCGATCGACACTATCATTAACCAGAAAGAAGAAGATGTAATTTGTGTTTACGTGGCAGTCGGTCAAAAAGCTTCTACTGTCGCCAACGTCATCCAAACATTGCAAGACAAAGGCGCCCTAGACTACACCGTTGTTGTTGCTGCTAACGCCAGTGAACCTGCGTCCCTACAATACCTGGCTCCTTACACTGGTGCGTCAATTGCTGAGTACTTCATGTACAAAGGCAAAGCGACCCTAGTAATTTACGATGACCTCTCCAAGCAAGCCGCAGCTTATCGTCAAATGTCCTTGCTGTTGCGTCGTCCACCCGGACGGGAAGCTTATCCTGGAGATGTTTTCTACCTCCACTCCCGCTTGTTGGAACGGGCAGCTAAACTAAGTGATGAATTGGGTAAAGGCAGTATGACTGCCCTACCGATTATCGAAACCCAAGCAGGTGACGTATCTGCTTATATCCCCACCAACGTGATTTCCATCACTGACGGTCAGATATTCTTATCTTCTGACTTGTTTAACGCTGGTATTCGTCCTGCTATTAACCCTGGTATTTCTGTATCCCGTGTGGGTTCTGCCGCTCAAACCAAGGCGATGAAGAAAGTTGCTGGTAAGTTAAAGCTAGAGTTGGCTCAGTTTGACGAATTACAAGCTTTCGCTCAATTTGCTTCTGACCTTGATAAAACCACTCAGGATCAGCTAGCACGGGGTCAGCGTTTACGGGAACTCCTCAAACAGCCCCAAAACTCACCTCTAGCAGTATATGAGCAAGTAGCCATTCTCTATGCTGGTCTAAACGGTTATTTGGACGACATTCCTACTGCTAAAGTCACAGCCTTCGCTAAGGGTCTGCGGGAATACTTAAAGACCAGCAAACCACAGTATGTCCAAGGTGTGCAAACCCAAAAAGCACTAGGTGACAGCGAAGAAGCAGCTTTGAAAGAAGCAATCAACGAATACAAAAAGACCTTCTTGGCAACAGCATAGGAAATGGGTAATAGGTAATGTGTAATGGGTAATGGTAAAACCTTTTACCCAATTACCAATTACCTTTTCCCCAATTACCAATTACCAATTCATAAAGATTATGGCTAATCTCAAAGCAATACGCGATCGCATTCAGTCGGTTAAAAATACCAAAAAAATTACAGAAGCCATGCGGCTGGTGGCTGCTGCAAGGGTGCGTCGTGCCCAAGAGCAGGTATTAGCCACCCGCCCCTTCGCTGACCGCTTGGCACAAGTACTCTACGGTTTACAAGCTCGTCTGCGGTTTGAAGACGCTAACCTACCCTTACTTAGAAAACGGGAAGTCAAATCAGTAGGGCTATTGGTAATTTCAGGCGATCGCGGTCTTTGTGGTGGTTACAACACCAACGTCATCAAACGGGCGGAAACTCGCACTAAGGAACTCAAAGCAGAAGGCGTAGATTATAAATTAGTACTGGTAGGACGAAAAGCTACACAGTATTTCCAACGTCGTAATCAACCAATCGATGCGGTTTATACTGGTTTAGAACAAATCCCCACCGCCACAGAAGCTTCTAATATTGCCAATGAATTGCTTTCCCTGTTCCTATCAGAAAGCGTAGACCGCGTCGAATTGATTTACACTCGCTTCGTCTCTTTGGTAAGCTCCCGTCCAGTAGTACAAACCCTGCTTCCTCTCGACCCCCAAGGTTTAGAAACCGCAGATGACGAAATTTTCCGTCTCACCACTCGTGGTGGTCAGTTTGAAGTCGAACGGCAGAAAGTCACTACTCAGACTCGTCCCCTACCCCGCGACATGATCTTCGAGCAAGATCCAACCCAAATTTTGGATTCTCTGCTGTCTCTGTATCTGACGAACCAACTATTACGGGCATTACAAGAATCCTCAGCTAGCGAACTGGCCGCTCGCATGACAGCCATGAGCAATGCCAGCGATAATGCTGGTGAATTGATCAATAACCTTACCCTGTCCTACAACAAAGCACGGCAAGCCGCTATTACTCAGGAAATTCTTGAGGTTGTAGGCGGTGCTGAAGCACTTACATAAGAAAAGATTTTAGATTTTAGATTTTAGATTTTAGATGGGAATTAGTACAGAATTTTCAATCCAAAATCAAAAATCCAAAATCTAAAATTCCAAGTGGTACATTTCAAAACTGCACAGTATAATAAGAGTATGTGAACTTCATGGGTCCGTACCGGTTTTGACAGGCTGGCGAAAGCTACCCTGTGATTCAGGTCGAGAGTGAGTCATCTCTCGTAAATCCAAGGCTCAAAAAAAAGTAAATGCGAACAACATCGTAAAATTTGCTCGTAAGGAAGCTCTTGTAGCTGCCTAATAGCCTCTTATAGGTTCGAGCGCTTCTAGTCTGACTCCGTTAAGGGCTAGAGGCAAACCCCAACGGATGCGCTGATAAGTTCCCTCTGGTGGACTTGTTAGCAAAGACTTTACCAGAGCATCCTACCGTTCGGGATAATGAACGTTCCCCGCCTTGAGGGTAAGAAAGGCTAAGCCTGTGAAAGAGCGGGGGGTCAATACCCAGTTTGGACAGCAGTTCGACTCTGCTCGGATCCACTAAATAATTAAGCAAATCCACCTGAATTATAGGTGGATTTTGTTTTATAAAATATTTGATTGCTGGCGATCGCTTCAATATTTATTTAATTTATATAAGGAATATTAAATAATGTTAATGGAAACTCGCAGTTCAAGATTTGAAAACACTCTTGTGCTGCACCTTATTTGCAGCGCTCGCCAAGTTTAAAGATTTATATGTATTTACTACTAACTATTTGAAATATAAAGTTAAACAAAAACCTTATTGCTGCCTTTGTAGACCATACTTAACGATCAGCAAGCAATTCCTACCATCTGCGCCACGTTCGTAGACAACTTGATCAACCAAGCGTCGCAGTAGGAACCATCCATACCCACCGACTTGCAGAGTACCTGGCTCTGGTTCAGTGATCGCATCAGGATTAAAAGGTTTGCCATAATCCCAGATTCTAATCTCTAGTCGATCCATCCATAGAGAAACGTCTATATCAATGGTTGTTTCTGGAGGGAGGGTATGATGAGCATGGCGGACGGCATTAGTAAAACCTTCTGCTAATGCTAGGTTAAGGCGATGAAGTTGACCTTCTGACCAATCAAGTTTAGATAAATGTTGCAAACAGAATTGTTCAAACCACTGTTGCACCCGGTTTAGAAGCTTGAGTTCGCTCTTCACACTCAAATGATCTTGCTGCACTATGCTAAGCATTGGCCTTGGCATATATGTATATGGCTGAAAAATGTTTGTAAGAAGATCAGCATAAATATGTTTTGTTTTTTTGTTAGAAATAACCCTACTTGTTGAAGCTTCCTTAAACGGATGGCATTTAGCGAAGAGCAACAACCGTAGTTTTTACACCAACATAAAGCCTCCCATAAGCGACTGCCGTAGGACGAACAGTGGCTTCTGTAAAAATGGTCTTCCGGCATAAGACACCTAGCATGGAAACCTCTTTTTCTGCGCGCTGGCTCACCAACAACTACCAACTTTCCTAGTTGCTTGTCATATGTTATTTAGAGACTCACCAATTACTAAAGACTATAAGGTCAAGTTTAACCATGATATTATTTAGTCCCAATAACGCAAGATAACCTGAAACCAGCTGCTATCATTAACCATGACATTTATGTTTAACTAGATTCCAGTTATTTATATCTACTATCATTTTATAGATTATAGATTTTGGAATAATATTGTAATCCAAAATTTAAAATCAGAAAAACTTACAAATCTAAAACGCAAACTAGATTATTAAAATTGACACCTGTAGACTTCTCAATTAAAGTACATCCGCACTTGTTGAGAAAACCCACAGGCGTCAAATTAGGTTTATGGTACTGAGTTTAGAACAATCCCAAAGTCAAAGATTTATCCAATGGGAAAGTAGCACCAATACCTAAGTAGAGGGTAACTAGAGTACCGAAAAGAAAAACTGCTGTTGCTACAGGACGACGGAAGGGATTTTGAAACTTGTTGACGTTCTCAATAAAGGGAACAAGGATCAGTCCCAGAGGTACAGATGCCATCAACAATACTCCTAAGAGTTTGTTGGGAACTGAGCGCAAAATTTGGAATACAGGGTACAAATACCACTCTGGCAAAATTTCTAGTGGTGTTGCAAAGGGATTTGCTGGTTCTCCAACCAAAGCAGGATCTAATACTGCTAGAGCCACAATGCAAGCGAAACTTCCCATGATTACAACTGGAAAGACGTAGAGTAGGTCATTGGGCCAAGCGGGTTCGCCATAGTAGTTATGACCCATACCTTTGGCTAGTTTGGCTCTTAAGGTAGGATCGCTTAGGTCTGGTTTCTTTAGTGTTGCCATTTTTTTATGTGCTCTCCTGCTGACATCGAGTTAAAGCATTTGTTTAAGCCTCGAGCTTCAGGCACTAGCTTTCAGCTTAAGATGCAACTGTTTGTTTTTTTGTCTTCTATGTGTCAATAAGCTTGTTATTTTTTATTTCAGTTTAAAACAAACAACTGAATCTGAAAACTGAAAGTCAGTACCTGATGACTTTATGGGAGAAGCATTCATGCTTTCAAGCTCTGTGGCTGGTAGGCTAACTGCCACAAAGAATGCTTCACCCCCATCTCAAATTACAATGGACCGGAAATCCCTTGCTTGCGAATCATCAAGAAGTGAAACAACATGAAGACGGCAATTAGCCAAGGCAACACAAAGGTGTGGGCACTGTAGTAACGAGTTAGTGTTCCTTGTCCAACGCTAGAACCGCCGCGCAGCAGTTCAGAAATCAAGGTGCCAACTACGGGAATTGCTTCTGGTACACCGCTAACGATTTTCACCGCCCAGTAGCCAACTTGGTCCCAAGGCAGAGAATAGCCGGTGACGCCAAAAGAAACGGTAATTACCGCTAGGATGACTCCACTCACCCAGGTTAACTCGCGGGGCTTTTTAAAGCCGCCAGTGAGGTAAACCCGGAATACGTGCAGAATCATCATCAGCACCATCATGCTGGCAGACCATTTGTGGACGGAGCGAATTAACCAACCAAAGCTCACTTCATTCATGATGTACTGCACAGAGGCATAAGCTTCCGTTACAGTTGGCTTGTAGTAGAATGTCATGGCAAATCCAGTGGCAAACTGGATTAAAAAGCAAGTGAGGGTAATTCCACCCAGGCAGTAGAAGATGTTGACATGGGGAGGGACGTACTTGCTGGTGACGTCATCAGCGATCGCTTGAATCTCCAAGCGCTCCTCGAACCAGTCATAAACGTTGGCCATACAATCTCAAGTTCCTAGAAATCGATCGCGGTTAATAAATCTCCCAACTTACCGGGGATTGGTGATTGGGGAGTAGGGATCAGGAATCGGGAATCGGGAGTCATCCGGCTTAGTTGCTAAGCCTCAGTCCGCTATCCCCCTAATCTCCTTTAGCAAAGAGGAGAAAAGCTCGTTTGTTGATGAGCCTTAAGAGTGTTAATAAATTTAAAAAAACTTAACACTCTGCAAAGATGGAATATATTGCGTTCTCTTTGCACCCAATCAAAAAATGCTGGACACAAAGTAGATTTTATCGTTTGTAGAGGGGGATTTGCACCGAATCAGGAGATTAAACCTCTTGATTTCCCAATCCACCACTTCTATAAAAAAAGTAACATAGTCGACAGATAGATTTCATATACCGATTGCAAAAGTAAGAGAGTAAAGGTTAAAGGGTAAAGATTCTTTGCCTTTTCCCCTTTCTCCTTACCCGACTTTTGTAAGAGGTCAAAATTAAGTTACTTGTGTCTAAACTAAGCAATTTTGGGTAAAAAGTGGGATTAAAAATGGGGTTAATGCATAAACAGGTTTTTCGGGTTGCATTGTCACTTTTTGTCGCGTTTTGGCTAGGATTTTGCAATTTTTGTCAACCAGCAATGGCTTTGACTCAAGAACAAAAGCTGGTATCAGAAGTATGGCGAATTGTAAACCGTACTTATTTAGATGACACGTTTAATCATCAAAATTGGGCAGCTGTGAGGCAAAAAATTCTTTCTGCATCTCTCCCAGACCAAAAAGCAGCATACACAGCAATTCAGCAAATGCTCAAAAGCCTTGATGACCCCTTCACTCGTTTTTTAGATCCAGAGCAATACCGGAGTTTACAGGTCAATACTTCTGGAGAACTGACTGGGGTAGGCTTGCAAATTGCTTTAAATCAACAGACAGGCGGTTTGGAAGTAGTAGCTCCGATTGCAGGCTCACCAGCAGAAAAAGCGGGAATCCAGCCGCGCGATCGCATTGTCAAAATAGAAGGTGTTGCTACACAAAACCTTACACTTGATGAAGCAGCTGCTAGAATGCGTGGCCCAATTGGTAGTTTAGTCACGTTAGTTATCGAACGGGACGGAGAAGGGCAGAAAGAGTTTCGAGTGATGCGCGATCGCATTTCTTTAAACCCTGTGGTCGCAGAGTTACAAAATACTCCAGGAGGACTCCCATTTGGGTATATTCGCCTCACTCAATTTAATGCTAATGCTGCTACGGAGTTGGCACACGCCATTAATAGTTTAGAAAAAAAAG
This sequence comes from Fischerella muscicola PCC 7414, assembly GCF_000317205.1. Classification (GTDB taxonomy): domain Bacteria; phylum Cyanobacteriota; class Cyanobacteriia; order Cyanobacteriales; family Nostocaceae; genus Fischerella; species Fischerella muscicola. Next base: position 8,570 of record NZ_AJLK01000060.1, on the reverse strand, counting down.
GTGCATCTGCATATATTCTAGATTTGCGAAATAACCCTGGAGGCTTACTACAAGCAGGAATTGAAGTTGCACGTTTGTGGTTAGATTCTGGTACGATCGTGTACACAGCCAATCGTCAAGGCATTCAAGGCAGCTTTGAATCATTTGGCCCAGCACTCACAAATGATCCACTAGTTGTTCTAGTGAATGAAGGCACAGCTAGTGCTAGTGAGATCCTCGCTGGTGCATTGCAAGATAACGGTCGTGCCATACTCGTAGGCGAAACTACCTTTGGTAAAGGCTTAATTCAATCCTTGTTTGAATTATCCGATGGTTCTGGTTTAGCAGTTACCATCGCCAAGTACGAAACCCCAAACCATAGAGACATTAATAAATTAGGTATAAAACCAGACAAAATAATTGCCTCTGTGCCAATTACTCGCGAACAGATTGGTACAGAAGCTGACTTGCAATATCAAGCAGCAATGGAAGTGCTGACACAACACTCTGTGCTGGCAGGTGGGGCGGGTTAACTGGGGAAAGGGGAAAAGGAGGACAAGGGGGACAAAGGGACACTCTTTGACAGGGACATGGAAAATATTTTGATATATTCTTCCTTGTCTCCTCCTAATCCCCTATCCCTTTAAAATATGGCTTGCGTCTGCAATAGTGTTGCTAAATCTAGAGTGGCTAGGCGTTCATATGCATTATTTATTACACGTTTGCCTCGGAGAAAACCTGTGTTTGCTCCGGGGCAAATGTATTGAAGTGTTTCTGGAGTAAATCGTTCTAAAAGCATTTTGATGCTTTTGATTTGCCTATGCCAGTGAAAAGTCTTAGCTGTTCGTAATGGAACTGGCTCGCCTTGCTGGTTGGGAAGTAAGTGACGTCCAGAAAACAGCACACCTCCAAACTTACTATAATAAAGGCAAGATGAGCCGGGAGAATGCCCACAAGTCCAAATCACTTTTGTGATGGAATCAAGGACAAATTCCTGACTAAAAGTAGTTACAGTTAGCTCAGGCAAGAGATATGCTTCTTGCTCTTGAATTAAAACTTTACAATCGAAGGTTTGCTGATATTCTACTGTCTTACCAATAGCACCTCTGTGGGTGAGAAATAACCAACTTATACCACCATGCGATCGCATAAAATCTTGGTAAGTTTGGTCAAAAGCAGGACAATCAATCAGAATGTTGCCTTCATTTCCGACAATAAAATAAGCTGTTCCCCCTAGTGTGTCCCGATTTGGCGGAAATGCAAAAATATTATCTAGGACTTCCTGTGGTGGCTTGGCTGTATGATTTGATTCTTGAGACAAGGGACACATGAGAAAAACAATTTCCTTGAGGAGTCTTGACAAATCCGGTTTAAGTATAAAACTTCTCTAAATAAAAAAGCGGGATAGTGTCTATCTTGTGGCAATAATAGTGGTGCGGTTGACCACAAGTTTGGACTGACATTTCAAAATCAACAAAAATCACATGACAGTTTGGTTTCTGATTCTACTGGGACTAATTACTTATCTAATGGTGCAACGTAGTGTTGCTCGCCTCACCCAGACGCCCGTCTGGTTATTGTGGTTGGTATTAATGACTCCAGCAATATTGTGGACAGGATGGACAGTAATGTATGGAGAGAAACAACCACTACCGCGATCACTAATGATTTGGCCATTAGTCATTTGTCCTATTTTATACTGGGTGCTATTTCAATGGGGACGCCAACCGCAACAAGACAAACAAACTGAAGCTCAAGCGCCACAAACAGAACCCACAACAGTGCCCAGTCCAGAACCAACTCCCGTGCGTCCGATTCAGCCAAACGAAGAACAAAAACTGCGAGATTGTTTTCCTTGGTCTTTATATTACATCCAGAATATAGAGTATAGACCTCAAGCTGTAATTTGCCGAGGGCAGTTAAGAAGCAAACCAACCGAAGCGTACCAACAAATTAAAGAAAATATAGAAACAAAATTTGCAGGTCGATTTTTAGTGTTCTTTCAAGAAGGTGTCAATGGCAAACCCTTCTTTGTACTTGTTCCTAATACTCTAGTTACTCAGGCTAATACACCTAGACAAGAAGAACAATTAAAACAAATTGGTTGGGCATTGTTACTATTATTAGCCACTTTGGTAACAACTACTAAGGTTGGAGTAGAAATTGCTGGTCTTGATTTGACAATCCGCCAACTTCAATCTAATCCAAGTCTGATTTTGCAAGGATTACCCTACGCCCTAGCTTTGATGTTTATTTTGGGTGTCCACGAACTCGGTCACTATTTAATGGCGACAAGACGCTATAAAATTCGCTCAACTCCGCCTTACTTTATTCCCATGCCATTTTTCTTGGGAACTTTTGGTGCATTTATTAAGATGCGTAGTCCTGTACCAAACCGTAAAGCTTTATTTGATGTGAGTATTGCTGGGCCTTTGGCAGGTTTTGTGGTAACGTTACCGCTATTGATTTGGGGTTTAGCTCACTCTGACGTTGTGAATTTCCCAGAAGAAAAAACAGGACTATTAAATCCTGATGCGCTCAATCCCAAATATTCTATTTTGCTAGCACTGCTCTCCAAGCTGGCTTTGGGTAGTCAATTAACACCACAATCAGCTATTGATTTACATCCAGTAGCTGTCGCTGCTTGTTTAGGACTGATCGTCACTGCATTGAATTTGATGCCAGTGGGACAGTTAGATGGGGGTCACATTGTCCATGCAATGTTTGGGCAAAGAAACGCTATCTTAATTGGTCAAGTTGCGCGTCTGCTGTTGCTGTTGTTATCTTTAGTGCAACCAGGATTTTTCTTGTGGGCACTAATCTTGTTGTTTATACCCCTAATGGATGAACCTGCTTTAAATGATGTCACTGAACTGGACAACCAACGTGATGTTTGGGGATTGTTCGCAATGGCTTTGTTAGTGATGATTATTCTACCATTACCACAGGCGATCGCGAATTTGTTGCAGATCTAAATTTGCATATCAATCAGATCCAGATTATGAGTAAATGGGTAAATCCTGAAGAATGGCAGCGATTGAGAAGTAGCGAGTTCTGTCCAGTATGCCAAAATAGTAAGCCCTTTGGCATTGTTGCTGAATTAAAAGCATCATACCTAACTAGTGTTGAAGATGCTCCCATGAAAGGTCACTGCTGTCTAGTTCTCAAACGACATGTAATCGAAATACATGATTTGACTACTGAAGAGGCTGCTGCATTGATCCGAGATATGCAAACAACTTCCAAAGCTGTAGCTGAGATTATGCAGCCGATCAAGATGAACTATGAGATTCACTCAATCTCTTGCAGTAACCTAATATCTCCTCGCTGTTCCACTCCCTGACGAACTCGTTTCCACAGTTCCAAATCATTTTGATAAATACTCAAAGCAGCGATCGCATTCTGAGCGTCTACGTGTTTTCCTTCTGCAATAAGTGATATTAGAAACTCAAAAGCTGGTTCGTTTCGCAACATGGCGATCGCTAACAGTCCAGTTCGAGATAGTTCTGCATTTTTTGTTTGTTCCCACCAGCTTTTGAGAGTAGCAAATGCTGCATCCAATCTTGATTCACCCAACGCTAGGGCTGCTAATTCACAAACTTGCTCTTCTGGGGCAAATAGAAAACTAGCAACCAAAGGGAGTGACTGTTGGGGAGCAAGTTGCAACAGGGCTGTGAAACACTCACAGAGAACTTGAGGTGCTGGATCAGCAAGGCGGACTTTCAAACGCAATAATGGTACACCTTGGGAATTGTTACTGTAGGCGATCGCTTTTGCAGCCGCCACCCTAGCTTCTGGTTTGGGATCAGCCAGCAAATCTGCTAGTTCGTTCATCACATCAGCGTAGTTCATCCTCGCCAAACCCAAGGCACATATTCCCCGTAGATGAGCAGCAGTATCTTCTTTACCTCCCCAAACTGGTTCCATCTGCACATGCCTAATACCTTCCAAGAACAAGCTTTCGTCGCTGTATTCTAAGTAGTAAAGTGTTTGGGCAATTTCTTTTTTAGCTAAGCAACCCCCATCTGTCACCGTAGGATTGACCATCATGCGAGCAAAAGCTGCTACCAAATCGGGAATCAGCTCAACAATAGCAAACTTACCCGCTATCTTTGCGGCTCTGGCAATAGCAACAGAATACTTACTATTGAGGACTTGACGCAAGATAGCGATCGCTTCTTCAGTGGTAGGATTTTCTGGAATTTGAGAAAGGATAGAGAAGATTTCTTCCTTTTTGTGTGATTTAGCCATGTGTCAAGAAATAGGGTGTAGGGAAAAGGAAAGCACTTACACTCCCACAGCCTTACAAGGGGCTTAGTCTCTAGCTACGGATACTTTTAAGGACTATGTGTAATTTCTAAAAGTTTGTAAGCTTAGTAAAGTAAATTGTTTTTACTAGTATAAGTACATTAGTACCAGCAAGAACACAAACAATAAATGGTAATTCTTGTCATGGGTGTTTCCGGTTCCGGTAAAAGCACCATCGCTAAACTATTAGCAGATTCTTTGAGCTGGGAATTGAGCGACGCTGATAATTTCCATTCACCTCAAAATATCGATAAAATGCGGCGTGGTATATCTCTAGATGATGGCGATCGCTTACCCTGGCTGCAAGACATACAAGCAGCGATCAAAAAATGGTTGGAAGACAATCAAAATGTAGTACTGGCGTGTTCTGCACTCAAAGCTAGCTATCGTCAGTATTTTTTCATCGGTGATGAACGTATCAAGTTGGTTTATCTCAAAGGCTCGTTTGATTTAATTCAAAAACGCCTGAATCAGCGTCAAAATCACTTTATGTCCGAAAAACTCCTTAAAAGTCAGTTTGATACCCTTGAAGAACCTGTAGATGCTTTATATGTAGATATTTCAGCACCACCAGAGGTAATTGTGCAAAATATTCGGGAGAGTTTGGGGATTTAATCTATGTTAATAATTCCATGCGAACGGATATCACAAACAGCAATTGAATTTGCACAAAAGATATTGGAATTAGATCAAAGTAGGTTGCTAAAATTGCGAAACACCCTACCATGAAAACTCTATTTTTAGCTTGGCAATATCTAAAAAGTCGCTCTTGGTTTCCTATTGGTCGATTAACATTTGATGGTGAAAAATATCAGTTCCTAGTTTAGAAAACAGCTTCTTCCCCTCAAACTCTGAAGTAAAGTTAAGGTTAACAATCATGAATAATTCTTTACATTGTAGCGATCGCCACAGGAACAAACGCAGTATAAAAATATGAAACGAGAGGCATCACGGGATTCATTGCTTAACTTGGTATCATTACTGTACTAGTTGGGCTAGAACGGTTTGCCCTCTGGTTACTGGCATATCTGAGCCAGAAGTAAAACCAACCTTGATCAAGGCCTTTTAGAGGGGTGTAAGTGCTTTGCTTTCCCCTACACCCCTATTTCTTGAATCAAAAAAGCTTCCACTTCCTCTTTTGTTGGTTGAGATGCGATCGCTCCTGGTTTCATTGTGGTTAATGCTCCGACAGCACTGGCATAGGTGACTATTTGTTTAGCTTTTACTGGATCGCTCAAGCTTTTGATCCCATGCATAAGCACTTGATAGATGAACCCAGCAACAAAACTATCTCCTGCTCCAGTTGTATCAGCAACAGTAACAGCAAAGGCGGGTAACTTACCGTCGTGTTCTTCAAACGAGTAAGCACAACCGTGTTCCCCATCAGTCACTATCACACCCTCAACGGAGTCGAGACGGTTTAAAATTTCCCTGGGTTTTTTAGTATCAAACAACCATTCGGCTTCTTCTAGTGAGAGTTTGAGAAAATCGACTTGTTTGAATAAGGCGCGAATTGTTTGCGGTGCGATGTCAGGGTTAGTCCAAAATACAGGACGCCAATTTACATCCAGTAAAACCTTGAGGTTATATTCTTCCGCTAGTTCCAAAGCGCGGTGAACTGCTTTGCCACTTTCTGGATAAGCTAATTCCAAAGTACCTAAAACTAGAAAATCTGCTGCTTCAAATAGCTTGATTGGCAATTGATTAGCTAGCAAGCGGGTATCAGCAAATTCTGTAGTGTCGTACTGTCCAAAGCCGGCAAAATGGCGATCGCCTTCGAGAGAGCGAACCACGTAAACTTGTCGCGTCGGTGCTGTAGGATGGCGCTGTACACCAGTTGTATCTACACCGACTCTTTGCAATAAGTCTACCAGTTCATTACCTGGCTGATCTTCACCTACACAACCAATAAATCCCGTTGGTATACCTAGCTTTACTAAGGCACAGGCTACATTAGCTGGTGCTCCCCCCGGATAAGGAGTCCAGGACTCCACCTCCTCAAGCGATCGCCCCAACTGATCAGCTAAACAATCAAACAAAACTTCACCCAGGCACAAAACACGGGGATTACTCATCTGAATTCAAATTTTGGAAGATGATTTTCCAGTAAAAAATCTACAATAATTTCTATTATTTTGGCGGCGATATTTAATACAATTAAACAGCTTTTTTTTTGCTTCTAAATATGTTTTTGATGCGCTTGCTAAAAATACGTTTTTTCGGTATAATCACCATTTTTTATTATAAATTGTATCAAATCAATGACCTTTAAAAAAATTACTAACTGTCCCTTCAAAAAAAGATTTACAGAAAAAGGAGCTAGAGGGGTAGGAATTTTGGATGGACAAAGGGGTAAGGGGTTAAGTTAAATATAAATTTTTCATTCCTAATTGCTAATTCTACTTCCCAATTTTCTACACACTTTGTGAAAAGAGTATTAATACTAACACTCGAAACCCCCACCAGCAAAAGAATCTTCTAGAATGAGAAAGAGTGATTGAGTACATATACCAAGGAGGAAGAAATAAAGCATGGCTGGTGGCGAGTCTCAGACCCCTGTAAGTCTGTCAGACAGAGAACTGCAAATTATCGACTTAGTGGCCGCTGGCTTAACTAATCAGGAAATTGCAGCAAAGCTTGAAATTAGCAAGCGTACAGTTGATAACCATATCAGCAACATTCTCACCAAAACTGGTACAGACAATCGAGTAGCTCTTGTCCGCTGGGCTTTGCACTGGGGCAAAGTCTGCTTGAATGATGTAAACTGCTGTCCTTTGCCCAATCCAAATAATGAATAAACTTACTGGTATGCTGTCAAGCCCATTTTGATCGGTCTTTGTTCGTTTTCTCCTCACGCCTGATGTTAAGTGTGAACCTTTCAAAATTCAGCCCCACAGACTACTGGAAGATTGGTTAAGGTTAGGGACAGTTTTTAGCCAAGTATAAGAATAATATATGCCAGGTTAAGCATCCCGAATGTACGAGTGAGGGTATTGGACATGGGGCATTGGGCATTGGCATCGGGTATTGGGAATTGTGAATTACTATTACCTCTAGCCCCTAGCCCCTAGCCAATCAATTTTGGATTTTAGATTTGTGATTTGAGATTAACTGCAAACCTCAATCCAAAATCCGTCTTGAAAAGCTTTGAGGTTCCCTCCGGGACGCTGCTTTGTAGACGCCCGCAGGGCGGTGAGGGGGTCGCAGTCTTGGACGGCACGTGACGCCACGTGCTCTCTTGGAACCCCCAAGGGCGCAGTGGCTCCTTTATGCCAGGAGAAGAGTCCACCGCAGTGGCTGGGCTTCCCGTCACGTAGACGCGCTCATAGGCTTACGGTAAGGGTATGCGAACCCCCGTAGACGGGCGAAGCCCGGCTTCTCGTACGCCGTAAGGCGTGAGCGTAGGGTAGAGTACCCGAAGGCTTCAAGGTTAGAGTACGGAGGAAACCTCCGCACCCTTCGGGAAGCTACTTCGTGTCTACAAACTTTTCGCAAAATTCAAAATTGTCACAGTCAACAAAAATTAGCAACAATCTATAGGCTGAAAGGGTACATTTGAAAGAAATATATATTGCTCCATCAGCTTAGGGAGCAGTGTTCTTATGAATAATTTTGCTGAAGCCAAAATAGATGGGTTTCCCTTGGACTTGTTTAATTTTGATTTAACAGCACCTCAGCCCACGTTAGATGCTGAGTTACTTAAACAGCTATCTTTTATCCCAGGGTTGAAAGAAATTCTCATGCTCCGGCAGGTTCATGCTTTAGAACATGCTACAGTATGGGTGCTGAGCGAATCAAAAAGTACCCATCCTTCCACATTCACCTCCATTAATGTTCAGGTAGATAACAAATTCTTGGGTGGATTGTCCACAGAGCAAGGATTCTACCTTTATGGAGAGGTAAATATTAGCGACTTGCGGCGTGCAGCCACACTTGCCTTACATCGATTGATCAATGGGGAATGGCATTTAGCTATACATCCTCGCTGCGGTACAAATGCATCAGTAGCAATGCTGTTGACAGCAGGATTTGCTGTCGGTATGCATATATTGCTACCACCAGGCATAATAGAACAACTCGTAGGCTTAGGATTGGCAGCAACGACAGCAGCAGAATTAGCCCCTGATGTAGGTGCTTTAGCACAACGATACATCACAACTGCCATTCCCTTTAATTTGAAAATTGAAAACATAACGCGTACAACAGATGTATGGGGACAGGAGGCGTATTTTGTAAAAGTATGCTGGCGGGAGGAGTAGGAAGAGATGGGGAGATGGGGAGAT
>NZ_AJLK01000059.1 GCF_000317205.1 Fischerella muscicola PCC 7414 | reverse complement strand
ACCGACAGGGAGTGGGGATTAGGGGCAAGTGGGGGCTAGGGGTCCCCACTTTGTGGGGTTGGGGGGCAATGGGGAACTCACCGGCCCCCGCGACCGACAGGGAGTGGGGATTAGGGGCAATGGGGAGATGGGGAGATGGGGAGATGGGGGGACACGGGAGACAAGGAAGACAAAACGATGTAATTAATTCCCAACCAACAACCAACCACCAACCACCAACCACCAACAACCAACAACCAACAACCAACAACCAACAACCAACAACCAACCACCAACAACCAACCACCAACCACCAACAATTTAGCTAATGAGAAAGCTTTACTTTTTACTTCCTGGAACAGATAGAAAGTTTGCTTGTGGTGGGCTTTGGGCAGAATTAAAAACATTTAATCTTGCCAAGCATCTTTGTCATGCTGATGTTATCACCTATCGTCAAAGAGAAGAAGGAAAACTTTTTATTGATGACTTGTTACAAGAGAAAAATTTAGATGATGTTATTTTTGTGATCAGCTGGGGATTTGATGTAGCTCGACTTGCTACGAAGCTCAAGCAATATAATGTTGTTTATCATGCCCATAGTGCAGGTTATGGATTTAAATTACCTGCAAGTATTCCTATCATTACGGTTAGCCGGAATACAATGGGATATTGGGGACAATATTCACCTCATTCGCTAATATATTATTTACCCAATCAAATTGGCAACGAATTTCAAAATTTCCACTTGGAAAGAGATATTGATGTGTTAGTTCAGGCTCGGAAGTCTTCGCAATATTTAATGCAGGAATTGATTCCAGCCTTACAACAAAAATGCCGAGTTTTTGTTGTTGATTCCTATGTCGAGGATTTACCAGGACTTTTTAATCGAGCTAAAATTTATCTCTATGATTCTGCTGAATACTGGGCACAGCAAGGTGTGAGTGAAGGGTTTGGCTTACAACCAATGGAAGCTCTCACTTGTGGGTGTCAGGTTTTTTCTAGTATTAACGGTGGGCTATCTGATTACTTAGATCCCGGCTTTAATTGCTATAAAATAGCTGGGTATTCAAAAGAATATGATCTTCAACGCATTCTCAAACTACTGACACATTGGACACCATCGATACTACCAGAAGGTTTTTTGGCAGAATATCGAAATGAAAATATTATCAAACGTTTACAAGTAATTTTAGATGAATTAAATGAGTTTTTTGACCATAAAAAACATCATTCTGGTAATATCAAGAACCTTACAAAAACGTATTTGGCAAAAATGCGTCTACAGACAATACTAAGTAAAGTGAAAAAGAAATTATTAAGTAATTCATAATTCATAATTGACAATTTCTCTGACTTTAGTAGCAGAATCTTGTTGCAAGGCTGCTGTGACGATCGCTTGTGCTTGTGGCATTGTCAATTGAGCGATCGCACCTTTAAATGCAGGAATAGCTTGGGGATTGAGACTCACTTCATCTAGTCCCAAGCCTAATAAAATTGGTGCTGCTAAGGGATCTGCTGCGATTTCACCACACAACCCCACCCAGATACCAGCAGCATGTGCAGCCTCGACGGTTTGCTGGATCATGCATAACACTGCTGGATGTAAGGCATCGGCTAAATTTGCTACCTTGGGATTAGTGCGATCTGCTGCCATCACGTATTGACTGAGATCATTAGTACCAATACTGAAAAAGTCTACTTCCCTAGCTAATTGGTTGGCAATGGTGACTGCTGATGGTACTTCTACCATGATCCCTATTTGCATCGCCTCATCAAAAGGGATACCAGCCTGACGTAGTTCCCCTTGTACCTCAGTCAATATTGCCTTTGCTGCTTGGATTTCGGCAACAGTTGCAATCATGGGAAACATAATTTTGATTTGATGGCGAAAGCTAGCTCGTAAAATAGCCCTTAATTGGGTTTTCAACACTAGGGGACGATCTAAACAAAAACGAATCCCACGCCAACCCAAAAAAGGATTGGATTCTAAACCCACACCCAAATAAGGAATTGATTTATCTCCACCGATATCGAGAGTACGAATAATCAAAGGACGGTGCTCCAAAATTTGCCCGATCGCCTGGTAAACTTCTAGTTGCTGTTCTTCAGTGGGAGCAGTAGTGCGATTGAGATACAGAAATTCCGTGCGCAGTAGTCCCACACCTTCTGCACCATAATTCACAGCTTGTTGTGTATGATTGATACTACTTACATTTGCGAATACATTGATTGGGTGGCGATCGCGAGTCATGCCGGGTTGGTGAGCAATAGTTATTGCTTGTTGCTGGGTTGTGTGGTGTGCATCTCGCTTTGTCTGAAGTGCTACCAGGGTTTCTGGTTCTGGTTTCACCCAAACTCTACCCGTCTCTCCATCAATAGCTAGCTGTGTGCCGTCGGTAAGCTGTAATATTTCTGGTGGTAAACCAACAATAGCCGGAATACCTAAAGAACGGGCAAGAATGGCAGTGTGTGATGTGGCACTACCAGCCGTGATACAAATGCCCAAAACTCTTGTTGGATCTAAGCTAGCTGTATCTGAGGGAGTCAGATCAGCCGCAACTAAAATCGCAGGTTGGGGTACATCCACAATCGTCATCGGAGTACCTGATAATACACGCAATACTCGCTGTCCCACATCAACAACATCGGCGATTCGTTCTTGTAAATAGGGATCATCAAGACGGCGATAGTTGCTTGCTACCTCATTAATCACTCCTTGCCAAACAGCTTCAGCATTGAGGTGCTGGGTGAAAATGCGTTGCTGTGACGCCTCCAGCAAAGTTGGATCTGCCAAAAATAACAAATGAGCATCAAAAATAGCAGCTTCCGCATCACCAATTTGAATAGAAGAGTGAGACAGCAAAGTTTGAATTTCTTGTTGAGCAGTATGCAATGCTGTTTGTAAACGTTGCCACTCTTCTCTAGTATTATCTACGTTATAGTGCGGTAGTTCTTCTATAGAAGTAGTTGGATCCCAGGTAATGGGTATTTTGCGATAGCGAAAACAAGGTGCGATCGCGACTCCAGGGGAAGCGGGGATGCCTTGGAGAGAGGAGAGAGTGGGGGTGTCAGAGGTGGGGGGAGTGGCAGAAGTGGGGGGAGGAGTTTTGTCTTCGCCGAAGTTGGTGGTGACTAGTGTTTGTAATGCGGCTAGTGCTTCTTCTGCATCTAGTCCAGTAGCAGTAATGACTATTTCGTCCCCTTGACGTACTCCTAACATTCCTACTTGGTTGATACTGTCAGCACGGACAAAATCACTACCTTTAGTAACATTCCTTACTTTAATTTGTGATTGAAATCGGGCGGCACAGCTGACAAATTGAGCTGCCGGTCGGGCGTGCAATCCAAATCTATTACTGACAGTCAAACTGATTTGGCTTGTGTGTCCCTTGTCATTAATCATTGGTTCTTCACTAATAACTGATGACAAATGACAATCAGCCAAACCTAACTGAGTTGCTTTTGCTACTAACGCCTCCTGTACTTCCGTAATTACCCATTGAATATCACTGTTAGATGAGGCCGCAACTACTGCGGCGATCGCACCTTCAACTAGAGGCGCTGCACACAGATGTATGTGCTGTTGTTGTTCGCTGGGGAAAAACTCTAGCGCCATTTCTGCACTCATCAAGGCGCTACCGAGATCCATCAGCACCAACACACCATCATCACTATATACAGATGCGATCGCCTCATAAACCTGCATTGCATCCGTACCTAGAGGATTTGCTGGATCATCAATTCCTGCTGCTAAAGCGATGGGAACATGGCCTTGAACCATCTGTAATGCAAGTTCTCGCACACCTTCTGCTAGCCGTCTGCTGTGAGAAACAATAACAATTCCAATCACGGGAACACCGTTAATTAATTGTGGATTGCTTTCTTTGACCTCATTATGGAGGGTAACTCACAATTTTGGGTAAATTTTCAGCAAACCGTAATCTATTGTGTTTTTTGTCATTGGTCATTTGTAACGACAAATAAACGTGGTGTTTAACTCAGATGGCAAAACGATTGCGACTGCATCATTTGACAACACAACCAAGTTGTGGAATCTCCAAGGTAAAGAAATTGGCACTTTCAAGCATCACTCAACAATTTAGGATGTAGTGCTTAGTAGCGATCGCAAAATCTGTGTTTATCTATGTGTATCTGTGTTCGCTTTGAACATCTAACCCATTTCCCTAACTTGCAAAATGCGATCGCTGAGTAGGTTCAGCCTGATTATTCATCAACTAGACTCAGCACGACGCACAAAGGGCAACAAATCTTGCAAAATAGTTTCGTGGTAATGCTCTTGTGGATAATGCCCAACATTATTTAATTTGACTAATTCTCCATTTGGTACAGATTTAGCAAAATTTTCTGCTATATCTACATTCAACCAAGGGTCAATCACTCCCCATTGAATTAATATTGGTTGTTGCCAATCTTTGAAACCAGTTTCGATTTCAGACATGGCTTTTGCTAGTTGTAAATTGCGAATTGTTGATAGAAGTGCGCGTCCAGCAGCAGATGTTTTCAAGAATGGTTGACGGTAAACATCTAAATCTTTGTCAGGAATGACATAACGGCTACCACCTTCTAAAGTTCGGTCTACTAAAAGGGGGTCTTGGGTCATCATTTCACCTGCCAAAGGTAGACCCATTTGTTGAATTTTCCAAGGTAATTTAACAGTGCTAGAAATTGGTGTATTGAGTATAGTAATATTGGCAATTTGTTCTGGATGACGTAAGGCATATTGCAGCCCTACAGAACCTAAAAAACCTTGCACAACTAAAGAAAAACGTTTTAATTCTAAAGCTTGAACAAATCCTTCTAAAGCTGTAATAAATGCATCGGGAGTATAAGCAAAATCTCTTTTTTCAGGTTTAGAGGAAAAACCAAAACCAATCCAATCTGGTGCGATCGCTTTTGTTCCTTGTTGTGCTAATGCGGGTAAAATCTTACGCCAACTGTAACTCTGCGAGACTAAACCATGTAGCAATAAAACTGGTAATAAATCAGTTCTACCAATTGGTTCTGCTAATCTGTAAAACCATTCTCGTGAATCTACGGTAGTTTTATGTTCTGTTATAGACATTTTATTAAAAATGCAAGGGCGTCAATAAAATAAATGGGTTTGTAGTAAAGACTTTAGTCCTTAAATATTTAAGCGCTTCAGTGCTTACTACAAACCTGCTTTTTTTCTAATTAGAGATAATCATCTCACGAATCGCGTCAGCAGTGGCGGGTGCAAGTAAAATGCCATTACGATAGTGTCCGGTAGCAAGCAGGACGTTATTAAAACCTGGTAATTTCTCGATCACAGGGGCGGGGCGTCCTTCGGGGCGGGGACGCAAACCAGACCAAGTGCGGATAGTGGTGGCTTTTGCTAAATCTGGACAGAAGGCGATTGCTTGTTGTTTTACAGACTCAAGCAATTCTGTGTTGGGTGGTATCTCATGACTGCCATTTGTGGGAAACTCAACCGTTGCACCTACCCAGTAATCTCCATTACCCACAGGAACTATATGCACATCATTACCAGTGATGACTGGCTGAAAATCAGGATTACCTAAAGAATGTCCTAATCGTAGTTGCAAAGCTTGCCCAAGTACAGGACGAATGTCAACGGGATGGTTTAATTGTGCAGCTAATGGTGATGAACCCAGTCCAGCAGCAACTACAAACCAATCTGCTGCTATTTTCCCCTCAGTTGTCTCTAGTTGCTGGCAAATATCCTTGTTGTGAGGTGGTGGGTTTATGCCTAAAACATTCACACCAAATTTGAAAGTTACACCGTTGTTTTGGGCAGCTGCAACTAAAGCCAACGTTAGCGCTGTCGGGTCTAGTTGGCGGTCTTGGGGAGAATAAATAGCAGCGATAATATTTTTGGCATCTATCTGGGGACAGATATTTTTTAGTTTAGCAGTATCCCAAATTTCTAGCTGGTATCGTTGAGTGTGGCGAATTTCGGTTAGTTTTTCCCAGTGTGAGATTTCTTCATCTGCTACAGAAGCATCTGCATTCTCCGTCAACAGCATCAGAATTCCTTGACGGTTAAAAGGAATCTTGCGATTTGTAAGTTCCTCTAGTTCTGGAATTAGGCTTTCGTAGCGTTGGATGCTAGTTTGACGCAACCGCCAAGCTTTTCCTTTGATCTTATGACTGATGATACCCATTAACACACCCAACGCTGCCCCTGTAGAAGCTTGTGCGGGTGGTTGTTTATCGAAAACTGTAATATTAAGCCCTTTGACTAGACTAAGTTCATAGGCGATCGCAGCTCCAACTGCACCACAACCGATAATAACTACATTCATGGTTTTTAAGAAGGGATCGGGGATCGGGGATCAGGGATTGGGGAACTCACCAGCCCCCTGGTGGGGATTAGGGGCAACGGGCATAAGAGGAACATATCAATTCAAAATTCAAAATGAAGAACCTTCTGACTTGTTGCCCAATGCCCCATGCTGATCTCTGATTCCTGATCCCCTATCCCCATCCTAAACATTAACCAGCTTCTGCTGAAGTGCTAGCTTCTGGAAGCAAATTCAGGAAATTGTCAATATCTGCAAATGCAGCCTTGGTATTACTCAAAGCTTTGAGAGAATTAGCAGATTCAGTGGCTTGATCAATTTGAACCAGATGGTTAAACATGTCTCGCGCCACTTGACGTGCTTTTGGTTGATCTTGAGGCAGAAGGTTAGGAATGATGTAAGTCATGTTTAGCCTTGCTTCTGCCATAGGGCCGTGGATAAAATTACCAACATTTACCCAATTGTTATCTTGGATCAGCTCTTTGAGTTCGTCAGAGCGATCGCGCACAGCTTCGATTTTAGGCAGGTATCCCTGAATTTTCTCGATCTGTGTGGGGGTATAAGTTGGAGGTGCTGTAGCTACAGTAGGGCCACCACAGCTGATCAGAAATGTTGCTAAAAGAACTAGGACTAGTGACAAGAGTGAGCGTTGACGCGCCATAAACTAAGCTTACGTGTTACCGATTAACAGTGCCATTTTAGATCGGAGCGCGTAACATCTTGTTCTGATTAGCAAGGGATTTTGGCGAAATTCTTTTTTTGTCTTGATATTTTGAGTATAATTACTTAAAATAAGTAGTCTAGACCACAATATAACTCTAAGATAAATATTGTTAAGAAAGCCTAACTAGAAATTTGCCAAAAAGATCAAGATATTGATAGGCTGAAACTCCATATAGAAGAGCCTTCTGGCGGTTTTAATTTCGTCGCATCGTCCATTAGTAAACACAAAGTGGGGAGAGTGTTTTCGTGAACGCAGCTGAAATGGGAACTAACTTAGAACTTGCCAGCAAGATTGCTACAGCTGTTAATTTATTTAAATTTCAGTTCCCTGATGCTAGATCGGATCTCAAACCGTGGACAAATGACCCAGAAACCAGAGAGTTAATCGATCCAGATTCCATAGATATCGGCTTTCACTTTCCTGGGGTAAGTAGATCATGGCGTAGCCGCAGTATCTTAATTCAGATCCGTTTTTACCAAGATCCTGTAAGTAATTTACGTCGTGCAATTGGTGTGGAAGTAGCAGGATTTAGCCACTTGGGTGAACAGTGGCGACTGTCAACCATAGAAAATTGGAATTTTGTAGGTGCAACCCAGCCTTCAGAAGATATAAGCGAAAAGCTGAAGCAGTTTTGCAGGCAGATTTTGGAGTTGTTTAACAAACCAAGTGATGTCTAATTGATAATATTGGTCATAGTTCTACTGTTGCTGGACTAAAGGTTGCAGACGTTGGATAAGGTGTTCTGCTGAGATTAAATCTTCAATTCTTTCTGCTTCAATTAACTCCACAGGCTGACCATTCCTAAAAAGCACCATTGCTGGTAGGGCATGAACTTGATACTGATTCGCCAAATCAGGATATTTTTCACTATCGATTTTGACAATCTGGAGTTGTTGTTTCATTTGCGAATTCACTTGCTCCAGAATAGAGTCCATTAGGTAAGAAGGACCACACCAAGGAGCAGAAAAAACTACTAACAGGGGGAATTTTGAGCTAGATAGTAGCTCATCAAATTTATTGAACTGTTCTTTGATTGCCATAATATACGCATTGCCTCCTATGTAATGAGCAAACAAACCTTCCTCAACAGGAAGTCCCTAAGCGCCAGGTATTACTCCGTTGGCATCCAAGCTGCTTGTTTGACAAGCGATCGCACTGCCTTGACAATAGCATCTGCGTCAATTTGTGCTGCATGGAGTAGTTCTTCGGGAGTGCCTGATCCTGGCATATCTCTTACTGCCAATTTCACTAGGTTCAGCCCCCATTCACCATAAGCTGGAGCTGTACCTATGCCTACAAAAGCATCAAGAACAGCAGCACCCAGTCCACCTTCCCTCCAGTGGTCTTCTACTACAACAAGTTTGCCAGCAGTATCACGGGCAGCCTGATGTAGGGTTGTAGCATCAATTGGCTTGACTGAGTAAGCATCGATGACACGCACTGTTATACCTTCCTGTTTGAGGCGATCATAAGCTTTGAGTGCTTCATGTACCGTAATACCTGCTGCAATGACTGCTGCTTGATCGCTATCGGAACTGCGGATGACCTTGCTGCCACCAATGGAAAAATCTTCATCAGCTTCATAGAGAACAGGTGTCTTTTCCCGCGTTGTCCGCAGATAGACAATGCCATCACAATCTACCATTTCAGCGACAAGTTTAGCAGTTTGATTGGCATCGCAGGGGTAGAGTACAGTACTATTCCACACTGCCCGCAAAGCAGCCAAATCTTCCAGTGCCATTTGGGAAGGGCCATCTTGACCAATCGAAACTCCTGCATGAGAACCAACAAGTTTGATATTGGCACGAGAGATGGCAGCCATACGGATAAAATCGTAAGCCCGACTTAAGAACGCTGCAAAAGTAGAAGCAAAGGGTTTATACTGCCGCACTTGCAAACCAACTGCTGCGGCAACCATTTGCTGCTCAGCAATGTACATTTCAAAGTAGTGATCAGGGTAAGCTTTGGCAAAATCTTCAGCATAAGTGGAGTTACTTACCTCAGCATCAAGAGCAACCACATCCGGTCGAGATCCTCCTAAAGCTTTTAAGGCATCTCCGTAAGCTTTACGAGTTGCCACTAAATCACCTTCTTGGTAGACGGGAAGTTGGAGAGTTTGAGCCTGTCGTCCTGTTGTAGCTGTTAGAGTTTGCTCCTCAGGCTTCTCGACGGCAATAGTGATGTGACGTTCACCACCCAATTGGGCGATCGCTGCCTTAGCATCGTCGGGTTTCAATGCCTGACCATGCCAACCGCCAAGGTCTTCTAAATGTGCAACACCTTTCCCCTTCTTTGTCCGAGCCACTATGACTGTAGGATAGTCGAGGTTATTTATGGCTGCTGAGTATGCTTGATCAATCTCTTCTAAATTGTGACCATCGATTTCAATAGCTTTCCAGCCAAAAGCCCTGGCGCGATCGCAGTACACTTGAGTGTTCCAACCTAACATGGTTTGGCCTCGCTGCCCCAAGCGGTTGACATCAATGATCGCAATCAAATTGGCCAGTTTGTAGTGATTTGCGTGTTCAAAGGCCTCCCATATGGAACCTTCCGCCATTTCACTATCCCCTAACAAGACCCAAGTATGGTAAGGTAGCTGGTCTAAATATTCGCCAGCCAAAGCAATACCAACAGCGATCGGTAGACCCTGGCCCAGTGAACCTGTTGCTACTTCCACCCAAGGCAGTATTGGAGTTGGATGTCCTTCGAGGCGACTGCCAAACTTGCGAAGGGACATCAACTCGCGATCGTCAATTACCCCTGCTGCGCGATACATTGCATACAACAGCGGTGATGCATGTCCTTTGGAGAAAACCAGGTGATCGTTGTTGGGGTCGTGTGGATTGCTGAAGTCGTAACGGAGATATTTAGCAAGCAGCACTGCCATCAGGTCTGCGGCGGACATAGAGGAGGTGGGATGACCCGATCCAGCTGCTGTGGTGGCACGAATACTATCAACCCGCAATTGTTGTGCCAACTCATGCCATGCTTGCAATTCTTCAATGGTAGCCATTATTACTCTCCTACGGAAATAGGACTAAAGGTGAACCATTAGCTTTGCCGAGCGTAGCGTCCCATTAACTCGGCAGCCTCTAAGACGTGACCTTCCATCGCTGCGAGTACGTCTGCCTTACTAGCTCCCGGTGGCAAATCTAGCATTTGATCCAGTGCATAGAGTTTGAAGAAGTAGCGATGAGTACCGCTAGGTGGGCAGGGGCCACCAAATCCCAATTGACCAAAATCATTTTTCCCCTGCACACCACCATCGGGTAATGTGGCATGATTGACAACACCTTCTGATAAATACTCAATATGAGCTGGTAAATTATATACAACCCAGTGGGTAAATGTTTTCTTCGGTGCATCAGGGTCTTCCACAATGAGAGCAAAACTGACAGTACCATTAGGTGGACTATCCCAACTCAAAGGAGGAGAGAGATTATCACCATCGCAGGTGTATTGGAATGGAATGCTGTTCCCTGTAAAAAATGCAGGACTGTGAAGATGCATAACTTTAATAGTTTTTAATAGTTTTTGATTAATTTTTTTCACTAAAAACCAGAAGGAAATGTTTCTGGCACTTCCCTTGTTTCGTGTTCAGCCATTCGGTCTAGCGGCTCTACTCCTCTGGTATCATCAATGTGGATGACAGCATCAAATTGCTCCGGAAGCCAAGCATAAAAGTAATGACTGGCACGTTCAGTTTGGGGTCGATAAATCACGCCAATAGCTCGCTCCAATCGAGGCTCTCGCAAAACGCTAATCACCGGATTTTTATCCCTGAAGTTTAGTAAAAACTGAGGCAAACCTGTTTGATGAAATATATCTTCGTAACTTCCTGGCAAGGCAGGAAGAATTTGCTTGAGTTGAGCAGGTTCATCCCAATTTGTAGCAGCGGTTACTGTACCTGTGTAGGTGGTAAAACCAATTAGCACAACCTCATCACCATATAGTTCCCGCACTAGTTGACCAACATTCACTTCACCCGCTTGTGCCATATCTGTTGCCCGTGCATCTCCTAAATGGGAATTGTGTTCCCAGACAACGACTTTGGTTTGCCGTCCCTGGCGATCTAGGTGAGCCACGAGTTGATCTAAAGTTTCACTCATGTGGCGATCGCGCAAATTCCATGACGATACTCGTCCACGAAACATTGAGCGGTAATATTCCTCAGCGTTTTTCACAAGTCTGGCATTCTGTTGAGCGTAGAAAAACTCATCTTCGGCTACCCGACCATCTTGCTTGGCATACTCAGCACTCCGACGTTGCAATTCCTTGAGTTGGCTGACTACCTCTTCCTCACAGGACTTACTCAGTCCAACACCAGTTGCATACCCGTAAGCCTGAGTATCTTCTGCAAATTGTTCAAATGGCATGGCTGTTGCTCTCTCCTCAATCAGTTGACAAGTAGAAGATCAACTGTTTTTCTTCTGTCTGCGGTGTAAGTTTTGAGTTTTGAATATAAAATGCTGCTTGCTTTAGTTACTAACTATTGAGTGTTGATTGTTATTAGTAGCTCGTTTGAGCAAATCGCGAACTTCTTCATCGCTGACTTGGGGAAAGTCTTGATACCAAAGACCAACGCTGTAAAAGGGATGGGGCGTTTCTAGACACACGATTTCGTCTACTAATTTTTGCATCTCCTGGCAAGCCTCTGGTGATGAGACTGGCACGGCAACCACAAGTCGAGCAGGTTGCTGTTGCTGTAGTGCTACCACCGCAGCCCGCATTGTTGTACCTGTGGCTAAACCATCATCCACTAAAATAATAGTGCGTTCATGTAAAACTGGGAAAGGTCGGTCATTTCGATAAAGACGCTCACGTCTGTTCAATTCTTGTTGCTCTTGGACTGCAACCCGTTCAATTACTTTTTGGGATAGACCTAACATTTGTACTACTGCTTCATTGAGTACTTGCACCCCGCCAGAAGCAATTGCTCCCATCGCCAACTCCTCAT
Organism: Fischerella muscicola PCC 7414; assembly: GCF_000317205.1. Taxonomy (GTDB): domain Bacteria; phylum Cyanobacteriota; class Cyanobacteriia; order Cyanobacteriales; family Nostocaceae; genus Fischerella; species Fischerella muscicola. The sequence continues at coordinate 5,426 of NZ_AJLK01000059.1, read as the reverse complement.
GTCCAGGCACACCCAGTTTACGAACAAGAAAAACGTCTAGTGGAGCATTGATTTTGCAGGCAATTTCAAAAGCAACAGGTACACCACCTCGTGGTAGTGCTAATACGATTACATCTTTTCGGTTAGCATAAGCTGCTAGTTGTGGGGCTAACAGTTGCCCTGCCGCAGTTCGGTCTTTGAATACCATAGTTTTCACCCTCTCCTGACCGAAAAAGAATGTACGGCTTCGCCGCTGCCGCAGGCTTAAGAATTCACTTCATAATTTAAGTCTGCGATATCTTTTTTTAATGAAAAGGCACTAATTAGAACAGTTTCTAGTGAGCTGATGACGATTGGTTGTGATTGACAGTTTGTCCCTCCTTTGTTTTGGATGTTCCCTACTCCAGCCTATTCGTTTCAAATTTCTTACTCCTCTAACTAATGGGGGTACTTTACTGATTAACCCGTATAACTGATGGATGAATTCGTATTAAATTTAGTTGTTGTACCGATTTTGAATAAGGCAGAGGGCAGAAGGCAGATGGCAGAAGGAAGGGAAAAGGGATGTGTATTCACGCTTAAGCATTGGAATCGCTCTTTCTAAGTATGCGATCGCTATCAATCTCTGCGTTAGGCTCACTGTTTGCTCTAGTTGTGCGATCGCTTGAGCAACTATCTTGACAGAAGCTGTTGTAATTAAACTAGTTCTTAGAATTATTGAGTCTTGATTTTTTTGCTACTACTAGCTTAAATTTCTACAAGTTATCTAAATCTTCGTTAAATACAATCATTTACATAGATAAAAAGTGATGCAACATCTTTTGCACTTGTGATTACAATTCTCAGTAAGTGGTTTTTCCACCACTTTGCCAACACAATCAGGGTTAACCTCAACTTTAAGGTGAAAGGTAAGTAAGTAAACTAATGAATTACTTCTTTCTTTTACCTTTTTATTCAATCAAATAAAACAGAATTTTATTAAATTACTGCTATTAGATTAGTAATTGGTAAATCAAAAAAATATATTTAAAAAATTCATTTTTATGTTAATTTGGTTAAGCAATATAATCTAGTGAGTTTATTATATTATGTATTTGAACATCAGTTATTGTATTTTTAATTTACATAATCATTGAGTCTAGCTAATAATTCAAATCCTCTGATCATCTACACTCTAGACTTGAAGCTCGGCAAATCTTAACAGGAAATGGCAAAAAATCCACTTTCATTCTTCGCGTTAAAACTTGTTTCATATGTACTGCCCTCTGCCTTCTAATTAATTACAAGTATCTCTAAGGTGCAACATAATAGCAGATGATATTCCATCCCAAAGGGGAGTATTAATGTCAGCTTTTCTCAAAGCTGTTGCTGTCCAAGAATTACAATTTTGCAAGATCGAGTAACTACCAACTGCTGCATAAAAGCCTGCATTGATGGTATGACCGTTTCCCAAGCGAACTTTTTCACCCTTTGCATCTAGCTGAAAACTAGCTTGAATATACTCCACTAATTGTAAATAGTCATTTTTGCTAACTTGGATACATTTAACATCTAAATCATTTGGTATTGATTGATACCCTTTAACATACATTACAGAGGGAGTAGGAAGAAATAATGCTTTAAAAGTAGTAGATAATTTTAAATCAGATAAAGCAGGAGTTAACATATAAAAATCTCTGTCTCCCCAACCAAAACTTATATAATTGTAATCTTGAGCAGTATCTATACCAACTTCGCCGATAGATAGAAATTTGTGCCAATTATAAATATTATTTTTTGTTGGCACTATAATATTTGTGTGAATACCTGTATTAGAAACACAAATTTGCATGTCACAATTATCGTGTGAGTAATTACCCAATTTTCTAGGTATAAATGCACTGATAATTAGTAACATTAAGCTAAATAAAACTAATCCTGAAAAGTAACAAGAGAACTTATATAATAGGCGTATAAAAACTGAATGATTTGCATTTTTCATAAAAATACCTGCACAGTCTGAAAGCAAATTTCAAAAGGTGTGGGCAGTATGTGAATATTTTGACGTATAAGCGATAAAAAGTACTACCCATGAATCGGCGCGCACTGCTGTTAGTAAATCGTCAATCCCGCCAAGGACAAAAGCGTTTGTCAGAAGTGATGAGTTGTCTTGTAGAACAAGGATTTGAGTTGATTGCAGCATCCGCAGAAAATCCTCAGCACTTTTCAGACGTAATTAGGAGATACCAACATCAAGTTGATTTGGTAATTGTTGGTGGCGGTGATGGCACTCTTAACGCTGCGGTAGATACTTTGGTGGAAACTAATTTACCTTTGGGAATCTTACCTTTAGGAACTGCTAACGATCTTGCAAGGACTTTAAAAATTCCCAATTCTTTGCCCGAAGCTAGCAAAGTGATTGCTAATGGGAAATTACAACGCATTGATTTAGGAGAAGTTAATGGCAAATATTTTTTCAATGTTGCCAGTTTAGGGCTGAGTGTGAAGATTACCCAGCGATTAACTAAAGAAGTAAAGCGTCGTTGGGGAATATTTGCTTATGCTTTTACCGCCCTGGAAGTTATTTGGGAGTCTCGCCCCTTTAGTGCAGAGATTCGTTTACCTGATCAATCAATTAAAGTCAAAACTGTACAAATTGCGATCGGTAATGGTCGATATTATGGTGGTGGTATGGCAGTAGCGCCTGATGCCATGATCGATGATCAAAGATTGGACTTGTACAGTCTAGAGATTAGGCACTGGTGGGAGATTATTCCCTTACTGCCGAGAATGCGACAAGGACGACACATAAATGCCCGGAATGTCCGTGCTCTTCAAGCTCAGGAAATTGAAATATATACTCGTAAACCTCGTCCCATTAATACAGATGGTGAAATCACCACCTATACCCCTGCTCATTTCCGTGTAATTCCTAAAGCTGTAGCTGTTTTTGTTCCCCGCTAGGTGGGGGATGGGGAGATGGGGAGTAGTAAGCAATCAACAATCAACAATCAACAATTAACTACTAACTACTAACTACAAACAACCAACAATCAACAACCATCAACTAACCCGTCAATCTACGATTTTCGGAAATAATGTAAGAATATTTGTATTGGTAACTAATGAAATTTATTTTATTTAGTAAGAGTTGGTACTGTGAAAACTCACATTGCCTCACGCCAAATGCATCTGAAATTTTCTCAAGATATCAAGTTACTGTTACAACGGTTAGCTGAAAAGCCGTTGTCACTTGGAGATATCCTCGCAGAAACTTCTGAACGAGGTTTTAATTTGGTGATTGCACTGTTAGTTTTACCGTTTTTATTTCCTATGCCACCAGGCTTAACAGGGCCATTTGGTGCTGCTTGCTTGATTTTATCAATGCAGATGGTTTTGGGTAGGCGATCGCCTTGGTTGCCGCGAAAAATAGCTACGTATAAATTTCCTCGTTCTTTTGCCAATGTACTATTGCAAAATTTGCGACGCGTTACTAGGATTCTAGAAAAAATTGCTCGTCCTCGCTTGTCCAAAATAGCTGATAATTCCTACACTTGGCGGTTTAATGGACTTTGTATTTCTTGGTTAGCAGTGTTATTAATATCACCAGTTCCTCTTACTAACCCTATCCCAACTATAGGTATTTTAATATTAGCAGTAGCAACAATAGAATCTGATGGTTTACTGATGTGTATTGGATATATATTTACTGTTTTAACTACTTTATTATTTGCCTTTATTGGTTATGTCTTTTTTGTAGCTCCAAGTCTACTACCGCAGCTTCTACGCTAAAAAATTAGCAATTGATTTTTTATTATAAACTAGAAATTTTTACAAAAAACCCTCAGTGCAGGACTGAGGGCAGCAATTAAGGTGCATCTACCTCTTCTATATCCATGATGCTAACAACAGCATCCGGTCAAAATGAACAAAGTTCCAAAATTTTCAATCCGTACCAAGGCAGAAGTTTTGATAACTTTCAACATGCTATAATAAAGCCCCCAGCCAGAGGCTGAAGGCTACAAACTCGGGTGCATCTACCATTTCTTTATCCGTCTTACTAATGAATGCATCCGGAAGAATTTGTAGAGAGCGATCCCCAATTTTGATTTTGGGATTGTTTAATTCTCCATTGGCAGAGAATAAGGGAGAGAAATATTTTGGCAATTATCTTTTATTTGTTAGAAGAGCAAATTTAACCAGGTTATTTGCTGCACGATTCTTGGAGGCTGTGACAATCGTAGCCATCCAAGAAAGCTGCTGAATTGTATTTTGTACTCAGCACTGTTGATAACTTTGGCATTCCGCTTGATGTACTGTAATTAGGAGTTGGAGCTAAAAGCCGATTAGTTGCAGCAAGATCATTCTTCAACCAACGATCAAACCACGCAATTGTAAAGTAATGCGATAGATCGTAAGCACTGTTGCTGGCTTTTTGACCCCATCCAAAGTGATTCCACCCTGAAAACACAGCAACAAAACTAGGCACTCCATTCTGACGCCACCAGTTGAAAGCAGTTTTCTTCAAATCTTCAGAACCAGAACATGTCTCAGAGGCTTGACCCATCGCGGGAACACGAGGAGTTTCGTAATTGCTACCAGTGAACGTACAAACTGGAGATCCATCATCACCACTTTCGCGAACAGCTAAGTTGTCCCATGCAACTATTGCTTGAATTCTCAAATCTTCCCTTTGAGTACGAGTGAGAGTTCTCCCTCCTAATGACCAACCAGCAGCACCAATTGCGGTATCGTGAGTAGACGCAACAAAAGGATTGGCAGCAGACAGCATAAAGTCAATACCACTTTTGACGGCGGTGTTATAGGATAAAGTGCTAGTGCCATTTATTGGTTTGGTGATGATCACCACGTATCCGTTTGCAGCCAGACGTGTTGCAGCCCACTCTACACTCTCAATACCTGCTCCTCCTCCAGGAAGCATTGATATCAGTGGACACGGGGCAGTTTGTAGTGACTCATCAGGGGCATATATCTTAGCAGCCAGCATTCCATCAGGAGAAGGTATTTGAACACTAGCAACTCTGATATCTCCTCCTATGCCCCCACAAAAATTATTTGAGATAGGTGTTTGAGGTACTGGAGGTACTTGGGCAATAGAACGGTTGTTGTCCAAAAATGGAACAGTCAGAGAAATATCACCGTATAAACCCGTAACTAATCCCATCAATCCAGCAGTTAATGTTACTTTTGCAAACCAAGTTTGAAGGTTGCTATTTAATACAGCCATAAGTCAATTCCTGCTAGAAACTTGCTGAATCGATTCTCTCTATAAGAATCAAGCATTAGACTTACAGCAGTTTTCAGTTGAGTGGACTACAAAAGCAAATCTAATTGACATTTCCTCCTCATTTCATTGTTTGCTATCCAAGGAAAGGAATCAATCTTTCTCCTAACAAGTGGAGGGTTTGTCCGTAGTCTATCATTTGAAAATTGCTGCACCATGCTGA
>NZ_AJLK01000058.1 GCF_000317205.1 Fischerella muscicola PCC 7414 | reverse complement strand
TCAGTGCACCATGTTCTTGCTCATCTTTATCCTATGAGAGTTGTTTTTCTAGATTAAAGTAATTTATGACACCAGTACTTTAGTAATTAGACTTAATTTTTTAGGTAAAAAATTAACTTCAACCAGTAAATATGTGATTCAGGGAAAATGGGGACGATCGCAAAAAATCATCATCCAAAGAGGGCAGAAAGTTAATTTTGTGGATATTAAAACTTCATTTTCAGCCTTTTGCCTGGATACGCCCCAGCGAAGATTTTCCCCCCTTGTCTGCCTTTTTGGGATGCTCCCTACATTCGTACCAACACTTGTCGGATAATATCTGCTGGTACTTGATCTGTTACTGTTACTGCCCCAATTTGGGTTGGTAATACAAACCGGACTTTACCCGCTTTCACTTTTTTATCAATCTGCAATGCTTCAATAATCGCTTCAATATCCAACCCTGCTGGTAATTTAGTTGGTAAACCTGCTTTTTCTATTAAGACATCTTGCCGTTGTGTCTGTTGTTGCGTCCACATCCCTAACTCCACAGCAATCTGCCCTGCTGCTACCATGCCAATAGCAACTGCTTCACCATGCAGTACTTGTCTATAACCTGTTAAGCTTTCTACTGCATGGCCTATGGTGTGTCCGTAGTTGAGTATTGCCCGTAGTCCGGCTTCTTTTTCATCTTTACTGACGACATCAGCTTTGGCTTGACAGGAGCGAGTTAATATAGTGTCAATTAATTCTGAGTGAATATGTCCCATCTCATCCAAACGCTGACTCGCTTCTAACTCGGCAAACAATTGGGCATCCCAAATTACACCATATTTGATAACTTCTGCCATACCTGCGCGAAACTCGCGTATAGGTAGCGTTTTCAACACATCGGGGTCAATTAATACTAATCGTGGTTGATGGAATGCCCCAATCAAGTTTTTACCTTGGGGATGATTGACGCCTGTTTTCCCACCTATGGCTGCATCTACCATTGCCAAGAGGGTTGTAGGCACTTGTATAAAATTAATACCTCGTAGCCAAGTCGCTGCCGCAAAACCTGTCATATCACCGATGACGCCGCCTCCCAAAGCTACCATCGTGGCGGAACGTTCTAAGCGATTTTCCAGTGCTGTGTTGTATAAATTTTCTATTGAAGCTAAAGTTTTATAGTGTTCGCCATCAGACAGGATGTGGCTTGCTACTTCAAAACTGGCAGCTTTGAGTGATGCGATCGCTGTTTCTCCATACAATTGAAAAACTGTCGGGTTAGAAACTAGCAGGACTTTCTTACCTAAGTGCAAATTAGTCATGAATTCGCCTAATTGCTCTAGGCTACCTGGTGCGATCGCAATATCATAAGACTGCTGCGGTAGATTTACTTTAATTACGGAAGCCATCACCAACCCCTTTGCAAGCGCGTGTCGGATATTCTATCGCAATGTTGTGCTAGGTTCACGATTGGATGGCGATGTAACTAAAACCGAAATGATTACTCCTTAAGATATAATCCCACAGGCTATTCGTCCTCCGCCTGCCTCCGCTGCCTCACCGTTAGCTTTTTGTTGATCTGGTAACAGGTGAATGATAATAGCGCTACCATTACCGTCAAACACGCTGACGGGTCCTTCACTGAGGGTAACTCGACTAGTCACTGCATTGTATATTGCCTCTCCCTGTTCATCCACTTCTAAGTTTGGCAAATCACCTAGATGATACGGATGGTTTGCCTCTACAGGAGTTTCCGAACCAAAAGGGCCAGGATCAAAATGTCCACCACTGGTACTAAAAGGAGGATCAGCATCAGAGTCACACACGCCTACAGAATGAATGTGGAGTCCATGCAGACCAGGAGTTAGATTTGCCGGGTTGCCTTGAATCTTACCCCGAATCCGTACCGCCTGATTACCTAGCTGTGTCAGGATGAGTGTGCCATTAATGTTCGTACCCGCAATATTCACTTTTGCTTGCAAGAGATTGGGTGGAAAAGTGGGTCGTGCCAATTGCAGTCCGCACAATAGCACCAAGCACATGGAAATTCCGAAAAAAACAAAGATTTTAACAGTGAAAACTTCCTCACCATGACCTCCGATGGTAGCGATAAATAACTTAATTATCTGAACAGATATCTTTAGTGTTATTGTCAACGTGGCGTAGATGCATTGCGGTTTCTAAGGTGAGCCTAGACTTTTAAGGATTTTATGCTCCTGTTTTTTCTGTATTCTATGGCAAGTCTGCACCTACGCAATCACACGGTTACAGTTATTTATCTCTACACCACCTGAGTTCGACATATCGGTAAATATCCCACTTTTACAGTGATCAGTGAGCAATTATCAGTTATCAGTGATAGATAGCTGACAACTGAATAACTGATAACTAATAACTGTTAACTATTCCCTCGCCCTATTTTCAACCACTAACCACTAACAAATGATTCAATAGACTTTGAGAGTAAACAATTGTGGAGAAACGTAATGTTAGCTGTAGTATCTTATGTCGTCTTCTTGGCTATCTTTTTTGGCATTGCTGTCGGTTTACTTTTTGGTCTGCGTGCCGCGAAGATTCTTTAAAAGATAAGGGAGTGTGAGGGGTGTGAGGGGTGTGAGGAGTGTGAGGAGTGTGAGGAGTGTGAGGGGTGGAAAACACTTGTATTCTCCCCCTACTCCTCATACTATATATTTCTGTCGCTATCAATACCACCGCATAGGATGTGGAAAACACTTGTATTTTTCCCCTACTCCTCATACTCCCCCTACTCCCCCTACTCCCCATCACCCCATCACCCCATCACCCCATCTCTCTACAAAGCTGCGACCTTCTCCTGACTAACAAACGGCGGACGCATTTCTAAACCAAGTAAATTTAGCATTTCTTGGTCTGCGTCATAGCCAGGACAAGGAGTGGTAACGGTCAACATATGTCCGTCATCGCTAGAAAATATAGAATTAGCCCCTGCTAAGAAGCATAAAGCCTGTTCAATTTGAGAAAGTTTTGCCCTGCCTGCACTCAAGCGCACGTCAGAAGCTGGCATAATCAAACGTGCAGTGGCTATCATCCGCACAACATCCCAGATGGGGACGTCTGGTTGATTTTCTAGGGGTGTGCCTTGAACTTTGGAGAGAATGTTAATCGGTACAGACTCTGGATGGGGATGCAAGTTTGCCAAAGTGTGCAGCATAGAAACGCGGTCTTCCACATTTTCACCCAAGCCAAGAATACCACCTGAGCAAACAGTGACGTTGGTTTGGCGGACATTGTTAATTGTATTTAGGCGATCGCCATAAGTTCTAGTAGTGATAATAGTGCTATAGTATTCTGGCGATGTATCTAGGTTATGGTTGTAGGCGTAAAGTCCTGCTGCTTCTAATCGCTTGGCTTGGTTCTCTGTCAGCATTCCCAAAGTGCAGCATACTTCTAATCCTAATGCTGTTACTTCTTTGACCATGTCTAATACTTGGTCAAATTGGGAATTATCCCGCACTTCTCGCCAAGCTGCACCCATACAAACGCGACTGACACCACTATTTTTTGCTTGCTGGGCGATGTTAACTACTGTTTCCTTATCTAAAAGTGCTTGTGGTTTAACTTCTGTTTTATAACGAGAAGATTGGGCGCAGTAGCTACAATCTTCAGGACAAGCTCCTGTTTTAATAGAGATTAACTTACAAACTTGGATTTGTTTAGGGTTGTGATATTGGCGATGCACACTAGCTGCTTGGTAAATCAGTTCTAAAAAGGGTGTATCGTATATTGCCCTGATTTCTTCTTTTTGCCAATCGTAGCGTATTCCCACGGCTTTGCCTACCTTCTTGATCAATTTGCTGATTTATTTAGGTTACGTCACACACTGTGTTTTTGGCGTTAAGCGATCGCATCTGTGATTTTGGCTCAGAAATCAGGTTATCAAGAATTGAGCTACATCGCATGAGAATTTTAACAATAAATGTGGAGTTGATATGAAATAGTGAATAATTTCATTCATCATGGCATTAAATCTTTGTTTCTAGGTAAATAATAAATTTTGTAAATTTAAATATTTTCTTTAGCAAATTACTATTTCAAGACATAAGCAATTTCAAATTACCTCACACCTGAAATTTGAAGTTGCTTTTTTCATTTTCACTGCTAAATTAACAAGAAGAGCAACTCCTACCTCAATTTTTGTAAACTACATCACATTTTCTTTTTACTAACTAAGTCAATGAGTAAAGAAGCTAATAAAATTGTTAAAGTACATGAAGTTTCTGCCACCACATCTTCTACCTTAAGTACTTATATTGATAGAACTGTCGAAACATTAAAATTTAGCATCAGCACTATCAAATTTCCAAAAGAGGTATCAGGGGCAATCCTGACAACATTAATTCTATTAGTATTAGGGCTTTTGCTGATTCTTGGCAATCTCAGCAATACTTTAAATCAACAAACATCTTTAATTAAACAATTTTATACAAATACTGAATCAACAGTTGATTACCAACATCACGTTATTTTATCTGATTACATTAAAACAATTGGGAACATAGTTTTAACAGATAATTCGCAAACAAAGCTAGAAAAATCAGCGATGATTAGAGCTATGACTCAGGCAACATTACAAGAGTTAGACCCAGAAAGCAGGCGTTATGTGGTCATGTTTTTGTATGATATCAATTTACTTAAAACCTCATCAAAAAAACAATTACCATTACTTTTTGGAGCATCTGTAAGAGATGCTAAACTCCAAAATTTAGATTTAAGATTTGCCACTTTCCAAGGTACTAATTTAAGTGGTGCAGATTTACGTGGTACCGATTTAAGAGGGGCTAATTTAGAAAATGCTATTTTGAAAAACGCTTGTTACAACAAGTTGATCTTATTGAATAAAGGTTTTGCACCAATTGCAGTTGGGATGCAAGAAGTATTAGATAGTCAAGAATGTGTTTCAGCGAGATCACGTTGATTGTAAAATTATGGAAATTGAACTACCTGTAATTATCACTAAACGCCTCTTATTACGCATGGCTACCAAAGAGGATATACCTGAGATTATCCAGTATTTTACTGATAACAAAACCTTTTTTACTCCCTTTTATCCTTGTTGGGCTGATTGTTTTTTCACGGAAGAGTATTGGCAGTTGCAGCTAGAATTAAATTTACATGAGTTTAAAAATGATTTTTCTTTACGATTATTTCTATTTTTAAAAGAGAATCCTAGAAAAATCATTGGAACTATTAATTTTAGTAACTTTGTCCGAGGAGTAGCGCAATACTGTAATGTTGGATACGGTCTTGCAGAAGCAGAACAAGGTAAAGGTTATATGACAGAAGCTTTGCAAGCTGCGATCGCATATATATTTAAAGAACTAAATATGCACCGCGTTATGGCAAATTATATGCCTCATAATCAGCGCAGTGGGAATTTATTGAAAAGATTAGGATTTGTCGTAGAAGGATACGCCCGTAATTACTTATTAATTAATGGGCAATGGCAAGATCATATTTTGACAAGTTTGATTAATCCTGATTGGCAAGCTAGGTAATGTCAATTATCAATCGTCATTTGTCCTCCTTGTCTGGTTTGTCTCCCTTATCCTCCTTCCCTTTCCTCGTCCCACACTCCCCCCATCTCCGACTATGATCAACAGAAGGTAAACTAACTTGTACTCATAATGACTCTGGCTGAAACTCCCCATAACACTAATTCTAAAAATCCTTTTCTCAGTCTTAACTACGAACCCGCCTTAGAGTCCTTAGGCGATGACTATTACGACGAAGTTGCACCTGCGGAATTTCCTCAACACATTTTACGGTGGCGCAATGACGCATTGTTACCAAAGCTGGGGTTAAATCCACAAGCAGTCACAGACCAAGACTTTATCACTGCTTTTGGCAAATTTGCAGGACGCAAGCCTTTATTAGCATTGCGATACCACGGTTATCAATTTGGTGAATACAATCCCCAACTAGGTGATGGTAGAGGTTTTCTCTACGGTCAAGTGCGTGGTATTGATGGTGAACTTTACGATTTCGGTACAAAAGGTTCTGGTAGAACACCCTATTCCCGTGGTGGCGATGGAATGCTGACATTAAAAGGGGGTGTTCGTGAAGTTTTGGCAGCGGAAATGTTACACAGAATGGGTGTACGTACTTCCCGCTGTCTCAGCATGATTGAAACAGGTTTATCCTTGTGGCGGGGTGATGAACCTTCTCCTACTCGTTCTTCCGTAATGGTACGGATGAGCAAATCACACATTCGCTTTGGTACTTTTGAACGGTTACACTATTTCCGCCGTCCAGATTTGAGCAAAAAGCTATTAGATCATGTAATTAAAGAATACTATCAACATTTAGACGAGAAACAAGATAAGTATGCTTTATTTTATGCAGAATTAGTTCAACGGACAGCAGAATTAGTAGCACAGTGGATGGCGGTTGGTTTCTGTCATGCAGTCCTAAATACTGACAACATGTCAATTACAGGGGAGAGTTTTGATTACGGCCCCTATGCTTTTATTCCTAATTACGATCCTTTTTTCACTGCGGCATATTTTGACTATTACAAACGCTATTGTTACATTAATCAACCAGAGATTTGTAAGTGGAACCTTGAGGCACTCCAGGAAGCATTAAAAGCTGTGATTCCTCAAACAGATATGGAAGCTGGGTTAGCACAATTTGATGATTATTATTTAGCAGAATATCGTTGTTTCATGTTGAAAAAATTAGGTTTTGAAACACTTGCTAATCCAGAAGCCGAAGAACTGTTAAAAGCAATTATTGAATTTTTAAAGCATTATCCAGTTAGTTATCATCACTTTTTTGCTGATATGGCTACTTGCTTTTCTAGCAAATGGAGAGATGATGCAAGTGTGATTCTTAGTGACTCAGAAATTGGGCAATCTTTAGGCAGATCCGAATTATTTTTAAATTGGTCGGGGATATATCATAGAATTTTAACGAATTTGACGCCAGATGAAATAGAAAAAGTATCTCAAACTCTAGTTCGTTATAATCCTCAAACTGTGATTTTAAGACCTGTGATTGAATCGATTTGGGAGCCAATTACTCAAGAAGACAATTGGCAACCTTTTTATGAATTACTCAATCAAATTCAATCTCAAATTTAATTTATTTGTAGATATGTTCAAATCAGGGTAGGTGCTAGTTGATTGTGAGCATTTTAAGGCAGTCACACCACTACTTAAGATTTACTGGTACAAAGTATGAAAATAACTGAATTTTAGTGTTATGCAAATTCATGCAAAAGTTCTAATAACTGTGCTTCGCTCAATTGGGTAATTCCCAACGCTTCGGCTTTTGCCAATTTAGAACCCGCATCTTCTCCCACAACTAAATAGTCGGTTTTTTTACTAACTGAGTCAGTAACTTTTCCACCTGCTTTTTGAATCAAAGATTTGGCTTCATCTCGTTTCAAAGTGGGCAAAGTACCAGTAATTACAAAAGTTTTACCTGCAAGTTTTTGATTGTCACCATTACCTATTGCTGTGGTGTCTTCTGTGGTGGCAAATTGTAACCCTGCTGCTTGCAAGCGTTGAATTAATGTTTGATTGGCGCTGATACGAAACCATTGATAAATGCTATCGGCGATTTCTGCACCTATACCATAAACCCCTTCGATTTTGGCACTTGATGCTTCTGCTAATTGTTCAACACTTGAGAATTTTTCTGTTAACAATTGGGCTGTGACATTACCAACATGACGAATGCCTAAACCATATAATACTCTTGACCAAGGTTGGTTTTTGGATTGAGCGATCGCATCTACTATTTTCTCTGCCGACTTTTTCCCCATTCTTTCTAATCCACATAATTTGTCGCTTGTCAAGTCATATAAATCGGCAACGGAATGTACTAATTCTTTATCGACAAGTTGATGTACCAGCTTTTCGCCGATACCGCGAATATCTAGGGCATCACGGCTAACCCAGTGTTCAATTGCACCTTTGAGAATAGCAGCACAGGAAGTATTGACACAGCGAGTTACGGCTTCTCCCATTTCCCGCACTACGGGTTGACCGCATACTGGGCAATGGCTGGGCATGACAAAGGGTTCTGTGTCTGGGGGACGGAGTTCTTTGAGGACGCGCACGACTTCGGGAATGATTTCCCCGGCTTTGCGGACAATTACAGTGTCACCGATGCGGATGTCTAATTGGGCAATGCGATCAGCATTATGTAGTGTAGCACGAGATACAGTTGTGCCTGCTAATTGTACGGGACGCATCTCTGCTAAGGGAGTGAGTGCGCCTGTTCTGCCGACATTCACAGCAATATTTTCTACACGGGTGGGTGCTTCTTCGGCAGCGTACTTGAGTGCGATCGCCCAACGGGGAAACTTTTGTGTAAACCCTAGCTGTTCTTGCAGCTTAAAGGAGTTGATTTTTACCACCACCCCATCAGTCATATAGGGTAAATTCAGCCGTTCTGTATCCCAGTGTTGATAATATTCTGCAACTTCTGCTAAAGAAGCACACAGCCGTTGATTGGGATTAACGCGAAAACCCATTTTTTGCAATAATGCCAAAGCTTCCCATTGACTACTTGCAATACTCGCATCGTCCATACCCGGAATTTGTAGCGTGTAGGCAAAAAAATCTAATCTTCTTTGCGCCACAATGCGAGAATCTAGCTGTCTGAGAGTACCGGCGGCGGCGTTACGAGGATTGGCAAATAACGACTCACCTGCTTTTTGTCTTTCTTCATTGATTTGTTTAAATACATCTAAGGGTAAGAATGCCTCACCCCGCACTTCTACTCGTTCAAAATTTTTCAATCCTGCTAAATTTAACCGCAAGGGAATTGAACGAATTGTTCGCACATTTTGAGTGATGTCTTCACCCACCACTCCATCACCCCTAGTTGCACCTCTGGTAAGAACACCATTTTCATAAGTCAAAGCCAAAGCATTACCATCTATCTTTAATTCACAGACGTACTCTGCTGCTGTTTGTGGGGGTACTTGTCGCCGCCAGCGCTGATCCCAAGCCTGTAACTCATCGATATTAAAGGCATTTTCTAAACTGTATAGTGGGATGTTGTGGCGAACCGAAGTAAACTGTGTAGCTGGTTTTTCACCCACACGCTGAGTCGGGCTATCCGGTGTCACCAATTCTGGATACTGGGTTTCCAGGTTTTGCAATTCTCGATACAACTGGTCATAAACTGCGTCCTCCATGATTGGAGAATCAAGAACATAGTAGGCATAACTAGCCTGTTGTAATAACTGTCGCAATTCCTGAATTCGTTGTTTTACTTCTGGTTTTATCAGTTCCACCAAAGATATCTCCTTTTTTGCCCAAACATACAGACTTGTTGCAGAAGTCGGGAAATGGTAAAAGGGAAAGGCAGAGGAGGCGCGGGTTCGCCACCTGTGGGCGAACAAGGAGCGCCGTGGCAGAAGGGGTTCCCCACAAATTCGCGATTCGGAGAGCGAATTTGTGGGGCCCCCGCAGAAGGCAGAAGGACAAATACTAATACTTCATCTTACCCTTCTCTTAACTAGCTATATAGCTTAATCAAATTTAACGAACCCAGTCCTCTACTTCATAGAGGAAACGGGTTCCCCCAATCAACTTGCGATTTGCAGAAGTGCTTTGGACAAAAACAACGTATTTTTCCAGGTTACTGGGTTTGATGCGAACCGTTGCACCCACAGGTAGCCCTAACATTTCTCGGGCTGCTTCCCCTTCAAATAAATCACCTGTTGTTCTATCCATCAAGATAATTTCTTTATGACCTTGGATAGTTTCAGTTTTGGTAAACTCATAAAAACCACGTCCGACTTTAAATTTGAGGTTATTTTCTTCAACAAAAACTTTTATTGAGATATCTTTATCAACTTCTAATACTTGGAAACGTCCAGGTGGAACCGCCCTCAAATCAGCAGCTTCATAATAGGATTTTCCCTCCCGCTTCATCATGGAATTAAATATTTGATTTAATCCCCGACTCATGCGTCCTTGATCAATTACTTCTTGTTCGTAAGCTTGCAATTTGTCATCAGATGATTGCTGATAGCAAACAGCCAAGAATAAATCAGTAATATAGGAAAACTGGTCTAGGTTGACATGAAAACCACCAGATTTTTCTGCAAGTTCTTTATAAAAAAGAGTGGCGTGGGAACGGTTAAGGGCTTGCACTCCATATACCATTACTCCCTTGTCGGCTAAGATATCAACTTCTTGACGCCAATTTAATTTTTGCGGATTGTGTGCTGGTGGATGGGGGACATCATCACCGATTAACACTAGGGATTTGGAAGCACCATCAGACCAAGATAAAGATTGGGCTTCATGTAATACTAGTTCATAACATTCTGGTGCATCACCGCCACCAGTTGGTTCGACGTTTTGGACAAATTCGCAAATTGCATTGATGTCACTGGAAATATCAAATTTTTTGATGACATAGGTGGAACCTTGATCACAATAATCCCCATGAGCGATAATACCTATTTTCATCTGGGGAATTTCGCTCATTAGGCGTGTGACTGTTTCTTTGATTTTTCGTCTTACCTGTGTTAGGCAAGGATACATACTTCCAGTGGTGTCAAAGCTGAAAACAACTTCAATGTTGGTGTTCATGGCTACTTAATAACGAATTTGCAAAATCACTGATGCTTCTACACGGTGTTCACCTGGAATTACGGGTGTAGAGTAACAGCTTGTTCGTGAGATATACAGTAGCTATACTGCGAGTGGCAGATAAGATGCTTTGGAGGCTGCGCTCATAGCCAATTTTTGAAATTGTGCGATCGCCTCATCGGATTGTAACTTATGAAACAGGAATTTGAATGATAAATTCAGTTCCTTGTTCTGGTGATGAAACACATTGTAATTTACCACAATGATTTTCAGTAATAATTTGGTAACTAATTGCTAGTCCTAATTTATTTTCGTGAATTTTAGGTTGTGTTGAAAAAAAAGGTTGAAATATTTGGCTTTGCAATACATCTGACATGCCCTTACCATTATTAGCAATAGTGATTTTGACTGCCTCTTTGTCAATGTTAGTGGAAATCCGAATTTGAGGATTCGCCCTTTGTTTTTTATCCTTTAATGCCCAATGACTTATAACAAATGAATTATCTAGAGAATCAATAGAATTGACCAATATATTCATAAATACTTGATTAATTTGTCCTGAATAGCATTCTATTTTGGGTAAATTACCATATTCTTTGACTACTTGGATGGCAGGACGTTTTGGCTTGGCTTTCAAGCGGTGCTGTAGAATGAGTAAAGTTGTCTCAAGTCCTTGGTGAATATCAACAAGCTTTTTTCGCTCTCCATCAGCGCGTGAAAAATTTCTTAGGGACTGCATGATGCCACGTATGTTGTCAGTTCCTAACTTCATTGAAGATATCAGTTTCGGTAAGTCTTCGAGAACATGGTTTAGATCCATCCGCTCTATTTTATCTTCAATATCACTGCCTGGATAGGGAAAATTATTTTGGTAAAGTCTCACTAGACTAATCAATTCTTCTACATAATATTTAGCGTAATATAAATTTGTAGAAATCAAGCCTATCGGGTTATTAACTTCATGAGAAATCCCAGCAACTACCTGACCTAAAGAGGAAATTTTTTCTGATTGAATTAATTGTAATTGAGTTTTTTTAAGTTGTTCTAGAGCCTGAAAAAGTTCATAGGTTCGTTCTTCTACACGTTTTTCTAATTGTTGCTTTTGCTGATCTAATTCTATATTTAATCGTCGCATTTTTAAGTGTAATTGAACTCTTGCCAATACTTCATTTTGCTGAAATGGTTTAGTTATATAATCAACTGCTCCCAAACTTAAACCTTTAACTTTTTCTTCTATATCTGAAAGAGCGGTAATAAAAATAATAGGAATATCCTTTGTAGATGGATCTGCTTGCAATCTACGACAAGTTTCAAATCCATCTAATTTTGGCATCATTATATCTAATAATATTAAATCAGGTGGATTGTTTTTTGTCTGTTCAATTCCACTGATGCCATCCATTTCCACTAATACTTCGTAGCCTGCACTGCTTAAAGTAGCATACAGTACTTCTAGATTTGTAGGGCTATCATCTATGGCCAAAATAGTTGCTGTGTTACTATTTTTCTCTGATTCTTTTTCAATAAATAACTGTTGTTGAATATTAGTATCTTTTACCATTTTTGATGAATGTAATAAATTTATGGAATATTTTTTTGAAGAAAAATACGAATTTGTTTGATATTAAAACACTGAACTAATGAGTCTAATTTTTTGACAAATTCCTGATATTGCTCATCCATTGTTGCTAGCTTCTCTAATTCTTGTTTAATTCCTTTAATTTGTCCCTTCTTAGCATACTCTAATAACATAGCTAATTCTGCCTTTGGTGGTACCACCATTGTTTGTGAACTCGATAATTTTTCAGAATAGTCTTGCTGCTTATTTTCTACCTGTTCATAAATCCAATTTAATTGGAGATATTTTGAAAGCATACGGTAAAGTTCTTTTACTTTTACTGGTTTGACTAAAAAGTCATTTGCACCTGCTGCTAAACTTTTATGTCGCTCATTATCAAATATACTGGCAGAAGAAAGAATGACTATAGTATTTTGCATTGTTTCTGACTGTCGTAGTTGTGATAGCATTTCTCTGCCATCCATGATCGGCATTGCGGTATCGGAAATAATTAAGTCTGGCTGATATTGATGAGCTTTTTCTAACCCTTCTTGCCCATTACTAGCTTCTATAACGGTGAAGCCAAGAGTTTGTAAAAGATTAACAATTAATGAGCGGTTTTCCCAACGATCATCGACAATTAAAATTGTTTTTCTGCTACCAGAATAAGCAATGATTTTCCCAGTGCTAGTAATAATACTACTTTCTGTCCAATCGTCAGCAGTTGGACATTCTATTTCAAATTCAAAGATACTACCTTTGCCTAACTCGCTCTTGACGGATATACTACTACCCATGATTTCTACAATTTTTTGACTAATAGTTAATCCTAGTCCTCTACCTTCATTTTGGCTTTTGTAATCTCCTAGTTGCTCAAAGGGTAAAAATATTTTTTTTAACTGTTGTTTACTAATACCTATGCCAGTATCTTCTATTGCAAAATACATGTGTACATGGGAAGCTTTTTCCTGGCTCTCTCTAATTTTTACCTGCAATGTTACACTTCCTGTATCTGTAAATTTAATCGCATTGCTAACCAAGTTGATTATGACTTGCCGTAATCTTTTTTTATCAGTAGTAATGCCTGATGGTAAATTTTCTGGGGGTTGGTAAATAAATTCAATATCTTTTTGTTCTGCTTGTATCCGGCAGATTTCTACTATTCCTTGTAGAAAAGAAGGCAGATGAAAATCTGATGGAAAAAGCTGCATTCTATTTGTTTCTATTTGGGAAATATCCAGAATATCATTAATTAATGTTAATAAATGAGAACCACATTTATGAATAATTTCAATACCACGTTGTTCTCTTTTGGTTATATTCTGAGAACGCTGGAGGATTTCAGCATATCCTAAAATACCATTTAGTGGTGTGCGAAGTTCGTGACTCATATGAGCCAAAAATTTACTCTTGGCATGATTAGCAGCATCAGCAGCAAGTTTGGTTTCTTTTTGTTCTTCTAAAAGGGTTTTAGTATAGCCAATCAGTTGATTCAAACTAATTGCTAATTTTCCCAACTCATCAGTTGTAGTTACAGGCGCTTGCAAGTCAAAGTTAGATTCTCTGATCGCTTTTTGAGCAACATCTGTAATTGTTTGAACTGAACGAGTGATCGCTTGATGGGTATAAACTATTAAAAGCACAGTAATGCTGAGACTTAATCCTATGCTGGCAACAATGATTAGTATTCGTAGTCTTTGAGCTTGAAGTAAAGCAATCTCTGCTTGCTCCTCTTGTTTTTCAGCTACTACAATCACAGTTGCTAGTTCATTTTGGAATTGCAACATTTTATTGCTATTCTCACTCGCTGCAAATTCTGCTAGCAATTGATTAGCTTTTTTAAGCTTATTGGCATTGAAAGCTAGTGGTTCAATCTGACGTAAGGTTAATTCCAAACTAGAGGAGAAGTTCTTCCAGGTGCTGTGATGCTTAATTAGTAGCGGTTTTAGTTCTTTGATTACTGAATTTGCAGCAGATGAATTAATTTGTTTAAGTAATTTTCTTGCTGCGGTAATTTGTTGAATTGCTGCTAATTCTGCTTTCTGAAAAGTTTGTGGAGTTTGGAAATTAGCAGAAATTTTTGGGAATAACTGTAAGTTAAAAAGAGTATTTTGGAGTTTACTTAACTGCTGACGCTCTTGACGAATGATTCTTCTTTGCTGATCTGCACGATGCAGGTAAGAATCACCTGAAACAACCCCTACAGTAGTTCCCAAAACCATAATACCAAGTGCGATCGCATAACCAAAATATATCTTGGTACTGATGCTAAAATGATTGATTACCTGATTAACTTTATTTTGAAGATTAGATGGCCAGCTAGATAGATGCAGAGAGGTTTGTTCATCTCTGTTGGCATCAGACTGAGAAATTTTCTGCCTAGAAGCTGGATAAGTCATGCGTTTATGGTGGTTGCATGTAGCTATTGTGGAAAAATCTATAAGTTTTAATTATATTCAGGTGCGATCGCTTGCGTATCTGGTTACATTTGTTATGGTTCCCGTAGGCAAAGAAAAACTAACACAGTGAAGCGATGATAGTCAGGGATAATTACAGATTCATGGGAATAGCGATCGCGAGTTCTGTTGCTTCTCCCACTTTGCAACCTTAGCAAGATGTTAAATATGCTACTTCGGCTCGCAACTGCACTATATGTTACTAACTTTCATCGTGAAATTCCGGAAATAGATTACTGTTTGTAGAATTATCTAGTGATGAAGTGAGGATGTTTACACAAAAACCGGGTTTTAATCATAGAATTAAAACCCGATTTCTTGACTGAGGTTGCACAATTTAAACTAATCTATTGAGTTTCCATCCACGCAATACACTTGTGCATTTGCTCTTTCATAGTTTCTGCATCTGTGTGATACCTCCGACCATGACCTGGAAGCACCCACTCAAAAGTATAATTAGCCAACTTCCGCATAGACTGAATTACTTCTGACCAAGAATAAAAACAATAATTACGGAAGGCTATTAGCTGCTGAAGTTCATCATCCCAAGCCAGATGATCCCCAGCAAAGAGAAACTTATTTTTGTAAAGTAGAACTGTGTGTCCTTTACTGTGACCGGGAACTGGGATAATCAATAAATCGGGAGCAAGCTGAACAGGTTCCGAACCAGCCAATTGAATTTCGACATTACGAGTATCCCGATTGATATCATCTTTGTGTAGAATACGTTGACAGCCAAAATGCTCTGCATACTTTTGATGATCCGCTACATCATCCATATGGGTTAGGAACATATAACGTATTCCCCCCATTTCTTCTAAACGCTTGACTAAAGGCGGTGTAAAGCGAGGAGAATCTACTAAAACATTACCTTCTGATCGTTGAATAAAATAGCCAGCTCCACCATAGGATTTTTCCGAATGGTAGCCACAATCGTAAACATTTTCTTCTACAGGAATCGGAAAACTTAGCTGAACAATTTTGATATCTTGAGGCTTCTCAACAGTACCAATTGAACTAGTCGGACAAGATAAAAGTGCTTGCAATGCTTTTAATCTTTCTTTGTCGTTTGTTGGTTGATGATAAACTGCTGACATGCCCTCAGCTTCAATAAATACCTCCGGAGCCATCCAACGACAAGTGTCACAGTCGATACAAGTGGTATCGACATAAAAATCGCCACTAACATTTTGAGGGCGACGCAGATTTAAATGAGCCATATTAAACCTGTGAATTTCTAGATACGGTAATTAAGCTTGTATTACTACGCTAGCAAATGTGAAAGCTTAAGATATTAAGTAACGTTTTGAGTAATGGGGCTAAAACTATAATTATTTTTTTATATTATTTCTTGATTTGTAATTGATTGACCTATGACTGAAATTGTCTTCTTAGTTGAAGATGATCCAGATAGTGGTTACATTGCAAGGGCGTTAAGTGAGTCTATTTTTACTCAAGCTGATGAGTTGAAAAGTCTGCGGAAAATGGTATGCAATGATATTCATTGCCATTTCCTGATGAGCAAATCCTTCCTCAAAACATTAGTTTGCAAAAGTCAGCATTTAATTCATAGCGCTTCCCACTCTTCTCGGCTAATCTTAGCTTGACGTAAGATTCTACTTAGTAAACTTGGGCTGATGTCTCCCTGATGTGGATTGGGAATTGTTAACTTAAGTTCTCCTTTGACCATGTATTGATGTTTCCCACCAGGATAGGGGCCATCAAAACCAGCTTCTTTCAGGTAATAAACTAAGTCACGCCGACTAATTGCTCCAAATGGTGGCATTAGGCGGCCTCTTTGCTAAAATTCAGGTCAATACCATCAATGATTGGTAGAGTATGACCTAAACGCAGTCCTAAAATAATCCATCCCTCCAAGGCGTCTTGCAACTCTTCTCGACAAGCTTCCAATGTCAAAGCACTTGCCCAAACACCCGGACACTCTGGAATTTCACTATAAAAAGTTCCATCCTCAAGCAACTCGTAAATTGCCTTATGCATGGCTGCACTGATGTAATTTGTTAGCATTTTATCTAGCGATCGCTCTCCAATTTTGGTTCAAAGCTGTGTCATCTTTAGTGTTCATCTCACAGTTTAAACTAAATATCAAGAATAACCATCGCCTTCCAACCATCATTTATTTTTTCTACTTGAAATTGATGTAAAGTAACAGCTTTCACATCTACTAACTGTTGATGGCGTTGAGGGTCAAGTTTTTCTCCTTGGAGTACAGCAGTAAGGTGATATTTACCATCTTTCTCCTCAAAATTAATTTGCTGTGTTCGTAACAAAAGTTGTTCGCTGTCTTTGTAATAAATCAGTTCTTGCAGGAAATTAAACAGTAAGAGGTCTAATTCATCATCATCCAAGCTGATATTTCGCGTTTCTTTTGGTTCTATCGAATCCAAATTTTCAATCATAGTATTGATTGTGGCATTACCTGCGGCTTTGAAAAGCTTTTGCAAATCTTCTCCCCAAGCACAAAAAGCAGTATCAGCAGTAGCAACATCTTCCAAAAATTCGTAATGCATAAAATTCTCAATCTTAATTTTCTCTGTATTCTCTGTGTTCTCTGCGGTTCATTCAATATTATTTATAAGTAAGTCGGTACGAATGTACCAGACGTGCCATGGCACGTCTGGTACAAGTTGGGGTCGTCATTTGTCATTGCTCATTGGGTAGGGGCAAAGAATTTTTACTGGTAGGTTCAGTTTTGATTCAAGATACACATACAAATGCTTTGCCCTTACAGATATACTTAATTTTCGTAACATAGTTAGATTCATTCCCGCCTAATTACTTAGCTCCAAAAGAAGTATTTCATTGCTCACACAATTTTAATTTGTTAATAATTTCTGATTTCATCATCCTTACATCTTTACCAATAAAAACTAATTCTGTTGCTGATTGTGGAAATAACTCTAATTCCCAACGTCCAGCCACAAAATTAAACAAATAAATGCCTTCTAAAAATCTGATAAATCCTTTAGCGCGATAAACTTCGTTTTCCAAACTATCAGCAAATTCTTCAAAACACTGGCGATTAAAAATAGCAGAAGAGCTATAACTAAAGGATTCAAATTCTGGTTGATGAACGTGGTGTGGTGGTGGTTGTACTTTTTCGCGACTAATACCAAACAGC
This sequence comes from Fischerella muscicola PCC 7414, assembly GCF_000317205.1. Lineage (GTDB taxonomy): Bacteria > Cyanobacteriota > Cyanobacteriia > Cyanobacteriales > Nostocaceae > Fischerella > Fischerella muscicola. The sequence goes on along the minus strand of NZ_AJLK01000058.1, from coordinate 87,643 downwards.
AAATCTGGATCTACCTTACCCCGTACAGTATGTACAATCACAGCAGTTTCATTAATCGAATTTAGCTTTTTCTCAATGGTTTGTAATTCAGTTTCAGAAACTAAATCAACCTTGTTTAAAAGAATAGTGTCCGCTGCTTCAATTTGAATTCGGGTTGTGTGACCAACGGAGGGATATTTAATCATGGCATCGGCATCAATAACTGTAATCACTCCATCGAGCCGCACTCTCTGCAAACTTTCTTGAATGTCAAAAACTAAAGCATCTGGTTCTGCGACTCCGGTTGTTTCCACCACAATATAATCGGGATCAACGTTATCTATGATTTCATTCACAGCAGCTTCAAATTCACCTAGTAGCGAACAGCAAACACAACCACCACCCAAATCCGCCATCTGGACGTTTTTACCTTGGATTATTTTCGTATCGATCGCTATTTCGCCAAATTCGTTCATCAAAATGGCAATTTTTCTAGGGAAAGTGTCAAGGATGTGACGCAAAAGTGTTGTTTTACCGCTTCCCAATGGGCCGGTAATTACTGTTAATGGTGTACGTACTGCCATAAGAATCTAAAATCTGAACTTACGTTTAAGTTGTACTAACTCATAGAATTCTTGCAAAAAACTGTTTTATGGTAGAAACGACCACAGATGAACACAGATGTACACCGATAATTTATCTGTGTTCATCTGTGTTTATCTGTGTTCGATTTCCAAAAGATAATATTTGTCATAGTTTAAATTCACATTAGGTTTAATTAGCATTACCCCTTGATATTTCCAATCGGTGTTAACCTGACTACCCGCTTGCTAATCCCTGCTAACTCAGCCGCTTCAATGACATCATCAATATCTTTGTATGCTCCACCCGCTTCTTCTGCTAATCCTGAATAAGAGGTACTACGAACATAAATACCCCGGCTTTCCATCTCTTTTTTGAGTTTTTCGCCACGATAGATTTTTCGTGCTTTCGCTCGACTCATCGTCCGTCCGCTACCATGAGCTGTGCTGAAGAAAGTTTGGTCGCCACTGGGTACACCTACTAATAAATAAGAGCCAGTTTCCATACTGCCGCCAATAATTACTGGTTGACCAATATTTTTATACCGCTCAGGTACATCTCCCATCCCAGGAGCAAAAGCACGAGTTGCACCTTTACGGTGGACAAGGAGCGATCGCTCTTGGCCATCAATAATATGACGCTCTAGTTTGGCGGTATTGTGGGCGACATCATAAATCATATGCATACCTAAATTTTGGGGCGATCGTCCCAAAATTTCCGAGAACACCTCCCGAATCCGGTGCAAAATCACTTGACGATTAGCAAACGACATATTAATGCCGCATTTCATCGCCGCAAAATAAGCTTGACCTTCAGGAGAATTAAAAGGCGCACAAGCTAATTCTCGATCCAAAATTTTGATCCCGTACTTACTTTCCATCACCTTTAGGAAAGTTTGCAGATAGTCAGTTGCTACCTGATGACCAAATCCCCGACTTCCACAGTGAAACATCACCACCACTTGATTAGGAATAGTAATTCCCAAACTCCGGGCTAATTCCTGGTCATAAATATTCTCTGGTCGAGCAACTTGAATTTCCAAATAGTGGTTCCCAGACCCCAAAGTACCGATTTGATTGAAACCTCTATCAATCGCTTTTTCACTGATTTTGTTGGCATCAGCACCCTGAATACACCCGTTTTCTTCTACCAATTCCAAGTCTTCTTCCCAACCGTAACCATTACGGACACACCATTGCGCGCCTTCTTCCACCACTTTCCGAAACTCATTGCGGGAAAGTTTCACAAACCCAGTGCTTCCCACCCCAGCAGGAACCCTTTCGTATAGTCTGTCTACTAACTTTTTAATATACGGTTTCACTTCGTCATAAGTTAGATTTGTTACCATCAACCGCATCCCGCAATTGATATCAAAACCGATACCACCAGGAGAAATCACACCCCCTGCTTCTACATCCATCGCCGCCACACCACCAATCGGGAAACCATAACCAAAATGTCCATCTGGCATACACAAAGCGTACTTAGTTATGCCTGGAAGTGTAGCCACATTAGTAACTTGGTCATAAACAGCGTCGTCCAATTCCTGAATTAACTTTTCCGTTCCATAAATCCGCGCCGGAACACGCATTCCCTGTTTGTAAGAAACTGGAATTTCCCAGATAGTGTCAGAAATTCTTTTTAAATCTTCTATCATCGCCATATCCAGCACCCCCGCGCTTTGTTCGGTGTTTGCTGTCAGTAAAAAGACTTGCCACAAAATCCCATCAGTTCGTGGCGGGAGTCTCAAAATATGCTAATCAACTTTTATATGTATAGATTTGAGGATAAAGTTTCTGCTTAGTTGAAACCTCTGTCTAGAGAAATGTGTGACATACTGCCGTTAGCCAGAATACAAGCGGATGTCTAATCAACAAATTTCAGCCACTTATGTAGCAAGTGCTAATCTAGTTCTAGTTGACAGCAAATCTCCTATTTTTCAAGTATCAAAACTAACTATCAAACTTTTGTAGAACTACAGCCTTATCAGTGTGCATCATCGGTGTGCATCTGTGTTTATCTGTGTTCGTTTTTCCCTAAGATTTTTATGCACTACAACCAATACGAACAACAATACAAACAAGAAGTAATAAATTTCTTTAACAGCAGAACTAGTTACGACAACGATTACACCATTCGTCGCACTCTGCCTTTACTAGAGTTAGTTCACCTACAAAAGGGACAAAAATTATTAGATATAGCAACTGGCACAGGTATCATTGCCATTGCTGCTGCCCAAATTGTTGGCTCAGAAGGAAAAGTAATTGGAGTCGATTTTTCTTCAGAAATGCTTAAGCAAGCACAACAAAAGATTGAGGAATTAGGCTTGCAAAATATTGAATTAATAGAAGCAGATGCAGAATATATCGACTTTAAAGATGAAAGTTTTGATGTAATTCTTTGTTCAACAGCAATCGTTTACTTTACAGATATTCTTGCTGCTTTACGCAAATGGTATCGTTTTCTTAAGCAAGGCGGCATTGTTGGCTTTTCTTCTTGCTCTCAAGAATCATGTGAAGCACCACTCATCATTGAAGTTTGTGCCAAACATGGTATTTTCCTGACAAATATTAATGAGCCAACAGGAACTCCCCAGAAGTGTAGAAATTTGCTCCAAGAAGCTGGTTTTAAAGATATTAAAGTCAAAAGTGAACAATTTGGTTTTTATCGTAGTATTGAGCAAGCTCAAGAATGGAATGGACGATGGTTTCACCCTAGAGAAAATCCCTTATTACAGCTTTCTGCGGAGCAAATGCAAGAATTACAAGCAGAGTATCGTCAACAAATAGAAGCAATGGCAACAGAACAAGAGATTTGGTATGAAAATATGACGATTTTCGCAACTGGTCGTAAATGATTAATTGGGTTGACACGATAAATATTGCGCTAAAAAAATACATATTTTAACATCACAATTGATTTCAAAAAAACAGATAATAAATTGATTTTTAAAATTAGAATTTCCAAGTTTATAGATAAATATTTCATAGTCAAATATTAGAGATAGAGAACTACTTTTGACAGATGTAGGTTATACCTTTAGACATATGAATCTCTGATAGCAGACACATAAATTAGGTATTAAGGTTATCGCTCTCCTGATTTTGTAAGCGAAGCTAAAAGGATTTTTGAGAAGTCAAAGTTTAATCACAATCGCTGCTAAGAAATTGTAACTCAGCACTTTTCAGATATCCTTGCAATCACAGCAATTACCATTAATTAATTCCCAGGAGAAACTCATGATTATTTCTGATCTGAATCACATCGAATCTGCTGACTCTAGTCAAATTACTGGTGGTCACTGGAAAGGCTACTACGGAAGAGGCAAATACTACGGAGGATACTACGGATTCAAAGGCAGAGGATACAAACACTACGGCCATTACAAGCACAAATATTGGTAACTTGCACTAGTTTGTAGTATTAGGATGCGATAGCCTCTGAACCCTCGTTACCAGGTTTAACCTGGTAACGAAAAAGTAGTCTTTTGTAACTAACTACAAGGACTATAACTGGTATCAAAGCATGTGATCTAATTGGTCGTAGCGAAGTACCCGAAGCAGTCAAACAAGCTGCCCAACGTTAATCACCTATTAAGTGAGAAAAAGAATAGATTACGTAGGTTCAGCTAGAATCTGTTAAACCGTGACTAATGTTCGATAACTAATACCTAAATTAGGGTACTAAGGTTATCGTTCACCTGATTTTGTAAGTGAGGCTAAGAGGATTTTTGAGAAGTCAAAGTTTAATCACAATCGGTGCTAAGAAATTGTAGGTCAGCACTTTTCAGATATCCTTGCAATCACAGCAATAACCATTAATTAATTTCCAGGAGAAACTCATGATTGTTTCTGATCTGAATCACATTGAATCTGTTGACTCTAGTCAAATTATTGGTGGTCAAAACAAAAAAGGCAAAGGGAAAGACAAAGACGAAGACAAATACAAAAAGAAATACAAATGCTATAAATGCTACGATTGTTACAAAGACTAAAGACTGACAAGTTGCACTAGTTTGTAGTATCAGGATGCGAAGCCTTGAAACCCTCGTTATCAGGTTGAACCTGGTAACGAGAATATTTCTATAATTCATTTTTCTTTTTATAAACAAAATTATTGGATAATTGAATTAGTGTCAGCCCTATTAAAATCTCGCTAGAGGATTCAAGATGAGTATTTTACGTCAAATGGCGTTGAGTGCTTTTTTTGCTCTTTTCTTAGCAGCTATTCTTGGTGTTGTTAAGAATCAACCTTCTTTAACGGCTTCGGCTGGTATAGCTGCTGGTGTGTGTGGACGCGCTCTTTCTGCAATTAAATAATTTAAAAAACCGGGTTTTTCAAAAAAACCCGGTTTAATTCCAGTCAGTTAACTTTCACACCAAATGCAACTGACTGACTACAAAACTGATTGCATGATGGGTAAGAGGAAGACTATCAACTACCATAGCCAGACACAATAGCATCATGTAAGAAATGGAATAGAGAAATAATCCTCTTGCTAAATTTCGATCGCTTGGATCACGCAGCAATTGCCAAGCTTTGTAAATGAATACTCCGCCTAAATATAATGCGATCGCACCATAAACAAATCCTGTTTGCTGCAAGGGATAAACTAGCATTAGTGTGGCTGCGACTGTGATCAGGGTATACCACCAAATCTGTTGTACAGTTGCTGGATTACCTGCCACTACTGGTAGCATTGGTACACCTACTTTTGCGTAATCTTCCCGAATCATCAAGGCTAAAGCCCAGAAGTGGGGCGGTGTCCACAAAAAGACAATTGCAAATAATAACCATGCTGTCCAGCTGAGATTACCAGTAACAGCCGCCCAACCTACCAGTGTGGGGATTGCTCCTGCTGCCCCACCAATGACGATATTGAGGGTGCTGTGACGCTTTAGCCAATGAGTATAAATTAACACATAGAAAATTATGCCAGCCATTGCTAGCAAAGCAGCTAGCAAGTTGGCAAATACTGACAATAGGCTAAAGGAAATAACAGCAAGAGCGATCGCAAAAATCAGAGCATCACGCGACTGTATTCTCCCAGAAGGGATGGGACGATGACGGGTACGCTCCATCTCATAATCTATATCCCGGTCATAAATACAGTTAATTGTCTGGGCGCTAGCAGCAGCTAAAGTGCCACCAGAGAGAGTGACTAACAATAGCATCGGGTCTACTTGTCCCTTTGCTGCGATCCACATACTGCCAGCTGTTGTAATTAAGAGTAACGGGATAATCCTGGGTTTGGTTAGCTGGTAGTAGCTTTGCAGAACCTGTAAAAATGATTCATGCTGCTTCGAGACATTAGTCTCAATCATCTTGGCACTATTTCCTTAATCTTGAATAATTTGTATGCTGCCGCCATGAGTATCAGTTATCAGTTATCAATGATCAGTCATCAGTGATCATTGATAACTGATAACTTCTAACTGATTTAATTCGGAATTGGATTGGCAGTCTCAGTGTTTGATTCAGCATTAATACTGCGATTTGCTACCCAATCACGTAAAGAAAGAACAGTGAACACCACCAAAATACCTAGCAAGGTCGCTCCTATAGCTTGGTGAGATACTGTTAATGGCTCAACTTGCAGATGTAACCTGAAAGTGGCAAATCCCACAATTAATTGTAAAATCAATAACCCACCAGCCATATTTGCTAGTTTGCGTAGGGCTGGGTGGAGTGCTGGTGTACGCCAAGCCATGAAAACCAGTGTCAATATTGCCACCGTCGGCGGAATCAAGCCAAAAATGTGGCTGTACATCACATCACAAAGTTGATAACCCGCAAAACATTGGTGTAAAGCCCAGCGAGAACCTACTAAAGCACCGAGAAGACTCTGTACGTAAACCAAAATAGTGGCGGTTAAACCTACCCAAGGCAACTTACCCACAGTTCCGGTTGCTTGGTAGGGAGTGAGTGCAGTACCGATCGCCAGTAAAGTAGAGAAAAATACTAAAGCTGTTCCCAAGTGAGCGGTAACAATATCAAACCGCAACAGTTGCGTAACAGTTAGTCCACCTAAGATGCCTTGGAAGATAATCAAAAACAGTGCGAATGTAGATGCCCAAGGCAGCCACTTGGGTAGACAGCGACGATTCCACCAAGATACACCCACAAGTGCGATCGCGCTGACTCCAATTAATGCTGCATCCAATCTATGAAACCATTCCAGAAACACCTGGAAATTCATTTGCTTGGTTGGTACTAGTTCACCATAGCATAAAGGCCAGTCTGGACAAGCCAATCCTGCATTCATAACGCGGGTGGCGCTGCCGATCGCCATTAACATCAAGGTGGCTACACACATTCTCCACACCCAGCGCCGAATTCGATCTTTGGGATTTTGCTGTTCTACTGCCGCTACATTTTGTTGTTCTAAGACAAATTCGCTCATGAAAGATACCCTTGAGTTGCTCTTCGTGAGCCATCAAATTCAAACGTTTGCTTATTGATTTTAGATTTGAGATTGCGGATTTTAGAGTTAATCCAGGCCAGCTTCAGAGGCTGGGTAATCTTGGATTCTCAATGGAGGATTTTTCAATAATTGAAACCATTTCAAAATCCAAAATCCAAAATCCGTCTTGAAAAGCTTTGAGGTTCCCTCCGGGACGCTTCGCGTAGACGCGAAGCGGCTTCAAGGTTAGAGTACGGAGGAAACCTCCGCTCAAACTTTTCGCAAAATCCAAAATCCAAAATCCACACCTCCACCCTAGCTTATGGAAACAGGGGTAAAAGTTCGGCTCTCACTTATACTGTGAAGCACCTTCGTTACTGTGTGCCTAAGCTTTAGGTATTTTTCAAGTTGTAGGCAATAGACAGCTGGAGATACTTCTAGCTTTAGGAAAGTTTTCTGGTCATTGGCATCCATCCTCCGGCATATCTAAGCAATACATTCTGTTGATGATCGAAAAATCAGCTTAAAAATTAATAATGATTTTACGTTCTGGGACTATATGTCCTATAGGCTGGACTACCGTAGTAAGTGAGCAGTTCTGTCCAAGTAGTAAAGTCATTAACCCTATTAACCGTGAAAATTCCAAGTTCAATCTGGACATTACTTATCGGCATTGTGCTGACACTGGTCAGCCTCTGGTATGGCCAAAATCATGGCTTGTTGCCTACCCAGGCTTCCGATGAAGCTGTTTTAGTGGATGGTCTGTTCAATGCAATGATGACCGTATCCACAGGTATATTTTTAATTGTCGAAGGCGTTTTAATATACAGTGCCTTTAAATATCGCCGACGTGCAGGTGATGACACAGATGGTCAGCCAGTGCATGGTAATGTACCGCTAGAAATTCTCTGGACAGCGATCCCCGCGATTATTGTCATTGGTATCTCTGTCTACAGTTTCGATGTCTACAATGAAATGGGTGGCTTTGATCCCCATGCTATTCACGATGCACCTGTAACACCCCAAGCCATGAAAATGCCAGGGGCAGCGATCGCAGCAACTTTGACCGATACACCTCCTAGTGATCAACCCAACCTCAATCAGCAAAAATCTGATGAGGCGATGCAAGATCCAGCCACAGCAGCAGTCCGCAATGCTGATCAAATTCCTCAAAAGCAGGACGCCCCGGGTGTCGGCAGTGTTGCTCCTACAATTGGTGCTAGTCGGGAAAAGCAAGGCCAACCACCCGAACTTGTGGTTAACGTCACAGGTTTACAGTATGCCTTCATTTTCACCTACCCAGACACAGGCATAACCTCTGGTGAATTGCACGTTCCCATCGGACGGGAAGTGAAACTAAATATGTCCGCAAATGATGTCATCCATGCTTTCTGGGTTCCGGAATTCCGCCTCAAGCAAGATGTTATCCCCGGTCGGCAAACAGAGGTTCGGTTTACACCCAAAACAGAGGGCAGTTATGCTGTAGTTTGTGCGGAACTGTGTGGGCCCTATCATGGTGCGATGAGGACACAAGTAGTAGTAGAAAAACCAGAAGCCTTTGAGAAGTGGGTACAAGAACAGCAGGTTGCCAGTGCTGAAACTCTCAATCAGGCCGTTGCTGTCAACCCTGCGGAACTATCCCCAGCGCAATATCTTGCCCCATACACTCAAGATATGGGAATTCAGCCAGAAATGTTACATCAATTGCACAAGTAGTTATTTGTTCATGGTTGATTGTTGGTAGTTGTTTGGGAAGAACAAACAATCAACAACCAACGACCAACAACCAACAAACAACAATTCTTATGACACAAGCACAAATACAAGAAACAGCTAATATCCCTGCTCAGGCTGAGGAACCAGGGATCAGAAAATGGTGGGAATACTTTACCTTTAACACTGATCACAAAGTCATTGGTATTCAATACCTAGTCACCACCTTCATTTTCTACTGTATTGGTGGGGTGATGGCTGATTTGGTACGCACCGAACTCCGAACCCCAGAAGTAGATTTTGTGACTCCCGAAGTCTACAACAGCTTGTTTACGCTGCACGCCACAATTATGATTTTCCTGTGGATTGTGCCTGCGGGTGCGGGTTTTGCTAACTATGTCATGCCCTTGATGATTGGGGCAAAAGATATGGCATTCCCTCGCCTCAATGCCCTGGCTTTTTGGATCATTCCCCCAGCCGGTTTGATGCTAATTGCCAGTTTAGCTGTAGGCGATGCCCCGGATGCAGGTTGGACTTCTTACCCTCCCTTGAGTTTGGTAACAGGCCAGGTGGGTGAGGGAATCTGGATTATGAGCGTCCTGCTGTTGGGTACATCCTCAATTTTGGGGGCGATTAATTTCCTCGTTACCCTCCTGAAAATGCGTACCCCTGGTATGGGGTTCCATCAAATGCCCCTATTCTGCTGGGCGATGTTGGCAACTTCAGCGTTGGTGTTGTTGTCTACACCTGTGCTAGCAGCAGGGCTAATTCTGCTTGCCTTTGACTTATTTGTAGGCACAACATTTTTTAATCCCACAGGCGGTGGTGATCCAGTTGTTTACCAGCACATGTTCTGGTTCTACTCCCACCCAGCGGTTTACATCATGATTTTGCCCTTCTTTGGGGTGATTTCAGAAGTGATCCCCGTTCACTCTCGTAAACCCATTTTTGGTTATAAAGCGATCGCCTATTCTTCTTTGGCAATTAGCTTTCTGGGTTTAATTGTGTGGGCGCACCACATGTTCACCAGTGGTATCCCCGGTTGGTTACGGATGTTTTTCATGATCACGACGATGATCATTGCCGTGCCTACTGGTATCAAAATTTTTAGTTGGTTAGCAACTATGTGGGGTGGCAAAATCCGCCTAAACAGTGCCATGCTCTTTGCAATGGGCTTTGTGGGTACTTTCGTTATCGGTGGTATCAGTGGTGTAATGTTGGCAGCTGTGCCTTTTGATATCCACGTCCACGACACCTATTTCGTAGTTGCCCACCTGCATTACGTCCTGTTCGGTGGTAGTGTTTTGGGTATCTATGCCGCTTTCTACCACTGGTTCCCAAAAATGACGGGACGAATGGTCAACGAATTTTGGGGTAAAATTCATTTTGCCTTGACAATTGTTGGTCTGAATATGACCTTCTTGCCCATGCACAAGCTGGGAATGATGGGGATGAACCGTCGTATTGCCCAGTATGATCCCAAGTTTGCTTTGCTCAACGAAATTTGTACCTACGGTTCTTACATACTGGCAGTTTCCACATTGCCTTTTATTGTCAATGTGATTTGGAGTTGGATGTATGGGCCCAAGGCTGGGAACAATCCTTGGAACGCCCTAACTCTGGAGTGGATGACCACTTCACCACCAGCATTTGAAAATTTCGACAAACCCCCTGTATTAGCTACTGGCCCTTACGATTACGGTTTGGAAAGGGCTAAAGAAGGTGTACCTTTATCTAGTTCCGATCCAGCTTTATCTGCTGGCCCTAATTCCGTCTTACGCGCCGATCCTGACGAACCCTATCCATCTATCGCTGCTGAAAAAGGCGAACGCTAACGGTTTTGGATTTTGGATTTTGGATTTTAGATTTAATCCAAAATCCAACATCTAAAATTTGAAGTTTCCTCAATAACGCAATACCTAAGAAATTCATGAGTCAAACTATTGACCCAGCAAAAACAGCCCTAAATTATCACCACACAGCAGAAGCTGCTCACCACGAAGAACATCATGACTATCGTCTGTTTGGACTAATTGTGTTTCTGATTGCCGAAGGGATGATTTTTATGGGTTTGTTCGGAGCCTACCTAGCTTTCCGTTCGACATTGCCTGCTTGGCCGCCGGAAGGTACTCCAGAATTAGAACTGTTACTTCCTGGAGTCAACACCATTAACCTAATTGCCAGCAGTTTTGTGATTCACAATGCCGATACCGCCATCAAAAAGAATGATGTGCGGGGTATGCAAATGTGGTTTGCCATCACTGCTGTGATGGGGATCATTTTCTTGGCGGGACAGATGTATGAATACTTCCACCTGGAATTTGGTCTGACTACTAATTTATTTGCCAGTGCATTTTACGTTTTGACTGGTTTCCACGGACTGCACGTGACGATTGGTGTTTTAGCAATCTTAGCGGTGCTGTGGCGATCGCGCAGAAAGGGCCACTACAGTAGTGAAAAGCACTTTGGCATTGAAGCTGCTGAAATTTATTGGCACTTTGTAGACGTGATTTGGATCATCTTATTCGGATTATTGTATATACTGTGAGTATTACTTTTTACTCCACTCTCTGATGACACAACCCCCAATAGGGGGTTTTTTATTTGATGAAACTTAGGAATTTCATAAAAGAAAAGACCTCGTCCTTAAGGACGGGGTTTAACAATAAAAATCAGGAGTTATGCATAAAAAATGCTACTCCTGAGTTTTACCTTCTATCTTTATCGTCAAAATAACAGTATTTTCAGTAGCATTTTTACCTAGCTTGTCACTAAATTAGAACGCCAAGAATTTGTTATAACTTCACTACTCTTAGTACGCCCATCTGGGGATACATAATCCTTTCTCGTTGTAGTGCTACCAGAATTCTGATTACCCTCATCTCCACCTTCTTCACCGAGAGCTAAAGTAGTCAATATATTTTGAACTCCTAGAGGAACAAGTTCAGGAGCAAGAAAGTAGTTATATCCACCTCTAACTTTTTCGCTTTGCTCATGGCTAAGTTCTTCAAAGCACAAACCAATTTTTTCTAACTCAGAAATATCTAAATCAAAAGGATGACGCATAACAGACTCCTAGAATTTTTCAAGGCAAAGTCAAAAGTAAAAAGTCAAAACTTGACCTTTGACTTTACGTAACCTGTTCAATTTCCCCTGGTTTCAAGAAAGCTAGGGAATCAAAAAATTAACCAAACCGAATTGGGGTAAAAATTAGAATTTAATTTCTACCCCTAACTAAAATTTAATGGTTGTGTCTCTGTATTTCCAGTTTAATTGCGTAATTTAATTTACCTAAATGTGAAGGTAAAATTTCATTTTTCAGCAAAGTCCCACTTCAGATGCTACATCCGCTCCAACACCTGGATACCTAACAAAGACAGTCCCAACTTCAAGGTTCTTGCTGTTAAATAACACAGTGCTAAACGTGATGTTCTGATTGGTTCCTCTGATTTGAGAACAGGACAGTTTTCGTAGAATTTGTTAAATTTATCACTAAGTTGATACAAGTATTCACATAACCGATTCGGCAATAAATCCTGCTCAACATCACTAATAATTTCATCAAGCTGTAACAAATGCTTTGCTAAAGTTAATTCTGTGTCTTCTTGTAACAGAATTTTGGCATCTGTACCCAAATTTTCAAAATCTATGTTACCTTCGCGGCTAATTCCTTGGGTACGGACGTAAGCATAGAGCATGTAGGGTGCGGTGTTACCTTTGAGGGAGAGCATTTTGTCATAGCTAAAGACATAGTTGCTGGTGCGGTTTTGACTCAAATCTGCATACTTCACCGCACTGATCCCAACTACTTTGGCAACGTTTGCTTTGAACTCTTCTGTTTCTTGTCGTCCCTCTTGTATTAGTCTATTTTCTAGGTCTGCACGCGCTCGAGCGATCGCTTCATCTAGTAAATCCCGTAACCGTACCGTATCCCCAGAACGGGTTTTGAATTTCTTGCCATCTTCACCCAGCACCAAACCGAAGGGAACGTGAACAAGTTCCACATCATCGGGAACCCACCCCGCCTTACGGACTACTTGAAAAACTTGGGCAAAATGGTTTGCTTGTCCAGCATCTGTAACATAAATTATGCGTTTGGCATGATCTTCTTGAATCCGGTAGCGAATAGCAGCTAAATCTGTGGTTGCGTAGTTGTAACCACCATCAGATTTTTGTACAATCAAAGGCAGTGGTTCACCTTCTTTATTGGTAAATCCTTCCAAGAAAACGCATTTTGCCCCTTGATCTTCTACCAGTAAACCAGCCTGTTCTAAATCTTCTACAACTTTTGGCAGTAAGGGATTGTAAAAAGACTCGCCCCGTTCTTGCACCTTAATATCTAACAAGTCGTAAATAACTTGAAACTCTGCCCTTGACTGTTCACACAACAATTTCCACGCATGAATTGTATCTGCTGCGCCTGCTTGTAATTTGACAACTTCTTGGCGTGCTTGTTCTTGGAAAGCTTCATCTTCATCAAACCGCTTTTTAGCTTGCTTATAAAAGGTGACTAAATCACCAATATCTAAAGCATTAGCAGTTGTCAGGGCTTCTGGGTAAACTTCCCGCAGATATGTAATTAACATCCCAAACTGCGTTCCCCAATCACCAACATGATTCAACCGCAGCACGTCATGACCCCGAAATTCTAAAATTCGGGCAATGCTATCTCCGATAATTGTGGAACGCAGGTGTCCGACGTGCATTTCTTTGGCGATGTTGGGACTAGAAAAATCCACAATTTCCCGCTTTGACGTTTTCGCTTTGGCAACTCCCAATCTGGAATCTGCTTGCATCGTCGCCAGTTGTGCTTCTAGGTATTGTGTCGTGAGTTTGAGATTGATAAAACCAGGCCCAGCAACTTCCGGTGGTTTGCAAATATCAGATACATCCAATTGATCAACAATAGCTTGAGCGATCACCCTTGGCTGTTGTCCTAAACGCTTTGCTAAAGATAAAGCTACATTCGCCTGATAATCACCAAATTTAGGATTGCTGGCTGCAACCAACACCGGATCTACTCCGGCGAACTCCGCACCAAAAGCTGTCACCAAAGCTTGCTGTAATTTTTCTTTTAATAGTTCTTGTGTAGCGTTCATATATATTGTTGGGAAGCAGGCAGTAACTAATTAGATATCTTTCACGACCTGATTATTCTAGCTTTAAAATGCGATCGCGTAATCCAAGTAGAGCATTGCGTAAATTTAAACGCAGAGGGGCGCGGAGGTAGCGCAGAGGGAAGTAGAGTTTTTTTCTATTTTACCCTTTCAGTTTTCTGCTTCTGCCATCTGCCCTCTGCCTTCTTCAAGCAAAACCTTATCCTGAAACAGTAGAAATTTTGGCAAATAATAAATTAAGTTGAATTATTGAGAGTAACCAAATTTCTTTTGGCAAATATGACTCATCCCTTTTTAGAACGTTTGCACAGTCCCCAACGCCCGGTTATTGTCTTCGACGGTGCGATGGGAACTAATTTGCAAAGGCAAAATCTCGTCGCTGAAGATTTCGGTGGCCCTGAGTATGAAGGTTGCAACGAATACCTAGTTCATACCAAACCTGAGGCTGTGGCGAAGGTTCACCGCGATTTCCTGGCTGCGGGTGCAGATGTGATCGAAACCGATACTTTTGGCGGTACATCTATAGTATTGGCAGAATACGATCTGGCTGACAAAGCATATTACCTCAACAAAACTGCCGCCGAACTGGCAAAGCGCGTCGCCGCAGAATTTTCTACTCCAGAAAAACCCCGGTTTGTAGCTGGTTCAATGGGGCCGACAACCAAATTGCCAACTCTGGGACACATTGATTTTGACACGATGAAAGACGCATTCGCCCAACAAGCAGAGGCATTGTGGGATGGAGGTGTCGATTTATTTATTGTCGAGACTTGTCAGGATGTGCTGCAAATCAAAGCAGCGTTGAATGGTATTGAAGAAGTCTTTGCCAAAAAAGGCGATCGCCGTCCTCTCATGGTTTCTGTGACAATGGAAACAATGGGGACAATGTTAGTAGGTACGGAAATCAATGCTGTACTGACTATTTTGGAGCCTTATCCAATAGATATTCTGGGTCTGAACTGTGCGACTGGGCCAGACCTGATGAAACCACATATTAAGTATCTTTCGGAACATTCACCTTTCGTAGTTTCTTGTATTCCCAACGCGGGTTTACCAGAAAACGTCGGTGGACAAGCACACTATCGCTTGACACCAATGGAATTGCGGATGTCATTGATGCATTTTGTTGAAGACTTAGGTGTCCAAGTAATTGGGGGTTGCTGTGGGACACGTCCAGAACACATTCAACAATTAGCAGAAATTGCCAAAGAACTAAAGCCGAAAGTTAGAGAACCAAAGCTAGAACCAGCCGCAGCATCAATTTATAGTATTCAGCCTTACGAACAAGACAATTCTTTCTTAATTATTGGTGAACGGATCAACGCCAGTGGTTCTAAAAAATGCCGCGAATTGCTGAACGCGGAAGATTGGGATGGACTGGTATCGATGGCGAGGGCGCAAGTCAAAGAAGGCGCACACATTCTGGATATCAACGTTGACTATGTCGGACGTGATGGTGTCCGGGATATGCACGAATTGGTTTCGCGCATTGTCAACAATGTGACACTTCCCTTGATGCTCGACTCCACGGAATGGGAAAAGATGGAAGCGGGTTTAAAAGTAGCAGGTGGTAAGTGTTTATTAAACTCTACCAACTACGAAGATGGTGAACCGCGTTTCTTGAAAGTGTTGGAGTTAGCGAAAAAGTACGGTGCTGGTGTAGTCATTGGTACTATCGATGAAGAGGGGATGGCACGGACTGCTGACAAGAAATTCCAAATTGCTCAGCGCGCCTATCGTCAAGCCTTGGAATACGGTATCCCAGCCCATGAAATATTCTTTGATACTTTAGCTCTACCAATTTCTACGGGCATTGAAGAAGATCGAGAAAATGCCAAAGCCACTATTGCAGCCATCCGTCGCATCCGCCAGGAATTGCCTGGTTGTCATGTAGTTTTGGGTGTATCTAATATTTCCTTTGGTCTGAGTCCCGCAGCCCGGATAGTACTGAACTCAATGTTCTTACACGAGGCTATGGCGGCGGGTATGGATGCGGCAATTGTTAGCGCTAATAAGATTTTACCACTTGCAAAAATTGAGGAGAAGCATCAACAAGTCTGTCGCCAGCTAATTTACGATGAGCGCAAATTTGAGGGTGATGTCTGCGTTTATGATCCCCTAGCGGAATTAACCAAGATGTTTGAAGGGGTGACAACAAAACGCGACAAAGGTGTAGATGAAAGTCTCCCGATTGAAGAACGTCTCAAGCGTCACATCATTGATGGTGAACGCATTGGTTTGGATGCAGCACTCGCCGAAGCGTTAAAAAAATATCCGGCTTTGGATATTATTAATATCTTCTTGCTAGATGGGATGAAAGTAGTAGGTGAGTTGTTCGGTTCTGGACAAATGCAGCTACCTTTTGTGTTGCAGTCAGCCGAAACCATGAAAGCGGCGGTGGCTTATCTTGAACCGTTCATGGAAAAATCAGAAGCTGGCGATAATGCCAAGGGTACATTTATTATTGCCACAGTCAAGGGTGATGTTCACGATATTGGTAAAAACCTGGTAGATATCATTCTGTCCAACAACGGTTACAGAGTTATTAACCTGGGGATTAAGCAGTCGGTGGAAAGCATTATCGAAGCATACGAGAAGCACAAGGCTGATTGTATTGCAATGAGTGGGTTGTTGGTCAAGTCCACTGCCTTCATGAAAGAAAATTTGGAGGTATTTAACGAGAAGGGAATTACTGTTCCTGTAATTTTGGGGGGTGCGGCGCTAACTCCCAAGTTTGTTTATGAAGATTGCCAGAATACTTACAAAGGTAAGGTAGTGTATGGCAAGGATGCATTTTCAGATTTGCACTTTATGGACAAATTAATGCCAGCCAAAGCCTCTGGGAAGTGGGATGATTTGCAGGGATTTTTGGGTGAGTTTGCCCAAGCACCTCAAAATGGACATAAGGAACCTGTGGTAAGAGAAGAAGTTGAAGCAAAAGTACCCGTTGAACCAACAGAAGTTGACACGAGGCGTTCAGAAGCAGTGGCGGTAGATATCCCACGTCCCACGCCGCCTTTCTGGGGAACTAAGTTGTTGCAGCCGAGTGATATAAGTTGGGAAGAGGTTTTCTGGTATTTGGATTTGCAAGCTTTGATTGCGGGACAGTGGCAGTTTCGCAAGCCGAAGGATCAATCTAAGGAGGAATATCAGGCTTTTTTGGATGAGAAGGTGTATCCGATTTTGGAGGAGTGGAAGCAGCGGATTGTTGCAGAGAATTTGTTGCAGCCACAGGTGATTTATGGGTATTTCCCTTGTCAGGCTGAGGGGAATAGTTTGTATGTTTATGATTGGAACCGCCAAGACGCAGAGGACGCAGAGGTAAGAGCAACTTTTGAGTTTCCTCGACAGAAGTCGTTGAGGAGGCTGTGTATTGCTGATTTCTTTGCGCCGAAGGAGTCGGGGGTGATTGATGTGTTCCCGATGCAGGCGGTGACGGTGGGTGAAGTGGCGACGGTGTACGCGCAGAAGTTGTTTGCGAATAATCAGTATACTGATTATTTGTATTTCCACGGTTTGGCGGTGCAGATGGCGGAGGCTTTGGCTGAGTGGACTCATGCACGGATTCGTCGGGAGTTGGGTTTTGCTGCCCAGGAACCGGATAATATTCGGGATGTGTTGGCACAGAGGTATCGAGGCTCAAGGTACAGTTTTGGCTATCCGGCGTGTCCGAATATTCAGGATCAGTACAAGCAGTTGGAGTTGTTGGGGGCTGAACGGATTAATCTGTATATGGATGAGAGTGAGCAGTTGTATCCGGAGCAGTCTACGACGGCGATTATTTGTTACCACCCGGTAGCTAAGTATTTTAGTGCCTAACCTCACAAGAAAAGCCCCTCTGGTGAACTCGCAAAGAGGGGTGCCTAAGGCGGGTAAAGCGATGGGTAAATCTCTGCTTTTGGACATCAATCCATTAGAAGATCCAGAACCATTTGAGCATGAGCAATAATCATAACTATAAATTGTTCTGCTATAGATAATTCTGCTTTTTCTAGGTTTGCGATCGCCTCAATATATTAGTGGTTCATCGCATTAATTTTGCTGGGCTACAAGATCCCCGACTTCTTCAAGAAGTCGGGGATCTTGCAACCTATCATAACTAATGAGACAGGCCACTAGTTTTATGTATTATAATAAATCCTCTACAAACTTTACCTATCAAAAGCTTGTATCATCCCTTGAGTATAAGGTAACAAAATTTTTTGATGTTCTGGTTTTACACGACTAATAATTTCATCTATTAATATTTGATTCCATTGTTGTAATACTTTCCATTTCACCTGTAATTTCTCCATTACCATTACACATAAATCTACTAGTTCTTGTTCTATTGGTATGAGGCTTTCTTCTAACACACATAACCAAAGGTAAGCTTGGAACATATTCAAGTCACGAATGCTTGAGTGTGCAACAGTAGGAGTACTTAATAAACCACTACGACTATAATGATTAGGAAATAATTCCACTAGTTTGTAGTAAACAGTTTTGGCAATTTCTTCAGCCGCAGGTAGCTTTTGCTCTACAAGAGTAAAGACTGGTGAATCTATATCATGCTTGGCACTAGCAGCACATACTCGTTGCCAGGGAATTGCAACTTGCTCTTCAATAAAATGAATGTATGGACTAAGCAGTATTTTTTCAATAGGTGTAATTTGATTTAAAATTAATTTATTAGTAAATTTTAATTGCGTAGTCATAAACCCTAACGTACACCAGTCTTTACATGCCATGTGTTGCTCTTGAAATTTTATTAATGTCGGTTCCATTTTATATGCTAATTCCTTAATCGTTAATATTCCGAATTCAGCAACAAAAATATCCTCAAATTTAAGTGAAAATTGGGAATTTTTTGTTGTTAATGCAGCAGTATATAATGCCTGCTTTTGGTAAATATCTAGTAGAGCTTTATAAACAGTAAGCGCAGATTCTGTTATTTTTTTCGCTTCGTTAAAGTCTAAAAGATTTGGAATATAATTGTGCAGAGATTTTGTTTGTAGCCATGCCATCTGGCTGTTGATATCTAACAAGTTATTTTTTAATCTAGCAGCAGTTTGTATTCTGCCTTCTGGTGAAGCAGTTTCCATTAATGAAGCGATTGATATTTCTTGAGATAAGGTTAAATTAGATAAGTCAGGTATGTAACGTCTTACCCAAAGCTTTAGTAAGCGTTCCACAGAAGGTGTTATGACATAATGAGTGGTTTTGAGCATATATTTTGGCTTTATTACGCCTATTTTTATAAATTTGATGACAAAAAAGAGATTTAGTGCTGTTTTTATTTGTCTAAAGTAAAATAATTCAGATTAAGTCCTGTCCCTCTGTTATTCCCTGACTTTACATCTACATAACCTTTTTTTAACTTTGCGTTTACGATTTTCAAATGATTTGTGTCAATGCTGAAAAATATTTACATTTCTTTGCACTCTAGCAAATATTTGTTTAGAAAGCAGGGCTGCGAAATCCAGATGGTGAGCCAGTTTGAACAATTGAAGAATCTGTTCAAAAATTTTTGGAAAGTTTCCGGAATTGGCTGGCATGGTTTAGTAGATAGTTATAGAGCGGTAAAGCAATTTTGCTCAACTATATCTCAAGATTTATACCGAATCCTCTAACCTTAACCAATTATCTTAAAAGTCCCTCAGCCATAGCCTCTCTCCAACATATGGAGAGGGGCTATGTTATTTATGTATTGACAAAAATGATACAGTTTGGAGATACTGTTTAGTAGAAACAATAAGAGTATTTATTATGACTTTTCATTCAATAAAATTACCCAAAATAATGTAGATCGAGCATCTTAATATTAAGGTTGCTAGTCTGAGCATCAAAGAATTATTTTGAATTTTTTCATTAAAAGTGTATGTATAAGAGATTATTTATTGCCTTGATCCTGAGTGTGATCGCATTTTTATCAGTCCTAGTTATCCCTAGCTTAGCTACACCAACTGAAGCGATCGCGCAAAAACCAGCAATTGACTGCTCTAAAGCAACAGCGACACCAGAACTGAGATATTGTTCTCAACAATCATACGCAGCCGCAGACAAAAAGCTAAATCAAGTTTATCAAAAAGTCCTTGCAATCACTAAAAGAGAGCCAAAGCAACAACTTATTAAAGGACAACAAGCATGGATTGTATTTCGTGACAACACCTGTGATTTTGAAGTCTATGAATCTCGTGGTGGGACAGGTTATGAAATCTTTCGTAATCAATGTTTGGAACGACTGACTAAACAACGCACTAAAGATTTAGAAAATTATTTGCAACTCAGAACTTAGGAAAGCTTGTGTACAGGCTGAATGTACTACAAAAATTACATATTGGATTTGTGTGAATCTAACCAATATTTTTCGGAAAACCATAGATTTCTATGGTTTATTTTTAACTCAGTTTCATAGTTGATAGCGTTTCGCATAATATAAGCATTTAATCGAACATGATATAAATTGAAGTAAAGACTATTGACAATATCAAAATCTGTAGTCAATTATTGCAAAAAATTACTGCGAGTCACATTTGGTAAAATAAATATTTTTGCTGAGAAAAGTAATGCTAATTTAAAAAGTAGGCACAGATAAGTTAAAAACTTCAACCACAGCTTCTAGATTAGGGCTTGTGCCTCCGGCTCTAGTCTAATCGCAACAATCCAAAAGTCCTTGCATCCTTTGAATGTGTTTTCGCCTTGAGTTCGTTTAGTTGTTTTGGAGGTTTTTGAACGCACAGCCAAGAATGCCTGCCTAGCTGGAATTGATTGAGGATGCCCTAGACTGAAGGATGTATAGTTGCGAGTTCTGTCCACTTTAGTTGAGTTATTTTTATCTGAATTTCGACTCGTATAAATTTATAAGGATTTTTATAAACTACCGCTAGTTAATGACGTTGCTCGGTCATAGCCAGCGGTAGTTTAGTTTTGGCTAATTTTCTAGAGTAATAACAGTTACTTCTGGTGGGCAAAACAAGCGTCCTGGTGGGTAAGTTCCTAATCCCCGGTTGACGTATAACTGATTTTTTCCCACTTGATGAAATCCTTGTGCCCATTCCCAGTGTAGCATCACTTTCGCCGGATTACCTCGCAAAAATGGTATCCATCGCCTGATTTTTCTGGGTATTTTGTAAATAAGTTTTTTATAGTAAACTACTACTGGGCCAATACCTGGTAATATGATCTGACCACCATGAGTATGACCAGATAGTTGTAAATCTACTCGCCATTTTTCTAGAATTTCGGCAGTATCTGGATTATGCGACAAAACGATGCAAGGTTTTGTAGGATCTAATTGTTTCATCACGGATGTAGGATCAAATTCCCGTGACCAAAACTCAGCAAGTCCTACTAAAGGTAGTTCTTCTCCCAAAGGATAAGCAATTTCATTCCAAAGGACTTTGATTCCGATACTTGTCAATGCCTTTGTTACTTCTGTTTTTGAATCATAATTACGATAGCGTAAATCATGATTGCCGAGTACAGCATAAATCCCAAGGCGACTTTGTAAGTTTTTGAGTCGCAATACTAGCTGGTGAATAGGAGTTGGCTCGTCTGTAATGTAGTCACCAGTTAGTACAACTAAATCTGGTTCTGCTTCATTACTAATAGCGATCGCTTTTTCTAACATCCTTTCTGACAGCCGTAGACCATCATAATGTAAATCTGACATTTGCACCAGCTTTGTACCCTTTAATGATGCTGGTAAATCTGCTATATTGACCGTTAATTGTTCTACATTCAAAGGGCCAGATAATAACCAGTGCATCGTGCTGAAACAACTCCTAAAGATGAGCGACTTAAGCTTAACAAATATTCATCTTTTTGGTTTGAGCCAGCCGACTAACTTTTTAAAAAATTTATATAAATCAATTTGTCTATAGTTTTTTACTAAGGTAATACTAAAAAAAATTTATCCAATATTTCGTAGGGTGCGTTATGGCGGAAGCTATCACACACCCTACCCTTTGAAGTAACTTTAGCCTTTTAAAGGCCTCAGCAACCACCAGCCCAAGTTATCCATTTATGGGATAAACCAGTGTGCATAATTACCCCACTCATTTCTCTTTCAGTTACGGTTGCTCCGGTAATATTGACACCATTGAGTTCTGCTTCATTCAAGTTGGTTTCAATCAAATTTGCTTGATTAAGATTAGCTCCACTTAAATCCGCACCACTCAATTCTGCTTCACTCAAATTTGCCCTCGTTAAGTTAGCTCTAACTAAATTTGCACCTCGCAAATCTGCACGACTTAAATTAGTTCCCTCGAGATTAGCATTAATTAAGTCTGCTCCAATCAAGTTGATCTCGCTCAAATTTGCACCGTTCAAATCTGCTCTGGTTAAATCTGCATCCGTCAGATTTGCTCGACTAAAATTACACCCGCTTAAATTAGCTTGGCTGAGATCTGCTCCACTCAAATCTGCTCCACAAAAATTTGCTCCACTCAAATCTACTTCACGAAGGTTTGCTTTATGGAGATTTACACCAACAAAATCCCGTTCTCCTGCTTCATATCGGCTTAGGAGTATATTAAAGTCCATATTATTCGCCTCGCAATAATTACAAGTGAGCAAGTTGAGTTTTAAGTTTCACTCCATCCAAACCACACAAGTATTGAGTTGATAGCAGCTGAAATTCTTTTCGCTATATCTTGTTCTATTATTGTGCTAGAGTTTTTCGCTCATGACACACTTGCTTAATGGAAATATGCATACTCCTTTACCAATCAGTTAAGAGTTGATAGTTAACAGTGAACAGTAAGCCATTAGGTTTAATAATTAATAACCGTCCCCTCCTACTTCATAATTCATAATTCTTAAAATTTCAAAATATCAATTAGCTTTTGCTTAATTACTTCACTGACGATTTGATTTCCTTTTAGATTAAGATGGATGTGATCGTGATATAAAGTTTTGGGTTTTGGTAGTATTGAATTTCGGTAAAAAATCTATATATGCTATTTGCTGAGTTTTGGTAAATTCACTCAGACGTTGACGTGCTTTAATTTCATAATCGCGGGAACCGGGTGAACCAATTTCGCGCAATAAGGGAGTCATAACGAGTAGAAATTGGCTATTGCTTTGACGCGTTAATCCTTGAATTTTACCAATTGCTTCCAAATTTCTACCAACGCGATCGCCACCTTCTTTGTGTATTGCTTCTAGTTCTGGTATCAGCAGGGGCTTGAAAATATAATTTCGCAACACCTCCACTAGTGCTAAAGGCGGTTTACGATCTGGGTAGTTGCGATCGCGCCCTACTGGTAAAGATGTCGGAGCAGTAGCAAATAAATCATCGGTATTAATTAATAACACTACTACCTGAGCGTTAAAACTACCAAATTTCTCTAAATATGCTAATTCGTTTCTGGGTCCCCAGGAATTAGCTGAAGCATTTAATACTTGAATTTTTTGGTAATTACTAAGATTTGTTGCTCTTAAAGAATCTTGAATCAGGCTAGAAATAGTATTATCCTGATCTGTCCACCAACCACCGTTGACAATTGAATCACCTAACAACAACACCCGCAGCGTAGAAGAGGAAGGTGTCTGCTCAATTGCTTCACTTCGCATAGAGTATTGATTAATTTCAATGCGATTGCCGTAACGACAGGTGCGCTGATTAGGAGCTAGTAAATAGCCAATTTGCTCATCCGTAATATAAGTTAAAGGATTACCAAAACCAAAAAGCGATCGCATCCCTATTTCTATAGCCACAAACAAACCCAATGTTAAAGTTAAAATTATTACTAGTATTTCTTTCACCTGTAAATGCCTCATCAATGATTTAGTACTTGGCTGATGTTTATTGTTTGGCAGAAAGAACCATCTTTCACCAATAAACAACAATTTTATTGTTATAACTTATACTTTTTATTTTAAGTATTAAGTAATTATTTGTATAATATCCGCTAGTATTTCTTTTGATATAAGTAATATTGGTGATGCTGAATTTACAAAGCTTAAACAAAATATTAGTTAAGCATCTCATATCATTTGCGAACGGAAAGATTACAATCGAGACGGACAAACCATTCCTGTAATTATGAGGAGGATTACAAACCTATGTCCGATTTAAATCGAGGAATCATGAAATTTGATGGGGCAGACTCCCCGAAAGTAGTCACTATTTCCACCGTACTACTTTTGGGAGCGATCGCCGGTCTGATTATTTGGGCACTACAAGCAGCCTATGCAGTAAATTAATTTCAGTAGCGGCACAAGAATTAGGCCAATTGAGTATATTTATTCAGCTAAATCAACTTATTTTTTCCTTGGAGTCTTGGAGTCTTGGTGGTTCAAAAATATAGTCTATATACCACCAAGACACTAAGCCACAAAGTAGAACATTCATTTGTACGACTCACAACTTTAATAGTTACCAGTTCTATCCCTTGGGTAACACTCGCCCCGCCAATAAAAGCTGATATGTCTTCGCTTTGCACTTATTTACGGCTGTTGTAGGGCGTTTTTTGTTTATTTTTTTTTAATCCTTTACTTCTGCCTTCAGCATAGCTGCCCCCTGCCTTCATGAAGTATTAAGAAAAAGTCCTAGCATATACTAAAATTTTGACATTTGAGATTTTAGATTTGAAGAGGAATCTAAAATCCAAAATCCAAAATGCTTGAACTCTGGGGTGTCTTAGTTATTGTCATTTTCTGCCCATTACTGGGTGCATTACCGTTAATTGCCTGGATTACGCAAACTCTGACAGGGCGGCAATTGGCGGAAGTCGGTACTGGCAATATTGGAGTATCGGCTGCTTTTTATCACGGTGGCACATTTGTAGGAATTTTAGCAGTCTTATCAGAAGCTGCTAAAGGAATTGCCGCTGTCTTGATTGCTCGTGCTTACTTTCCAGATGGTTCGGCTTGGGAATTGGTAGCTTTAATTGCTCTGGTTATAGGCAGATACTCGATGGGTAGAGGTGCAGGCACTACAAACGTTGTCTGGGGATTTACAGTCCACGATCCACTCGCAGCAGGATTTATATTTTTAGTTACAGGTGTCAGCTTTACGATTTTGCGCGATCGCCGATTAGCAAAATACGTAGTTCTGATTATGGTTCCGATCATTGTGGGAATTTTGCATATGGAAGATCAATTTCTGATCCTCGCTGCTGCTGGGTTGGCTGCTTTATTAGCCTGGATTTACAAACAAATACCTGATGACTTGAATCTTCCACCTCAAGATGCAAAACCCGATTCCCAAGCAGTATTGCAGTTTTTGCGCGGCGATCAAAGTATTCTTTCTCTAGACGACGAATTAGATGCTGCGGTTGTGGGGAATAAGGCAGCAAAATTATCTCAAATCAAACGCTGGGGTTATCCTGTGCCTAAGGGATGGGTGTTAATGCCTTATGAAGATCCCCAACAGTTGATTAACTTCTTGCAACCATCAGAATTATGTCCTTTGGTGGTACGTTCTTCGGCGATTGGTGAAGACTCAGAACAAGCTTCTGGTGCAGGACAGTACGAAACTGTTTTAAATGTTACCACCAAAGAAGGTTTGGAAAATGCGATCGCTAAAGTCCAAGCTTCCTACAACGAACCCCTAGCAGTTCAATACCGACGCGATCGCAATGTTACAGATACAGCGATCGCAGTACTGGTTCAGCAACAAGTCCAATCAGTGTATTCTGGCGTAGCGTTTAGTCGCGATCCCATGACGCAAGAGCAGGATGCAGTCGTGATTGAAGCTTTACCAGGAAGCGCTGTTCAAGTTGTATCTGGACGTGTGACACCAGAACAATACCGCGCTTTTGTTGTCGATACAGAAAATTTAGCACTGATTCAGCTAGAAGGACAAGGACGAGTACCAGCAGCATTAATTAAACAAGTAGCATACTTAGCCCGACGTCTAGAAGACCGTTATCACGGCGTTCCCCAAGATATTGAATGGAGTTACGATGGCCAAACTCTGTGGGTACTACAAACTCGTCCAATTAGTACCTTATTGCCAATCTGGACACGCAAAATCGCCGCCGAAGTTATTCCTGGATTAATTCGTCCCTTAACATGGTCGATTAATCGTCCTTTAACTTGTGGTGTGTGGGGAGCAATTTTTGCTCTGGTCTTGGGTGAAAAAGCTGTAGGATTGAATTTCAATGAAACAGCGACATTGCATTATTCTCATGCTTATTTTAATGCCACTCTCTTAGGACAGATATTCCGGCGTATGGGACTACCCCCGGAAAGTCTCGAGTTTTTAACGCGGGGAGAGAAGTTAAGTAAACCGCCGTTAAACTCTACATTGGAAAATTTGCCTGGACTGCTGCGGTTGTTAATGCGGGAGTTATGGTTAGAGAGGGAGTTTAAGCGGGATTATCGTAAGCATTTTTCCCCTGGTTTATCGCGCTTGTCTTCAGAATCACCAGAGGAACTAGATCCGCCGCAACTGTTAGCGAGAATTGACTATATTTTAGATTTGCTGCACCACGCCACCTTCTACAGTATTATGGCTCCCTTAAGTGCAGCCATGCGTCAAGCTATATTTAAAGTCAAAGACAGCAAATTAGATAACAGCCTCACACCAGAAGTAGCAGCATTGCGATCGCTGCAAGAATTAGCCGCCAAAGCCAAGCAGCAATTCCCACGTTTCAAACCAAATACTGTGTTTGAGGAGATGTCCCAGTCTGACTCAGGACAAGCAATTCTGGCTGAGTTTGAACAATTGCTGCAACGTTATGGTTATTTGAGTGAGGTAGGGACTGATATTGCCGTTCCTACTTGGAAGGAAGAACCCCAAGCAGTAAAGCAGTTATTAGTACAGTTCATGCAGGGAGATGAACCGCCAAGACGCCAAGAACGCCAAGGAAAAAGAAATAAAGGTTTTGTCCAACGGCGTGTGGATTTGAAAGGGCGAGTCACAGAAGTTTATTCTCAATTATTAGCTCATTTGCGGTGGTCGTTTGTGGCATTGGAACAGATTTGGTTAAATTCAAGTTTATTGAGCGAAACTGGAGATATCTTTTTTCTAGAATTTGCAGAAATCCGGCGTATGATTGAGGGGATTGACACAGATTTGGTTGAGCAGTTACCTGAGATCATCAAATTGAGGCGATCGCAACTTGCGGAACATGCTCAAATTAATCCAGTGCCACTGTTAGTTTACGGCAATACTGCCCCGGCTTTACCTCTGCGAATTGCTCCTCTGTCTCCTGATCACACGTTACAAGGCATCCCCGCCAGTCCCGGACAAGTAGTAGGACGGGTGAAGGTGTTACGAAATTTACAATCAATCCCAGATATTGACAAGGAAATAATTTTAGTAGTTCCTTATACTGATTCTGGTTGGGCGCCTCTACTAGTGAGAGCAGGAGGATTGATTTCGGAAGCTGGTGGTAGGCTTTCCCACGGAGCTATCTTAGCTCGTGAGTATGGCATCCCGGCAATTATGGATGTACGAAACGCTACCTGGATTTTACAGGATGGTCAAAAAGTACGCATTGATGGTACTAGGGGTATTGTGGAAATATCTAACGACCTGAGACCAGAATGAAAATTGTATCCCTGAGCGAAATACCACAAGAGCCTGTTTCACATAATCCTGAAATCAAGAAACAAGTAATGTTGCGGCTTGGTGAATTGCCTGGTTTAACCAACTTTTCCCAAGCACGTTTTGCCCCCGGACAAACAGCCTCAGCACACGCACACGATGATATGTGTGAAGTATTTTTTGTTGAGGCTGGTTCAGGGATCATCCGTATCAATAATCAAGAATATTCCTTATTACCAGGAACTTGTGTAGCCGTAGAACCAACAGAAACACACGAAATAGTAAATAATGGTACGGCGGAATTAGTTCTTACCTACTTTGGTTTGCGAGCCTAGAGGGAAGTGGGGAGACATGGGGGATAAGGAGGACAAAGAGTCCAGTAGTCCAGTAGCGTTATGGCGGAACGCCTAACGCACCGCCAATAAATATTAAAGTATAGTGCGTTATACCCTAAATTGGATTTTGGATTTTAGATTTTGCGAAAAGTTTGTAGACACGTAGACGCAACAGCGGCTTAAGGCAGGGTAGTGGCTTAAGGTAAGGGAAGAGTACGGAGGGAACTTCAAAGCAAAGCTTTTCAAGACGGATTATGAAGCACTTATCCAGTAAATGTTTCAGATTTCCATCTGTTGCAATCATTTTTCAAATTGGTATTACTTCGTTAAGGTAAGGTACGCTTGAAGCTTGAGTGTTGAGGTTTGAAGCTTAGTTGTTGAGTCTTGAAGCTTGAGTGTTGAGTCTTGAAGCTTGGTTGTTGAGTCTTGAAGCTTGGCTGTTGAGGTTTGAAGCTTGGTTGTTGAGTCTTGAAGCTTGGCTGTTGAGGTTTGAAGCTTGAGTGTTGAGGTTTGAAGCTTGAGTGTTGAGGTTTGAAGCTTGGCTGTTGAGGTTTGAAGCTTGGTTGTTGAGTCTTGAAGCTTGAGTGTTGAGTCTTGAAGCTTGGCTGTTGAGGTTTGAAGCTTAATTGTTGTTAGTCTAGGCTTGTTAGTCTAGAAACATCTGTACTTAGTACAGCAATTTTGATCCAAAAGAGGGGAATTATGGCACACACAATTGTTACTGATGTTTGTGAAGGTGTTGCGGATTGCGTAGACGCCTGTCCAGTTGCTTGTATCCATGATGGCCCAGGCAAAAATATCAAAGGCACTGATTGGTACTGGATTGACTTTGCTACCTGTATTGACTGCGGCATATGTATCCAAGTTTGCCCAGTAGAAGGTGCGATCGTTCCAGAAGAAAGACCTGAGTTGCAAAAAACGCCAATGTAGTCAATAGTCAAGAGTCAATAGTTATTTTTAACTTGACTATTGACTAATATTATTAATCACTAACCACTAACCAATGTACAGACGTGCCATGGCACGTCTGGTACAACCACCAACCACCAACCACCAACCACCAACCACCAACCACCAACCACCAACAAACAACTAACTAATGACTACTGATTACTTACTAGAAGTTGAAAATGTCCACGCTGGATATATTAAAGATGTCGATATTCTGCAAGGTGTAAATTTCCGCGTTTCTCCTGGGGAATTAGTGACAGTGATTGGCCCCAACGGTGCAGGTAAATCGACTTTAGCAAAAACCATTTTTGGATTGTTGACACCCCATACAGGCACAATCACTTTTAAAGGAGAAAACATCACCGGATTAAAATCGAACCAAATCGTGCAGCGCGGGATGTGTTACGTACCGCAAATCGCCAATGTTTTTCCTTCCCTAACAGTAGAAGAAAATCTCGAAATGGGCGCTTTTGTCCGCGATGTTTCTCTTCAACCACTCAAAGACAAAATATTTGCCATGTTTCCCAGGTTACGCGATCGCCGTCGTCAACGCGCTGGTACACTCTCCGGTGGCGAACGTCAGATGTTGGCAATGGGCAAAGCTTTGATGTTAGAACCCAGTCTACTGCTTTTAGATGAGCCTTCCGCTGCCCTATCTCCGATTTTAGTAACTCAGGTATTTGAACAAATTCAAGAAATTAATCGAGGAGGTACAGCCATAGTTCTAGTAGAACAAAACGCTCGCAAAGCCTTAGAAATGGCCCATCGGGGTTACGTACTCGAATCTGGACGCGATGCAATTACAGGCCCCGGTCAAGAATTATTAAACGACCCCAAAGTAGGAGAATTATATTTAGGAGCAGGCAAGAGACACTAACAATTGCTAATAGCTAATGGAAAATCCATCGGTGTGCATCGTCTTGCACTGTGTTATATTTTACACAATCTTAGTAAGATCAAGCTCGTATGATCACTTATAATTCCCATTTAACCTCACCCCGCCTTCGGCACCCCCCTCCGAACTCGCAACAGAGGGGCTGGGGGTGAGGTTTTTTGATTATAAGTAATTAACAGAACTCAATATAACAACTTCAAACCCACATAAAACACAAGATAAAAGCAACACACAGAAAACCCATCCGTGTGCATCGCCTTGCACTGTGTTCGTTTCCAAGACAATCTTTTAGACTATCCGAGTCACCTGCTGATTCAACCGGGGCTTGCCAAACCGTTCCCAAGCATTACCACCCCGTAGAAACAGTTCCATCCAACGTAATGGTTCTCCGGAATCAGCACAAGACCAACCCGAACTACCAGGAGCAAAAGCCAAAGTTCCTTCCGGAACTTTAAAACTACCATCAGAATAGATAGCATCACTGACCACATCTCCAATACGGATCACAATCTTGCTTTCAGGCTCCAAATCCACTGTATGCGCTGCAATAGTAGTTTTGATATTGCCGTAACCATCAATCCAGGCAATGCGATCGCTTGGTACATCCGGAATTTGCTCAGGCTGTAGGCTGTCTCCTAAAATACTAAAATCTTCACTCGCGATCGCCGCCGCCGCAGGCGGAAACACATCCCGTGAGCGAAATTGTGAGCCACCACGAGAAACATTGACCGTTCGCAAGACCTTACTATGATGTTTGATAAATGACAAAGTATAGCCCGCATTTACACCCACTACTTTGACACCATTAGATAATAAAGCATAGGTTAATCCCTCACCCTCATTGTCCCGGCGGGCTTCTGGATCATCTTGGCGAGGAGCGCAGTTGTGATAAATCAGGCGATCGCTCTGCCCAGGGTTCAGCCCTAGTTGAGCTATCCAAAAACCTGTTGCCAGGGTACTGAAGGGGGGAACCGAAAGCAAATGAATCTGGGCTTGAGGAAAAGCCATCAAGAGCCGTTGGCTGACTTCAGCAAATGCCGGATCTCCTGTACCGTAGTCTGCAATGACGCAGATAAACATTTTGCTCCTCCAGGCTAGGAATTTATAATTAGCGATTCCATACTCTGCTCACCAGCAGTCTAGATGCAAGAATACTACCAAAGCGACAGGGATGCTACATCCCTCGTGGGTGTAGAGGAAAGTCGCTCTGTCGGGATAATGGGTGATCGGTAATGAGAAAACCAATTACCTATTACCAAATTCCTCGCCCACAAGGGGACGAGGAATTTTAAACAACATTGTGTGTGAATCCTGGGAATTCGGCTAGGCTAATAATGACACTAGATCATCTAGCAGTGATGTATAATCCCGAACAGCTTCACTACTCTCAGGGGACTCAGTATGGATGGATCGCTCATAGATCAACTGATAGAAACTGTTCACCAAGAATTAATTCCCAAGTTACAGATTGAGAGCATAGATCCCCATGACCCTGTGAAAATCAGCTATCTTCCCCATCCTTGGCAACAACTAGGAGCAGGAAATTACGCTGCGGTCGTCTACCACCCTGATTATCCAAACTGGGTAGTCAAGATTTACGCACCCGGACGCCCAGGCTTTGAGGAAGAGGTAGAAGTTTACCGCCGTCTCGGTTATCACCCTGCCTTCTCTGAGTGTCTGTATGCTGCCGAGGGCTTTTTAATTTTGAAGCGGCTACATGGAGTCACTCTCTACGACTGCATCCATCGTGGTCTACGTATTCCCAAGCAGGTAATAAAAGATATCGACGAGGCCCTAGACTATGCGCGTAAGCGGGGGCTATATCCCCATGATGTCCACGGGCGTAATGTCATGATGTATCACGGAAGGGGATTAGTTGTAGATATTTCAGACTTTCTCCAAGAAGAAAAATGTTCAAAATGGAACAACCTTAAAAGAGCATATTATTGGCTATACCGCCCCATCTTTTCGCCATTGCGAATTAGGCTTCCCTACTTTGTCCTAGATATTGTTCGCAAAAGTTACCGCTTCTTTGGTAAGTTGAAGAATTCTTGCGATCGCATATTCTATAAAATTTACGCCAGACAAAATAAAAAGACACATTCTTAAATGAACAATAATGTGATGTGCGATTTATTCTAAGCTCGACTTTATCCATTTTTCCTTGATTGTAATCCTCTGTAGGTATCGCGAGACTGTGCGATCGCTAGCTACAAGGGCGCGGATTCTTTCAACCCACAATGATGACATAAAGCTTTCCTGGGTAGAGGTATATGCTTTATTCTGGTTGCTCAAGTAATGAGAAATCTGTATTCAATTGAGATTTTGCTCTCTTTGGTTTAGCTTCAAGGATACTGCCCTACCAAGTAAATAAAAACGGAATTTTCCTTGTACAGTAAGCATAGAGAGATTTAAAATCTTTGCAAAATACTAAATAACGCTTTGGGCAATGGGTCAAGAGTACCTTGATAAACCGTTTCATGAATTGATATTACATGGAAGCGATCGCCAAAAATTTTCTTGATTTCTTCTGGTGTAAATCGATAGGGGCCTCCTTCCCTTGTTTCCAAATGGCTAAAGCATTTCAGAAACAAATAACCTTTGGGCTTAATCAAACTATGTACAATCCGAACATAATCCTGTCTGAAATCAGGATGAAATACATGAAAACAGCCCCGGTCAAACACAAAATCAAACTCTTGATGCAAACGACTCTTAAAAATATCATCCTGTATAAATCTAACATCTAAACCTTCTTCCTTAGTCTTACTATCAGCCTGAGTGATAGCAGCTTCAGAAATATCAGTCCCAGTCACCCGAAAACCTTTTTTCGCTAATGCGATCGCTTGTGTACCTGGTCCAGTTCCTAAATCCAGTGCTGTGCCAGAATTAATCTTTAACTCACCTAAAGCTTGCTCTAGATCAGCATCCAAATCTGGATTGTACCAAGGCATAGTTTCCACTTGACGTTCTTGATACAAATTATTCCAATCAGGAAACTCGCGTTGTTGAGCCATTATTCTGTATTTATCTGTGTGTGTCTGTGGTCGATAAAAAATTATTTTTTAATATTATCAACACGCTGATTTAACTCTCGAACTTGCCGATTTAACTCTATTTGCCGTTTAATTAAAACATCAAAATCTGATTTAGTCGCCAAATTAGCCCGATTGGGAATAACTTCCTCCACCTGATTTAAACAAGCATTCATCCTAGCAGCAAACTCGTAACGAGTGACTGGTTGGGAACCACGATACGTACCATCAGCATATCTAGACAAACAACCTGTTGGAGGCGTTGTGTTACGCCCACCCTTTAGAGTTTGTGATAGCGTTGTGGATGGGTAGAAAGTAATTGTTGCTAGTGCTAATGTCGTCGCTAAGGCCGCTGGAGTAATCTTAGACATTACTTATGCCTCCAAGCCATTGACTATAATATCTTAATTTTATAGCAGGGTTAGAAGCTAGAACCCCATGCGCGATTATGCCCACAACGAGGGCACGAAAATTTGACTCTTCCTACACCCCCACACCCTTACACCCATACACCCTTTTTCAAGCTAGGCAAGAGAAATAACAGATAATATAAAAAGCGCTTCATAGTTCTTAAAATTTTTCTAACACAATGGCAAGAGATTTACGGGAATTTATCAAACTTCTGGAACAAAAAGGACAACTACAGCGAATTACAGCGCCAGTAGATCCAGATTTAGAAATTGCGGAAATTTCCAACCGCATGTTGCAAAAGGGTGGCCCGGCGTTATTGTTTGAAAACGTTAAAGGTTCGTCTGTGCCAGTGGCAATCAACCTGATGGGGACAGTGGAAAGGATATGCTGGGCGATGAATATGCAGCATCCACAGGAGTTAGAAGAATTGGGTAAAAAGTTGGCGATGCTGCAACAACCCAAGCCGCCCAAAAAGATTTCCCAAGCGATTGATTTTGGTAAAGTGCTGTTTGATGTACTCAAGGCGAAACCAGGAAGAGATTTTTTCCCCGCTTGTCAGCAAGTGGTGATACAAGGGGAAGATTTGGATTTGAATAAGTTACCTTTGATACGTCCTTATCCAGGTGACGCTGGTAAGATTATCACCCTGGGATTGGTGATTACAAAGGATTGCGAGA
Organism: Fischerella muscicola PCC 7414; assembly: GCF_000317205.1. Taxonomy (GTDB): domain Bacteria; phylum Cyanobacteriota; class Cyanobacteriia; order Cyanobacteriales; family Nostocaceae; genus Fischerella; species Fischerella muscicola. The sequence goes on along the minus strand of NZ_AJLK01000058.1, from coordinate 54,062 downwards.
CAGGAACACCCAATGTTGGTGTGTATCGCTTACAACTACAATCTCACAACACAATGACAGTGCATTGGTTATCGGTGCGGGGTGGGGCGAGACATTTACGTAAAGCAGCTGAACGTGGGAAGAAACTAGAAATTGCGATCGCACTCGGCGTTGATCCTCTAATTATCATGGCAGCAGCCACACCAATTCCGGTGGATTTATCTGAATGGTTATTTGCTGGACTTTACGGTGGTTCTGGTGTGCAGTTGGCAAAGTGTAAAACTGTAGATTTGGAAGTTCCCGCTGATTCTGAAATTGTTTTAGAAGGGACGATTACACCAGGGGAAGTTTTACCAGACGGGCCTTTTGGCGATCACATGGGTTATTACGGCGGTGTAGAAGATTCACCCTTGATTCGTTTCCAGTGTATGACACACCGCAAAGACCCAATGTATTTAACCACATTTAGTGGACGTCCACCTAAAGAAGAAGCGATGATGGCGATCGCTCTTAATCGCATTTATACTCCGATACTACGGCAACAAGTTTCGGAAATAGTCGATTTCTTCTTGCCAATGGAAGCTTTGAGTTACAAAGCGGCAATTATATCTATAGATAAAGCCTATCCTGGGCAAGCGCGACGGGCAGCATTGGCGTTTTGGAGTGCGTTACCACAGTTTACTTACACCAAATTCGTGATTGTGGTTGATAAAGACATCAATATCAGAGATCCGCGTCAAGTCGTGTGGGCGATTAGTTCAAAAGTAGATCCCACACGGGATGTGTTTATTCTGCCCAATACACCCTTTGACAGCTTAGATTTTGCTAGTGAAAAGATTGGTTTGGGCGGACGCATGGGAATTGATGCTACCACAAAGATACCACCAGAAACCGAACACGAATGGGGCGCACCCTTAGAATCAGATCCAGAAATAGCGGCGATGGTGGAAAGGCGCTGGGCGGAATACGGTTTGGCAGATTTGCAACTGGGAGAGGTTGATCCGAATTTATTTGGTTACGATTTGAGGTAAAAATATGACACCAGCAATATTGCTGGTGTCCAAAAATCGGAGAACAAGCGTGAACAATCAAGCAGCCAAGTTAGCGATCGTATTGTCATTCAGTTGTATTAGCGTACTTGTTAATACTGGTATAGCCAATCATCATGTCTTAGCCCAATCACCCCAGCAACAAAAGTGTGATATTTTTGCCTACGTCGTCAGCAAAGATCCACAAGGTTTAAATGTGCGGAGTGGTGCAAGTCCAACTCACAAAATTTTGGGGCAAATAGCTGCTAATGAGACAGTAAAAATTACCGCCGCTTCCGGGAAATGGGTGCAAGTCACTGATGTGACTGGTGATTTCAAAGGAACTGGCTGGGTGTATTTGCCAATGTTAGGTATATCATCGCGGGGTTATGGCACTAACGGCGTGAATCTTTACACCAATGCTGATCAGCAAAGTCAAAAAGTAGGACGAATTCCCCCCAGCACGAGTGTTAAATTATTAGGCTGTCAGGGAGAATGGGCGCAGGTAGAATATCAAGGAATCAAAGGTTGGTTGGCAAGTGAAGATCAATGTGGTGCAGCGTTGACTAGTTGTTCCTAAATTCTCACTCTAACTCCTCCCCGCAAGCGAGGAGGGACAAAAATTAGTTTTGAGGTGTAGAAACATGTCTTCTCCATTTCCAGGCATGAATCCCTATTTAGAACATCCTGAGTTATTTCCAGGACAAAGGTGAACCAATGCCTTTTATTGACAGCAATATTGAAAGTCACTATCGAATTTTGGTTGCTCGTCGTGATAAGCGTCCTTATGCTGATTTATATGCTTTTAATTTGCAAGATGTAATTCCGACTTTTTCCTTACCTTTGCGTTCAGGAGATACTGAACCAGTTATTGATTTACAGGCTTTGTTAAATGAAGTATATGATGTATCTGGATATGATTTAGTCATAAATTACACTATCAGCGCGAAGATATCATCAACTTGTTTAAATTTATCGACTGGGTGATGAGATTACCTGAAGAATTAGAAAACAGTTTTTGGCAGGAAGTGATTCAATATGAGGAGGAAAAGAAAATGCCTTATATTACTAGCGTAGAGAGAAGGGGGATTCAAAAAGGTATAAGGGAAGGGTTGCTTGAAGCCATTGAAATGGGATTGGAGTTAAAATTTGGCAGCGAGGGGTTAACAATGTTACCAGAAATCTCTCAGATACAGGATGTGGAGATATTAAGGGCGATTCTCACCAGTATCAAAACCGTGAATACTCTAGAAGAACTCCGGCGAATTTATCAATAATTTACTACTGATACCCTACTCTCAAAAGCAGCAATATTCGGCGACAAGCTACTCCCTCTTAGTACGCACTCTTTCCTCAATGCGATCGCATCCTACTTCTCAATACAGTTCAGTGAAGGGTAATAACTGTATTAAGAGATATACCTGAAGGGGTGACTAAGAAGCTATAAAGCAGACTGCAAAGGAAGTTCAGTTTTATTAGGGATTTGAGGCTTACTGAGATTGGTGCAAAATTCTGAGAGAACCCCAACTTTTCTAAAAAGTCGGGGAGCTTGTTTTTCACAACTGATTTAGAATTGCTATGGCTGTCTTTGACTTGCTGAATCAGGTTGTAGTTGGGCAAATAATTTTTGCCACTCTATAGAACTAGCGCGATCTTCCCCCTCTTTGACTTCAAAAGTGAGGTTACACGCCTGGGGTTGTCGTAGCGCTTGTAAACAAATTTCTGCCACATCTTCGCGACTAATTTTTCCCCTAATATTGTCGCCTTGTTCAAATATCAGTGATTTGCCGCCCGCTTCTTCTGTCAATGCACAAGGTCTAATAATTGTATAGGGAATTCCACTTGCTCGTAAACTGTCTTCGCCCTTTAATTTCCAAGTCAGAATACCTCCCAATTGGTCGTTTAATCTGACTGCTGGTGGTTCTTCCTCTAAATTAATTCCTGGACGTCCTGGACGAGTCACCCCTGCGGAACTAACAAGAATAAATTGTGGTAAAGTTTCCCCTCCATAGGCTTTGATTGATTCTACCTGCAAGGCAAAACCACCAGGAGAAAATTGCGGATTTAATTCACCATCATATTCAAACTTACTCAACATTAACTGGAATGAGGAAATTTGATTGGTGTCAATTGGTGGACAATCTTGCAAAGTTTTAGCCCTGAAGACAGGAATCAAATCTGCAAATGGAATGCGAACATCTATCCAAGTATTTGCTATTGTGTCGAAGGAATAACTATAACCAATACCATCCCATTTTGTGTCTGTACGCAGAAAAAATTTATAACGCTTGCCATCACCTCTCACGCGTAATTTTATACCTTCGTAGCCAGATAAATTAAAAGCAGGAGAGAAATTTTTCGTTCTGACAGAAGCAAAACCACCAGAGTTAGCAGTGGAAACATTACCGGCAAATAAAGCTGTACCTTCTACTAATTGAATATTACTTTCACTGACTCCACCCATAACTACATCATCTACTGCACCCCAAATATTTTTCATTTCTGTGGATGGGTTGGTGAAATCAAATAATATTTTTTCTCCTGAAGCAGGCAAATATTTCGCAGCTGCTTCTACTAAATTTTTTACGCCTCGATACTCCACATTTTCTGGAGTGTCGCCGACTATTTCTGGCTGATAAAATTTCACACCTTGATAGTATTTTTCTCGTTCTGGTGTATCTCCTTCTTTTGGCTGTACACGCACTGCTGTACAACAAATGATTGCTTGGATGTTAGCCATTACTAGGGATGTTAATGTTTCTGAATTAGTAATATCTGCAACTACTAACTCAGTACTATCACCAAGAATTGAGCGCGCTCTCTCAATATCACGCACAAGCGATCGCACTCGATAACCTTGTTCAACTAGTCGCCGTACCACTCGCTTCCCAACACCACCCGTCGCACCTGCTACTAGTATTACACCCACTTGCTTTGCTCCATTTGGTTGGTTTTGATTATCCTTGGTACGACCTTGGAAGAAATCTTGTATCCAGTTAATCAAAGGTACAACTTCAAAATAAGTAAGGGTTTCGATAAATCTTCCTAAGTCCCATTGAGAGCGATTTTTATCAGTCATAATCGTATCCTTACTGTTGTGGATTTTTACTTCGCAATCGGATACTTTCAAAAGTGTAAAAAATAGCAGATATGGTCAGAAGGATTAAATTAAACTGGATTAATTCTTTGCCATACCATCTGTCTGTAAAAAACAGAATAAAACCAGCAATAAAATACACTATTATTAATACTATATCTTGACGACGGAATAGCTTAGGACGCAAAAAAGGCATAACAGATAGAGCAATAGCTGCAATAATTAAAATTGTGCCAATTAGATTAAGTGGATTATTAAACATTTATCTAGAAGTTAATGGTAATTGGTTAGTGGTTAGTCAGAGCGCAAAGCTTTGCACCCATACAATAGTTAACATTGAGTAAATTTTTGGCTCAAACAACAAACAACAAACAACAAACAACAAACAACAAACAACAAACAACAAACAACAAACAACAAACAACAAACAACAAACAACAAACAACAAACAACAATTTATTATTTATTCATGCCACGTAAACGAATACACTCCGCAGCAGAATATATACCTGCTCCTGCTAGTAAAAACTGGGTGATTGGTATTTCTTGATTGCCATAGGATTGATATTCTTGAAATAGCAGCAGTACACCACATAAACAGAAAACTACAGCAAAAACTGCGTCGTAATCTTTTGCTAATCTTGGATATGAAGAACGCAGGAAGAATAAACCGACTCCAAAAGTTGCTAAACCAATACCTAACAAGATAATCCAGGTGGGTGCTTTAAATAAAAATAATCCTGCCGCACCGACAAAAGGTAAGAATCTAGCTACAGAAAGAGTTTTGTTGATCCAAGCGGGTGGCGGTGCAACTTGTGAAGAGGGTGTGGAGTAATCTGTGACACCAGAAGGGGGTACTGATGTTTGCGGGTACATATTCATCAGCTGCGGCATAGTTGATTGGGCGTTGGCAGATGAAATTTGGGGTTGTGTCGGTGGAAACGGATTTTGTAATTGCTGAAGATCCCGCAAGACTTCTGTTGCAGATTGATAGCGATCGCGGTAGTGGTAGCGCACCATTTTCTGTAAAATGGCTATGAGTCTGGGGGAGGCTTGGGCTTGGTTGGGCCAGATAATTTCCCCAGTTTCAGGATTTTCCTGCAACTGAGTTGGCAAAATTCCCGTTAGTGCTTGGATGGCGATGATCCCAACAGCATAAATATCACTATTTGGGCGTGGTCTGCCTTGGGCCTGTTCTGCTGGCATATAACCAGGAGTACCAATCGCAACAGTCGCAGCCATTTGACTAGGAGAAACTGCGAGTTGCGATCGCATTTGTTTCACAGCCCCAAAGTCAATTAAAACTAATTTACCATCCAAGTCACGTCTAATTAAATTATCAGGCTTGATATCACGATGAATCACATTGTATCCGTGAACAAATTCCAACACTCCCAAAACATCCTGTAACATCTGAATAACTTGGCTTTCAGTCCAAGGTTGACCACTTCGCATTTCTGCACTGAGTGGGTGTCCAACAATCAACTCTTGCACTAAGCAAAATTCTTCGCTCTCTTCAAAATAAGCCAACAGACGAGGAATTTGGTCATGATTTCCCAGTTGTTCTAGTATCTCAGCCTCACTATTAAATAAGCGCCTGGCAGTTTGCAAATAATAGGGTTCGGAACTTGCAGGCTTCAGCAACTTAAGAACGCATTTAGGGTTGCCTGGTCGGCGGGTATCTTCAGCAATATAAGTTTCACCAAATCCTCCGGCACTCAGGACTTGGATTACTCTGTAACGACCGTCTAGTAGCTTTCCTAACATGGTGGGCTGATGGAGTGTTTTTATTCATCTTGCCACACGATGACAAAATGTTTACTAGCGCAAATAATAAGGGAAAAGGGAGAATGAAAAAGATAAAGGGTAATAAAAAGGAATGGTTAATTGTAAAGAATAGCATTGAGCAATCACCAATGACCAATGACCAATGACTAATAACTGATGAATATGCTTCAGTTCCAACCTCCAGGCTTCGGGCATAAAACAATTAACACCTCTTTAGGGTCAATGGTTTACTACACCCAAACTGCTGCACCTTGGTGTTATGCCGAGACTGAAGATTTACCACCACTAATATTTCTTCACTGTTTTGGTGGTGGGTCTTCTGCTTATGAATGGTCAAAAGTTTATCCTGCTTTTGCTACTTCTCACCGCATACTCGCACCAGACTTAATTGGTTGGGGAGATTCTACTCACCCAGTCCGGGATTATCAAATTAATGATTATTTAACAACTATCACAGAATTTATCAGACACACTTGTTGCCCGCCTGTAAAGGTGGTGGCGTCTTCCTTAACTGCTGCTTTGATGATTCGACTGGCGATTGCTCAACCTTTTTTATTTCAGGAGTTGTATTTAGTTTGCCCTTCTGGTTTTGATGACTTTGGACAAGGTGCAGGACGCAGACTGCCGCTTCAGGTGATTAACACTCCACTACTAGATAATTTAATTTACACTTTGGGTGCTGAGAATGAAATAGCAGTAAATAACTTTTTGCGAAGTTTTTTGTTTGCCAAACCAGAACGAGTTTCGCCCGAAATAGTAGAGGCATATTTATTTTCTGCTCAACAGCCGAATGCCAAATTTGCAGCTTTGGCATTTTTGCGGGGCGACCTTTATTTTGATTTAAGTTTGTATATTGAACAACTAAATATTCCCACAGTAATTTTTTGGGGGAAAGAGGCACAATTTACAAGTGTGAAATTAGGACAACGATTAGCAAAGTTGAATTCCAGATCAATTCGAGATTTTCATGTCATTCCAAATACGGGAGTGCTACCACATCTAGAACAGCCAGAGGTAGTGATTGGGTTATTACAGCGATATTTGTAGATAAGTAGGAATTAGAAATTCTGAGTTATAAATTAAGTAGACTTGATCTGCGAAAACTCATAGTAAAATTCCTGTAGCCATACTCTGCGTCCCTTTGCGATCCTTTGCGTTTAAAAACACTACGAATTAATGCAAAGTTGTACTTATTTAATTGAGTTAAGCGTTTGCTCCTACCTAATGACAAATGACAAATGACTATCCTAGCTAGTTAATTTTATTTGTGCTGACCTACTTAGTTAGCTGTTCTATTTGAGATGTAGACAGACCTGTTAAATTTGCCACTTGTTCTGCTGTCATTCCTGTTTGCAGAAGATTGCGTGCTGTTTGTAATAACCTAGACTCTGCTTGTTCTGCTCTTTGTCTTTCCTGTTGTGCAATTTCCTCTGATGTTGGTAGCAGTTCTCCTTCTAATGTTGCCCAGCGTAGCCAAGTTGTTTCAACACCTTTATAATTTCCATGCCAAAGTTGCAGTCCTAAATTCAATGACTTACTGACTAATTGATCGCGTTCATTGGCAACTAAGGGTTGGTAGACTCCACTACTTAAAAAGAAACCAGCCCAATCATCAGGATTAAAGGGGTCAAACCAAAAATATTCTGGCACGCGGATCTGATTTTGATAAATTAACTTTTTCTGATTTTTATCAACTGCGGCGGTACTATCAGACAATAACTCAATGATTACATCCGGTGCTTTTTCTTCTTCCCAAATTACCCAACTGCGACGTTCTCCTTTTGGCACTCCCAATACAGCAAAAAAGTCTGGCCCTTTAAAATCTTTATTCCGTATTTGGGCCATGCTGTAGTAGACGAACATATTACCGCCTACATAACCATCCTCTCGCTGTTCCAACCAAGGCGTTAAGGCGTCAATTAACAAATCCATTTGCAATTTGTGGCGCTGACTCTCCATCGGCTCACCATCATCATAGGGGAGTTCTGCTTGGGTTGGTGGCAGGGTTACATAGGGTGCTGTGAGGGCTGTTTCGGACATGGCTTTTCACCTTTGCAGAGCCATTGCGGACTCTTTTTATGTTAGCTGATGGGAAATATCCGTATCCAATCACTATCAAAATTAAGATTCACCATAGACCATACCATTGGCCTCAGCGTAGCGATGCATAAATCTTATAAATCTTTCCCAATGGTTGTCTTGTTCAATTTCCAATTTGCACTCTACCCTCTGTAACTCATCGCCTTCTGCGCCCCCAAAAATAAATTGCACAGACGAAGGTGTGATGCTGATTTCGCCTTCTTCGTCGCTTAACAGCATGGTATTTAAGGATTGTTTTGTGAAGCTATTGAATCCTTCTAAGGCTTGCAACTTGTTAAATGTCATTAAGATAATACGTTTTCCCAAACGACCACGTCGCAAGCTGACGTTACCTAGTTCTTCATGAATACCACTAAAAAATTGAATAGTGGGTGTTGTAGATGTCATGATCAATTACCTGGGATAGGTGTTGTAATAAGGATAATACTGTGGCTGATTGGTTAGTGGTGGTTGGTATTGATAGCCACCAGTTGCGGGTAGAGGATTGCTGATGCTGTTCGGCAGAGGTGGACTCATCAGGGGATACTGCTGATAATTGATTGTGGGTTGAGTATTTGTTGGTAAGGGTGCAGGAGTCATCACCTGCGGCTGATAGCTGGTTGTTGGAGTTGGGTTTGGAGTAATACTTGGTGCAGGAGTCGGTGCAGGAGTTTGTACAGTGCGGGTAGTTTGGGTAAATTGTTGGTATGCTGCCCGAGAGATGGAACCAATGAGTTTTTCAGCACGGGGGTCGTTATTGGGGCGTTGTACCATGACTGCGACTATGTAACGCTTGCCAGTGGGGAGGTCTACTAGACCTGCATCTGCTAGCATGGTGCCAATATCACCAGTTTTATGGGCAATGGTTGCACCCTGTCCCAACCCAGTTGGTAATAGATGGTTTCTGACAGTATTACGCATAATATCCAGGATGCGATCGCGCGATGTCATGTTCAACAAATTGCCTTGACTAACCATCGCCATCAAGTTCCCCAATTCTTTGGGACTGGTTGTGTTTGTACCTTGCAAATCAGGCAGTTGATTGCGTATAGCTGTAGTATTTAAACCCCAACTCCGGAAACGCTGATTTAAAGCTTCAATCCCACCCATCCGGGCTATGAGCATATTTGTTGCTGTATTATCACTGACAGTCATCATCTTAGTAGCAACTTCCAGCGCCTTAAATTGAGTGCCAGCGGGTTTATACTGCATATCTCCAGAACCGCCTACTATCATTTCTTTTTGCATGGTCAGCATCTCATCCAGGCGGATTTTACCTGCATCGACATCCTGGAAAAAAGCTACTAGGATGGGGATTTTAATGGTGCTGGCTGCGGGGAAACTGGCAGAAGCATTGATATCTACATAACTACCATTTTCCAAATCCACCACGAAAACTCCTGGTGTGAGATTCGGGTTAGCAGATGTTAAGCTTTGTAAATTAGTTTTTAAGGAAGTAATTTCCTGTGATAGGGATAAAATAGCAGCAGGTGTGGGAGTGGGGATAGCCTGGATTTGTCCTTGTCCTGATTTGGCATTCTGAGGTGATGTCTGTGTTGTCGTCATTTGATTGGCAGGGTCTAGTACCGACAATACTGTTCCCACAATCGCCCCAATACCAATTCCTACTATTAATAACCGCAAGGCATAGAGCATGGTTCTAGCCATAGGCTTTAACCTTGTTTTTCGGGATGTTCTGACTTTTTTAGGCAGTGCCTGCTTTCGGGATTTTACAGTTTTGACTTTGGCATTGCTTGGCTTAAAGGGTGGAATTTGCCCCGGTTTCGCAGGCAGAGGTTTGATAGCTGCTGGTACTACTATACTAGGTCGTTTTTTCGCCACAGTTGCAGTGGTAGGAGTAGAACTAGCTTTGACACGTGTTAGTTTTGTCCCAGCTTGAGAGGGACGTTGTTGCTGGCTCGACTTCTGCACTTTCCGGAGGGGCTTTTGGCGTGCATTCACAGGTTGAGGTTGCGAGAAACCGGGTATATGTGTTCTGGTTTCCATAAAATTTTATGATGATAGGAAGTGTATAATCTGGCAATTAGCAATGAAAGTTTAACTAGGTGGAGCAAAATATTTCTTTATTCCCTGTCTTGAAAATAGGGGAAGGTGGGGTTCCTCTGGGGATAAGGTGAAAGGGGAAGGGGAAGAACTATATTTCATGCATGTCCTCGTTGTGTGATTTATCACATGACTGTCCAGCTTGAAAATAGGGAATAGAGAACTCGGAACGGGAATTAACTTAGCGGCAAACTTGGGAGCCATCTGTGTGAATCGCCTTGCACGGTGTACACTACACCGAAGCCCTGCTCTTACAAGAAGCCTATGAACGCGTCTACGTTCAATTTTCATCTCCTAGTTGTGGGCAATTGCCTGTAGGAATACAGGAACCCGGGGACGCGGAGAATTAGATGTAAATGCCCTCGTTGTGTGATTTATCACATGTTTGCCTACCAAAGATTGACAGATTTACAAGTTATTCAAGTTGTTTTGCCGATTCCAAGCCAAAATTTACTCCCAATATTTACTGTTAAATAAGTATATACTGACACTTATGTACCAGAAAATACTAAACTTATTGTGTCCTCCTCTATTTTGAGACATGTTTTTGTGTTTAGTTTAAGCCATAATTAGTAATTGTGGGGTAATTGCGTATATAGTACTTAAAAATCACAAGTTTTCATGATTTTTCTGCCTTGAGAGCGCCCATTCTACTTGTCGCAAAATGCCTCGTAACATGGCAACTTCATGCTTTTGTAATTGAGCGCGGTTATAAAGTTGCCGAAATTTTTCCATGCGACTAGCTGCTGTATGGGGATAAAGATAGCCAATCTTTAATAGTAGGGATTCTAATTGCTGGTAGTATCCTTCCATAAGCTCTATAGATGCAATTTCCGAATCAGGCGTTTTTGCAGAAGACCCGGGATAAGACCCATTCCCCTTTGTCCCTTCCCCTTTACCCTTCTGTTCTATGTCCTGAATTTGTGACAATTCATAACAACAAATTGCCACAGCTGTAGCTAAATTCAATGATGAATAATTAGGACTAGTAGAAATACGAACAAAGCGGTGGGCATAGTTTAATTCTTGATTAGTTAACCCCCGGTCTTCTCTGCCAAAAATTAGCGCTGCGGGTTGTCCAATTTCTTCTAATAACCAAGGTAGTGCTGTCCGAGGGCTTTCGAGAAGTGCATCCCAATCATGAATAATACCAGTTGTAGCGATCGCTCTTTTACATCCCTGTAAGGCTGCGGGCAATGTCTCCACTAATATAGCTGCATCTAAAATATCTTGAGCATGAACCGCCATCTGTCTTGCTTGTGTTCCCCAAGGGTCACATTGGGGATTTACTAACACTAGTTGATTGAGACCGAAATTTTTCATCACCCGTGCTACAGACCCCACGTTCAAGGGGCCAGCTGGTTCTACCAGTATGATTTTTACTCCAGCCAATGTCATTCGATTTTGGATTTTAGAATTTGGATTTTAGATTGGTGACAAAAAGTATATGTTTTAGAAAGTAAAAAAGTACGCGATCGCACACCCCAAGCTGTCAATAAGTAACCAAGAGCGCTTATTGTTAACCACAAAGGACACAGGTTTATTAAAACTGTACTCCAGCCAGAGAAAATTCCCAGATCAGTTCAGAGTAACACCTCCACTCATTAAGATTACCCAACCATGTAACAGCTAGCGCAACTTTTCTACACTTACCCAAAACCATGTCAAAATTATCATGCTCACACTACCGATGAGAGTGAGAACTGACCATAAAATAGCTTGTATATACCAGCTAACAGGTAAAAATTGTGCTGTGATAAAAATACCTGCACAAATCAAACCCCAAAGGATAAATACTTGATCTATTCGGGTATAAAAACCTGACCAAAGATTAAATTTACCTAATTTCCAATCAAGGCGTAATAAACCTTGTAAATCTTGAATATCTAAATCTTCTTGTTTGTCACGTAGTAGCGTTTGAGATAAAGGCAAAAAAGTCATCCAAAATTTTCAATGTCATTTTTCAGTAGTTATTACTCAGTTTATATGTATTTTTGTCAAGTTTTCACAAATAGCGAAATTATTTTGAGATGTCAGTTCACCAAGAACTATTTTCACAACAACATTTAGTGATAATCATTTCCTGGATCAAAAACTTGATCTTGAGAACAGGACGGAATCTCAAACAAGCCATTAGTTGGCAGTAAACAAGAACTGCGTGAACCACCAAACATAAACAATAAACCTTCCAACCTGATAGGTGAGGAGTAAATCAAGGATTGAGAAAGGTTTAGTAAAAAACAAACTATTAGGAGTGTAAAATAATGTTTTGGAAGTTCGTAGTCAGTACTTTAGTATTGCCTATTAGCTTGGGATTTGAAGTTGCCGCAGCACACACCTTGTCATCTACCCAAGCACCCATCATTTCACAGCAAGAAATCGAGGCAACAGAACTAGAACAAACGAGACACAACCAAGATTACAAAATTAGCCAACGACACAGACACTATCGCTACAGAAGAACGCGCCACTACAGACAAAATCCTCATCATAGACGCCGTTATAATAATAGGCATCGTTACTACAGACGGTATCACTATAGACCTCATTATCAAAGAGTTTATAACTACCATCCAAGAGTACGCTACCGTAGAATCTATCGTCACGGCGTCAATTTTCCGCAACAAAACTATTACTACCGTAGATATTACTATCATAGGTAATTGGTAATGGGTAATTGGTAATTGCTTACCAGACAACAATCAACAACCAACCCTTCGGGTTCGCCAGTCCCCCATCGTGACGGGAACCGCCTTTTTGGGGGGCTGGACTCACCACCAACCACTAGCAATCAACCACTGATAAACTTAGTTAACACAAAAGCCAGGGCAGCACTACCTAAGGGAACTGTCAAATTGTCAATACCAACAAAAGAAATAGTTTCTAACCCAGTTGCCACTAAAGCTACCACCACAGATATAACCCAAACTTGCCAAGAGTTGCCTTGTACACTCATCAAAATCAAGCTGCAAATCAGAAAACTGACAATAGCCATGGTCAAAGAACCTTCCCAGCTTTTTTGTCCTCCAAAAAGGTGATATTTATGTTTACCAAATCTTTGTCCTACTAGGGCAGCTAGTCCATCTCCCCAAGCCATGATTAAAATTCCTAGTGCTGCATAATGGGGTTGTTGCAGATACCAAAACCAAGCAATCAAAACACCAATACTCATAGAATAGAAGAAAGTCCCAAAGCTCAGTCTTCCCACACTGTTGATACCAGGAAGAATAGGAAAACGGTAGGACAATAGGGTAACAGCACTCGCTAAAATTGAGGCTGTAATACCTGCGATCGCTGGAATGTGCAGCCACCAAGCTAGCAAAATCACATTACCAGTTCCTATATGTACTATCTTCCGCACAATTTCTGAGTCTGCTTGAGCAAAACGACTAACCCCCCACGCGGTTAACATCACGAGGGATAACCAAGCTGCAACGCTAGCGAGTTGCAGTCCGAAAGGAGGAATTAACTCTAAACCGGAAAACAAACTTAACAACAGCAAAGATTTAAATAAAATTTTGACCTTTGTTACCAATTTATTAGAAAAATGTGATCCTGATGAAACTATTATTAATCTGGCTGATTCGGTTCTACCGAATGTTTATTTCACCGTTATTTCTTCCTACCTGTCGCTTTCAGCCTACCTGTTCTATGTATGCCATCCAAGCCATAGAAAGATTTGGGGCTTTACGTGGTTCTTGGTTAGCAGTTCGACGCATTCTACGTTGTCATCCATTTCATCCCGGGGGTTATGATCCTGTTCCAGAAGTGGAAGAGTAGGAGGTGGGGAGGTGGGGTGATGGGGAGATGGGGAGGTGGGGAGAAAACAATTCAAAATTCACGCAATAGGAAGAGACTAGGGGGGTGTAAGGAGTGTGAGGAGTGTGTAGACGCGTAGCGGCTTAAGGTAAGGGTGGAGTGTGAGGAGCGTGAGGAGTAGTAAGCAATCAACAATCAACTATTAACAACTAACAACTAACTACTAACAACTAACTACTAACTACTAACAACTAACTACTAACTACTAACAACTAACTACTAACTACTAACTACTAACTATTAACCCTTGAAAATTGACCAATTACCAAATGTATTAATTTTTTTGTCGATAACTATACAATTTTGCTGATATTTGGTATCACACATTAACACCCTCACTTAGGAGTCGCCTGTGAGTATCTCAAAGTAACTCACAGGATTTCTCATATAGGAGTTCGGTTTAACTGATGAACTAAATCATGAAGAGAGGGAAACGGCAAACATTAAGTATACTGAGTTTTTTTCAAAATATAGAATGTTAGTCCTGCATATAGTCTTTTAGTATTAAGGAAAAAATTTAATTTTAGTTTTTACAAAAAATATTAGTTAGATATAGCATTCCTAAATCATTCTTCAGTGACAAGATCCCCGACTTTTTAGAAAAGTCGGGGATCTGAGCTTTGCGATTCTCACAAATTAGGTAGAAAAGTTCTGTCGGGGCTACTGAAAACGCGATCGCTTCTGGTTAAAGTCAGCTTGTAGCCAGTACTATGGAAAAACCATAAAGTTTCACCTACTAGGGTGATTCATTTGGATGAAGACGAGTAGCAAGTATTAATTCCAATATAAATTATGTAGTCATGTTTACTTCTACTGCAAATATACCTCTGTTGGAACATGAAAATATACCTATTGAATGATGCTAAATATAAAATCTGTTGCTAATTTTTTCTTAACAAAAGTATAAATGTAGCAATAGCTATTAACTGCCAAATTTTTTGTCATCAATCAAAAATTGAAAAGCAAAAATGGTTCTCTACAGCATTAGTAATGCTAAAGTGGCAAGGAATTCATGTCAAATTTTCAGCGGGTCTCAATGCTGAAGAAGCTACAGAAAAAACAAATATCTATCATTGTGGGTGCAGGAATATGTGCCTTTCTGGCTGGGGCAATGGTTTCAGCCCCTCAGATGGGGAAATATCTGGGGCAATGGCTCAAACAATTTAACAATCAGCCAGAACAACTGACAGAAGCCAATAAAGCTGAATCAGCTGTTTTCTCTTTGGTAGTGCAATCTCCTGCCGAAAGAGCAGCAAAACTTGAAGAATTAGCCAAAGGGTTTCCATCACAAGATCAAAACCGCGCTCGTTATTTGCTGGCGAGTGATTTGATTGAACGCAAGGAAGCCAAAGAGGCGTTAAGTCTGCTGGAAGGGCTGGAGAAGGACTATCTGCGACTAGCGCCCTACATTTTGCTGAAAAAGGCCCAAGCATATGACATCTTGGGAGAAGCGGGCAAAGCCTCAGATAATAGACAGACAGTGGTAAAAAATTACCCTGAACACCCAGCCAGTGTTAAAGCCCTCTATTTAATAGCACTGCCTGATTATCAAGAAAAAGCGATCGCTTCTTTTCCTTCTCATCCCCTGACGTGGGATATCATTCGTAAGCGCTTGGCAGAAAATCCTAATCAGCCACGATTACAATTAATTTTGGCAAAACACGCCTATGACCAACCAGGAATTATTCCCGTCCTAGATGCTTTAAGTAAAAATACTAATTTAAAGCCACAAGAGTGGGAAATTGTTGCTAACGCCTACTGGGAAAATAATCAATTTGCTAAAGCAGCAAGTGCCTACGCGAAATCAAACAAGACGCCTCGTACCCTCTATCGGATAGCGCGGGGATTGCAGATAGATGGTAAACAAGATCAAGCGATCGCCACTTATAAACAACTACTCAGTACTTTCCCAGAAGCCCAAGAAACAGGTACTGCCTTACTGCGTTTGGCAGAAATGAGTAAACCACGTCAAAATGCTCTGCCTTATCTTGACCAAGCCATCAGTAAATTTCCTGATCTTGCAGGAGAAGCACTGTTAGCCAAAGTTAAAGTTTTGCAAGCTCAAAATAACACCAACGGAGCAAATGCGGCACTGCAATTACTGATTAGCAAGTATGGAAATACCGAAGAAGCAGCAGAATACCGTTGGAAAATGGCATTAGAAAAAGCTAAAGCCAAAGATTACCAAGCTGCATGGCAATGGGCAGAACCTATTCCTACCACTAACCCTAACAGTATTTTGGCTCCGAGAGCAGGTTTTTGGGTCGGGAGATGGGCAACAAATTTAGGGAAAATGCAGGAGGCGAAACAGGCTTACGAGTATGTACTTAGTAACTTTCCCCAATCTTACTATGCATGGCGCTCAGCAGTAACTTTGGGGCTGAATGTCGGCAACTTCAACAACGTCCGTCAGTTGACACCAGAAATAGTTCCCCTTGTACGTCCTGTACCTACAGCCGGTTCTGAAACCTTCAAAGAATTATATCTGCTCGGTCAAGACCGTGATGCTTGGTTGCAGTGGCAAGCTGAATTTCACAACAAAGCCCAACCTACAGTAGCAGAACAATTTACCGAGGGTTTGATCCTGCTCACCCAAGGAGAAAATTTACTGGGAATTGACAAAATCTCTAAATTGGAAGACAGAGAAAAACCAGAAGAAAAAGCTGAGTATGAAGCTTTAAGTAAACAAATTATCTACTGGCAAGCTCGTTATCCCTTTCCTTATCTTAAAGAAATAGAATATTGGTCACGGCAACGTCAGCTAAATCCTTTACTGGTAACAGCATTGATTCGTCAAGAGTCACGGTTTCAGCCAAAAATTAAATCTGTTGCTAATGCAACTGGCTTAATGCAAGTATTGCCAGATACAGCTAAATGGATTGCTCCCCAAATTAAAGAGGATAGTAAAAAAATTAACCTCGAAGACCCCAACGATAATATCATGTTGGGTACTTGGTATTTAGATCACACCCATCAGCAATATGGTAATAACTCGTTGCTAGCGATCGCTAGTTACAATGCTGGGCCCGGTAACGTTGCTAAGTGGTTGCAAACTATACCAACACAAGATCCAGATGAATTTGTCGAAGTCATACCCTTTGACGAGACCAAAAATTATGTGCGTCAAGTCTTTGGCAACTACTGGAATTATTTACGACTTTATAACCCCGAAATTTCCCGGTTAGTAAGACAATACTCAGCCAAGCATCCACAACTTCCACAGCAGTGAGGCGATGGGGAGTGTGGGGAGTGGAGATGTTCTCCATGTCTCCCCTGTCTTGCTTGTCTGGTTTGTCCATCCTCTTCAAAACAATTCAAAATTAGGAGCTTTTAAAGACAGATTGGGATTGTAGTAAGGATCTGTACCTAACTTCTCAAAATAATCTTTCCACTTATGATTTAATTGATTCCATTCACCCGGTTTTAAACCTTTTTGCCTACTAGCAGATTCATAATGAATCAGTTGAGCATAGGGTGTAACTACATTCCGATATCCAGCCTGATGCGCTTTTAAACATAAATCCACATCGTTGTAGTTGAGGGGAAAAGCTTCATCAAGCCCACCTAATAATTGAAAAACCTCTTGACGCATCATTAAACAAGCAGCAGTCACAGCGAGGTAGTTTCTATTAACAATATTTGAACAATAATAGCCAGATTGTTCATTATCAAACCCGTAGAAAGCATGACAGGGATTACCCTCAAGAATCATTACCCCTACATGCTGTAATCTCCCATCAGGAAATAAAAGTTTTGCTCCCACTGCACCAATTTCCGTTTGTTGTGCAAGTTCCAACATTGATTCAAGCCATTCAGGGGTAATGACTTCTGTATCATCATTCAGTAACAATAGAAATTGCCCTTTTGCTTCAGCCGCACCTCGATTAATTCGCATTGAGAAATTAAAAGGTTCAGCACAACGCACTAATTTCACATCCATAGCAAGTATTTTCTCTAAAGTTGCATCTGGAATGTCATACCCATCGACGACAATAATTTCAAAGTTGCGATAGGTACTCATCTGTTGAACACTACGAATGCAATTTTCTAAAAGACACAATGAACCAGAAGCATTATTAACAGTTGTACCTGCGCTGGGAATAATAATACTAACTAAAGGATTGCCAATAATATCGCGTCTAACTCTATAAATCCCTGGATTCGGTGTTTCTTCGACATGTCCTGGATATATGCTACGCTCTAGCATTGATTCTAAAGCTTTTCTACCAGCAGTATATGCCCACGGCTTTGCTTGTGAGCCAGAAGCAGCAGAAGCAGATATACTGCGCCAATGATAGAGAATTTTAGGAATATGAAAGATATTTTTTGTTTTTTCTATGAATCTTAATACCAAATCATAATCTTGTGAGCCATTATATTCACTACGAAAACCACCAATTTCACGCACAATACTAGTACGATAAACACCTAAATGACAGGTGTACATGCAAGAATAAAAATATTCTGGCGACCAGTCAGGCTTAAAGCAGGGGGAAAATCGTTTTCCTTTGCTATCTATTTTATCTTCATCACTATAAATAAAATCTGCTTCTGGATATCGGTTAATTAACTGAGCATTTTCAAATAAAGCGTTAATTGCTAATTCATCATCATGATCTAAAAGGGCAATATAGTCTCCTGTAGCTAGTTCTAAAGCGGAATTACTAGCTGCTGAAATATGTCCATTTTCTGTACGGAATACAACTTTAATTCGTGAATCAAGTTGACTATAATGAGTCAATATAGAATAAATATGAGATTCGGTAGAAGCATCATCGGCAATACAAAGTTCCCAATGAGGATAGATTTGCTTGCGAACTGATTCAATGGCTCTTTTTAACCATTTTTCCTCTACATTGTAAACAGGCATAATGATAGAGAATTTAGGTTGTATTTGCCATTGAGAAATTTGCTGACGAGCAGATGTAATGTCTTCTTGTTTAAACGTATTTTTTTCGATCCATTGTTGATATGCTCTTTTATTCTTGATTTGAGAAGCAGCATTTTGATATAAAAAATGTAATACTCCCAGTATTCCCCGTCTTTGCCAGATTCGCTGTATTTTCTGGATTTTCTGAGACATCATATTTTTGATAAGATTAAAAATTATATTAATTCATAAAAATATTTTATTTTTTAATTTCAACCATTGATTCCGCAACTGCCAAAACTTACTACTTTCCATAGTATGAACTAAGGTTTGCAAGCGTTTAATTTCTGCATTTTGGTATTGTAATTTTGTATAAAGCTGATCAAGATTTGAGGAAATATTTTGCCTTTTCATTATATGCACTAATCTATTTTTTATCTTTTCTCCAATAACTTTTGGACTTAACACAGACTTAATATGCTCAGATGCCTTTTTGCCGACCTGCTTAGCATCTGCGTAATTATTAAATACATGCTGCATTAAGTACGCTGCATGATCAATATCTGGTTCTGCCCAGAAATTTCCTTTTTTGTAAGGGCCATAGTCTTCGGTGAGAGTTACTAAAGAGTATTTGACCAGAAAGCTATTATTAATATTCATAAACTCAAGATTGGCTGAATAAGCAGTTGCTATCACTGGTTTGCCATAATACATAGCCTCTGCCATAGTCAAACCAAAACCTTCAGAGCGATGTAAAGATACATAGCAATCACAATGGTAAATTAGAGCATTAAGTTCATCTTTGAGTAAATAGTCGTCAATAATTTTAATATTTTTAAAATCTTCTACTAAAGTTTTGAGTTGTTTAAGTTGATTTGGGAAATATTTACTATTAGAGAACTTAATTACTAGTTGTACATTTTGATTAACTTTGCCAAATGCTTGTTGAAATGCTTGAATCACTGCTAGAGGATTTTTACGTTCAAAAACACTACAAAAATCAAATATAAATAAAAAAATAAGTTTATTATCTGCTAAACCTAATGATTGTTTAGTGATTGCGGGTTGAGGAAGCGAGATGCTATGCATAACCTTTAATACTGGGATAGGAGATACAGGTGCGATCGCATCAACACAATAAGCGCTAGGAGTCCATATTTCATCAAAAAGATTAAACGCCGACAACCATTCTTTAGGAAATTCTGGTAATTCCCATGCCCAAAAGCCAACGTTATACTTGTTCTTGAAATATTCAGGACTAGCGGAACTGATAAAAGTATTAATCATATCCACATTTACCTGAATAATATTTATGGGATAAGGATTTTTATCAGAAAAATCTGTGTAGGAAGAATCCATCTTCCTATGCATGGTGTTAAAAGTACAATTATTAATAACAAAAGGAATTCCTACTGCCTCAATAGCTCTTATCGTTCCTCTGACTCCTTCACCTAGTCCAAATTCACTGTTAACATAACCTGAAATATTCACACCAAAATTATTGCTAGAGGTATTGTTGCTAATTTCAGGTGTGAAGTTCATATTTTTCTCCTAAAATATCGGATTACGGCAGTTAGGTGTACACAATTGTATATTCCTACTAGTTTTAAATAGTTAAGCTAATGAGCATTTAAGTTGCATCAAACCAGGGCTGAAGCCCTTACTACAAGCAAATCAGTCTGGAAAAATCAATGACGATTAGCTTATCCACAGATACACCCAGATAAATACATAGCATAGATGATAAAGCAGCAAACTGATACATTAAAACAGTAGCTGCAAGACAAAATTAAATTTATAAAACTATTACCTGTTACTTAATTCTTTCAAATCATGATCAACCATTAGCTGTACCATTTGTTCAAAGGAATACTGTGGCTTCCAACCTAATTCTGCTTTAATTTTATAAACACAACCGACTAGTTCTATAGGCTCATCAGGACGGTAGAATGCAGGATCAACAGATACATAATCTTCCCAGTTCAAATCTAAATAGTTAAAGGCACATTCTACCAGTTCTCGCACCGAATGAGTTTCACCACTAGCAATAATGTAGTCATCTGCTCTACTTTGCTGTAACATCAACCACATTGCATGTACTGCATCTTTGGCGTAGCACCAGTCACGGCGTGCATCTAAATTACCAAGTTTTAACTCTTGGGCTAAACCCAGTTTAATCATAGCCGCAGTATGAGTAACCTTGCGAAATACAAACTCTGTACCGCGACGGGGAGATTCATGGGTATAGGTGATACCACAGCAACCAAAAAGATTGTACTTTTGACGATAGTTCACCGTCATCCAATGCGCATAAGCCTTAGCAACACCATAAGGATTGCGTGGACGAAAAGCAGTACGTTCGGTTTGGGGTGATTCATCCGGTTGTCCAAAAACTTCGCTACTGGAAGCTTGGTAAAATTTAGCATCAGGTTTACAGCGCCGAATCGCTTCTAGCAGGCGCGACACCCCCAAAGCAGTGTATTCCGCAGTCAGTGCTGGTTGTGTCCAAGACAAGGGAACATAACTTTGGGATGCAAGGTTATATATCTCATCTGGTTGACACTCACTCACCACATCCATCAACGAAGACTGATCTAACAAGTCACCAGATACAATTTGGATCTGGTTAGACAAATGACTAATGCGTTCTAGGTTACTCGTGCTAGAACGGCGGACTAAGCCGAATACTTGGTAGCCTTTTTCTAAAAGGAGTTCGGCGAGATAAGAACCGTCTTGTCCAGTTAATCCGGTGATTAGGGCTTTTTTGGTCACAGCTGTAACTTATTTTATTTTTGCCAGACTACTAATATGACCCCGATTATAATAAAGCTCAAGCCTGGGAGACGCATTAGGGGTATTGTTTCCTTAACTAGCAATAAATAACCTCTACAGAAATTTTTAGAGGGCTTGCGTTTTTATCATTAAATCAAGCTAGTAGTCTTTTTCTAAAAGGAGTTCGGCGAGATAAGAACCATTTTTTCTAGTTAATCCAGCTATTAGGGCTATTTTGGTCACGGTCATAACTTGATTATTTTTGCTAGATTACACTATATTTCTCAATCATTTCCAGAAGATTCTTTTTGACACTGCTAAAAGCAAAATTTGCGACTACGTATTGCCTAGCAATTTCACCCATTTGTGCTAACTTATCCTGATTGGCTATCATCTCTTGTATTGCTTTAGAAAAGCTTTCGTAATCTCGATAAATTTTTCCACCACCACTACGAGTAACGTGTTCAACCAAAACTTCACAAGCACCATTCACTAATACTGGTGTGCGTTGAGCCATTGCTTCTAAAGTGACTATGCTAAAACTTTCATAAGGTGAAGGCATAACAAAAATAGAAGCTCCAGCCATTAATTGAAATTTTTCTTCTGGTGTAACAAATCCTCGAAAATCAATATCTGGATGAGAGGGAATTTCCATCTCATTCTTTCCAGTCAATATTAAACGCAAGTTAGATGGATGGCTGTTCTTGAACTGAATAAAAAAATTGACCAGATCATTACATCCCTTGTTGTGATCAATACGACCGCAGTACAGTAAATATGGATATTCAGCTTGAAAAGGACTACGAAGTAATGTGTCAACACCCATAGAAACAACTTTACCTGGTAGTTCTCCCCATAATTTTTCTCCCAAAGCTTTTTCAGCGTTGGTTAACCAGATAAAATAAGGAACTCTTTTATACATGTACTTATAAGCTGTTAAGTAAGCTGGAGGTTCATCATGGAGTGTCGGCGCTAGCAAAACTTTAGAAAAGGGAATTTCAGCTATTCCAAAGTACGATGTTGGATAAAGATAAGTCGCAAATATAATACATTGATATTCGTTATAATGCGCTCTTAAAAAAGCAATTAAGGGTTCTGAGTATGGGCCTTGAAAACGAATGAATTCTTCTTGAAGTGCAATACTCCAAGATATGCGTTTACTATTTTCTGTATCAAGATATTTCGGGTAGTGAAACTCTCGTAAAAGTCGTGTATGTAAATTATGCCAATATTCACTACGACCGATAGTAACTGGAAAACGATGAATGTTTATGCCTTGCTTTGTTTCACAACCAGGAGTTAAGACGTTTGCCCAAGTCGTATATTCTAATGCAGTTGTAGTAAGTATATCTACTTGAAAATTATCGCTCAGTAAATTAGCATACTGCCATGCTAAAGCCTCTGATCCTCCCACAATGCTTTCATGGCATCGCTGAACAACAATTGCAACTTGGTTCATTTTAGACTCTTGATTACCTCTATAAATTTAGTCTCAATTTGTTCATTCGTAAAAATTTCTTTGTAGCGCCGCCATCCCATCTCACCAAGACTAGCACTAACGAATTCATCTCTAGCTATACAGTCTACTGAACCAGCTAGTAAATATGGATCTAGCTTGTCCCATACTAAGCCTGCTTTTCCTACAGTATAAGGAATAGCAGTTGAACCATAAGCTACAATTGGTATCTTCATTGCCATTGCTTCAACCAGTGGCACACAAAAGCCTTCATGTTCGCTTGTAGTCATAAAAATATGAGAGACAAGATAGTAGGCTTTGAGAGCTTCAGCAGAAACTCCACCAGTAAATACTACTGATTCTTGCAAGCTTAAATCTTGAACTTTTTGATGGATAAAATCGTTATAAATTTGTAGGCGTTCATCTTCTTTACCAACAATTAAAAGGCGACTGTCTCTGTTGTAATTAGTGTGGTAAATATAAAAAGCATCTATCAGCGCCGCATGTCCTTTATTCGGAGCAATGCGACCAACCATTAAAATATTAATAATCTTATCTGTGTATTTATCTAAA
Source organism: Fischerella muscicola PCC 7414 (assembly GCF_000317205.1). GTDB lineage: Bacteria > Cyanobacteriota > Cyanobacteriia > Cyanobacteriales > Nostocaceae > Fischerella > Fischerella muscicola. Next base: position 30,537 of record NZ_AJLK01000058.1, on the reverse strand, counting down.
GTAGTGATATCTGCATTAATATACTGCAAATCGTCAATATGATAAAATGGAGGAATTACCAAGCTTTTTTCTTTTTGTACCCCTAGTGAATGTAATTCATTTGCATTATATTCAGAAGCAGACAAATAAAGATTTACATCATGTAAAGCCGCTACAGACTGTAGTTGTTCTCTTCCTGATCTGCAAACAGATGTGTAATCTTGATTGATATCTTCATAAAACTCTGGTGGTGTAACGTTATGATATTTAATTATTTTTTTACAATTTAGCTCTCTCAGTAGATTAAGACCTACATCCCAACCCACTGAAAAATGATAAATTAATATGTCATGCTTTTTTCTGAGGAAAGATTTTACATCTTTTAAATGGTGTACTGATGGTGATGCAATACTCCATGCTTCTGCAAATAACTTGACATTGTAACCTTTTTTTGCAAGAACATTATGCATCCCTATGACATCATTGCTGACAGCATCACCATTGATAATGCAAGGGGTTAAAATACCAATATTAATCACAATTTTTATCCTAACAATCCAACTATAGTGCTTTACAGTTTTTTGTATCCTACTACAGCATAATCTTGATAATTCATTCTTTGTTCTGGAAAAATTCGCGCTGATTCTGGTATCAAAGAAGAATAAATAATTTTTACTGCTTTAAATCCATGCCACTCTAATAAAAACTTCAACATTTCTGGAGGTAGAGGCTTAACATGAGTAGAGTCTTGGTAAAAGTTTGATAAGGCATATAAGCTGTGAGGATTGACTGTCTCAATGATAATTACCCCATCAGTTACGAGTTTTTCAAATGCAAGAATTAAAAATCGATGAATGTCTTCAATGCTCAAGTGTTCGGCTACTTGCAGCGCAGATATTCCACAATATCTTTCGCTTGTATTTTCAAGAAAATTTAGTATTTCTGCGTTATGTACATTGAATCCGCATTTTTTGAGTGTCTCTATTTCTAATTGATTCAAATCAATTCCTACGCATTTTATATTACTCTCAGTGAGATTTTGCAGAAACTCTCCTCTACCACATCCCGCATCCAAGAAAGGATAACTAACACTAAGATCTTTATTAATAAAACTTAGATAAAATTTTTGTTTTTCTTTGACAATCTCCGATTGATAAAAGACATTTTCAAAAAGATAGTAGAATAAGTCTTTTTTGTCGTGTTTGTAATGTTCTTCAGTTGGGATTTTTGACAACGCAATTGCCAAATTTATGTAGGATTCTTCAGTAACTTCCAAAAATTCTGGTAAGTTATGTACTTTTTTTGTACTTAATAACTCATCTACGGCGTCTACACGCTCGTCTATCCCTTTCACTCGATTATCTACAGTATCCAATCGCTCTTGAATAAGAGTTAACCGATTACTGATGCAAGTATCAATGTTATTAAAGGTAAAATCAATTCCTTGGATACTACTATCTACAGTACCAAATCGTTCACACAGTTCTTGAATGCGAGTATCTATTGCAGCTAAATGGTGAGATTCTTGATCGAGTTGCGATCGCAAAGTTTCTACTTGTCTAATTAATTGTCGATTCAGTGCTACAGACTCTTTTAAAGCGTTAATGACATTGAAGTTTACTTCTCTTTGGTCTTTAAATATAAAATTTAGTATTTTCAGTGCTAATTTTTGTATTCCTTTGCTGAAATTAAAGGGAAATCGATTTAAATTATCAGGCCATTTTGTACGGGAAACTGCTCTAGACTCTGCATTTTTGAGCAAACCCTCCATATAGTTAAGATTGGCATTCATTGCAGATGTATAATTATTCGTCTTTATGCTTAAGGAGGAAAATAGCTTAGGAGTTGAAACTAACTGGATCTTAGAGTCCTTCTTCAGCTTTGCTACTTCCTCTCGGATCTTCTGCATCAATTTATCAACATCAATTTCAGGATTATTTGCTTCAGACATAATTATTTAATTAAATTCTTGATTTTTTTCTTCGGATTGAGCGATCGCATAGTATTTTTCTCCACCAATTTTGATGGTGGAATTTAAATCTACTACACCATCGCAGAAAATACTATTAGTAACCTCAAAAACAACTAATTCATCAATCCAGTCATAACTAATACCTTCTTCTGAATGCACTCCTACTGTAAATGTATAAACGCCTTTATTCAAGTAGCATGGAATTTGAAAACACACTTGTAAATGCTCACCAGCCTTGAGTTTTGGTAAATTACAGCCCTTGAGGAAAGTATTGGTTCCATACATTACCAACCCCATCAGGTTTCTCAAGGATATGCCTACAACTAAATCTGAAAGTTCTGCTTTGGCTTCTAAAGAAATGAGAACTTGAAAAGTTGAACCACTTTCTACCTTACTTATCTCTTTTTTATCTAAATCAGTTAGTTTAATACTATTGATAGTAGCTAGTTTGTTTCCATGCCTGTGCAAAGCTTTTTTTTGATGATTTCCTACTACAAAATCATTACTCTCAATTGATTGAATTTCCTCGCTCAAGCTTTCATTTTCTGGTCTTGCTCTATTATCTTCTGGTTGATCGCTACTTAATAAAGCAATATAATGATTAACTACTTCTTTGGGTTTACCTATTTCTACAACTCTGCCATAATTCATTAACACAGCAGTTTTACACAACATCTTGACACTGGAAGAGTCGTGAGAAACAAACAGGATAGTTACTCCCTGTTCTTTCATTTCTCGAATTCGCTTCATACAACGAGCTTGAAATCTCGCATCGCCTACAGCTAAAGCTTCATCAACTATTAAAATACTCGGTTCTGTATTGGCAATCACTGCAAATGCCAATCTCACCACCATCCCACTAGAATAGGTTTTAACTGGATGTTCTATAAAATCACCTATTTCAGCGAAAGCAGCAATATCATCAAACTTAGCTTCTATTTGCTCTTTACTCAGACCTAAAATTTGCCCGTTAAAAAAAACATTTTGTCGTCCTGTAAACTCTGGATTAAAACCACTACCCAGTTCTAATAACGCTGAAACTCGCCCATTTACCCACACCTCACCTGTAGTAGGTGTTAGTGTTCCAGCAATAATTTGTAGTAGCGTACTTTTACCAGAACCGTTTTGACCAATAATTCCTACAGTTTCACCTTTGGGAATTTCCAAGTTGATATCCTGTAAAGCCCAGAACTCTTGAGCATGATTCTGACCACGTAATAAGATTTCTTTGAGCTTATCCACAGGACGAGCATAGCGCTTGTAGCACTTAGAGATATTTTTTAGTGAAATTGCAATCTCCTCACCCATATCACTACACACGCTTTCAAAAGTAACTGTGCTAAATTCTACACATTAATGTCATCAAACAGTAAAAGGTTTCTGTTTGAGTTAATTGTACGCAGCTATTTACAAAACATCGGCAAACGCTGGGCGCAGCCGCTTATAGACTGAAAAACCTATAAAAAATACAATTGCAGATATTACAGTAGTTACTCCCCACTCACCCCAGTGCTTTACTTCTCCTACTAAAACTAAATCACGATAAACTTCAGCAATAGCTGTCATGGGATTTAACCAAAACACCCAAATTCTCCACGTTTCTGGAATTGCTGTTGCTGGATAAAGAATTGGTGTTAAATACAACCAAATGTTGAGAATTACTCCTAAAGTTTGGGGTATATCTCGCAAAAACACAGTTAACCCTGCCATGAGATAACCTAATCCCGCTGTCAACAATAATTGTGTTATCCAGATTAACGGCAACAGCGCTAAAGTTGAATGTAGAGTGTGGGTAGATACAGCTACAAAAAAAATCAACGCCATCAATCCAAAGGAACTTTCAATGAACGTTGATAAAGTTGGTACTAGGGGTAATAAAGCCAGAGGAAACACTACTTTTTTCACTAAATTAGGTTGTGCTACTACTGAATTTGCAGCCTGAATTAATCCACTGCTAAAAGCAATCCAAGGTAGTAAACCAGCAAATAACCACAAACCAAAGGTAAAATTGTTTTCTGGAACGCCTTTAAGACTGAGTTTTACCTTTAAAACTATCGAAAATACATAAGTGTAAATCAGTAACTGCGATAGCTGATTCAACAGAGGCCACAAATTACCCAAGATGGAACCTTTGTAGCGAGCTTCTAAATCACGCCGTACCAGCGCTTTTAATAAATCAAATTTCGCCCACCACAATTCATTGATTGGTAGCCATTTTTTCAGCTTTCCTGCTTTTCGGACAACTCCTCGCATGGTTTGCAACAATTTTTGCTTCCTCGCTCACTTCCTACACACATAATTGCTTTTTTTGAAGCCGATTCGTTATGAAAGTTCCTTTGTTATTTTATTGAAAATAGTTGCTACTCCCAAATACCAGCAAAAATATTTAGGTGATTTTACCACAAATGGTTATTGGATTTGCTCTGTTAATTTCTAGTCTTGGGTTTTGTCAGGCTCAGTTAATTTATCTGGTTCAATTCCCAAAGAACGCAACTGCTCAGCTAAACGTTGCGATCGCTCTCTTTCCTGTTGTAAAAGTAATTCTGCATCATTTGCCCTAGCTGTTGCTTGTTGTGCTTGTTGCTGAGCTTGTTGTGCTTGTTGCTGAGCTATAAAAGCAGCTTCTTCTGGTGTGGGAACTAAATCACCGCCCGCAGTAAAATAGCGTAATTTGTTTTCGTGTATACCTAAATACAAATTCAGTACTTGACTCCAACGCCATCCTTGGGAATTGGGGACAATTTCTTGATACTGATTGCCCACTAATTCAAAACCAACAAATTCCAGAGTTTCTGGTGAAAACCAAAAATATTCTGGTGTATGAAAGCGACTTTGATAAAGATTTTTCTTCAAAGTCCGGTCAACATTAGCCGTGCTATCACAAAGTAATTCTATAATCAAATCTGGGTAGCGTCCATCTTCTTCCCAAACTACCCAAGAATTACGCGATCGCTTTTCTGTATCCTTGACTAAAAAAAGTCTGGGCCTCGAAAATCACGATTTCGCAATTGCTGCCGACTAAAATAAATTGTCAGATTCGCACCAATAAAAAAATCATTTTGCTCTCGCCACAGCCACTCTAAAGATGTTACCAATAACAACAACTGAAGATAATGCAAAGAACTTTCCATTTCCGGTTCATCACTTAACAACCGAGTAGCATCAGGCATTTGTTGTTCCAACTGTTGCGCTGCGTTTAACATCTATCTATATCTACTCACTAGTTGATTTAATTTTAGTCATTGGTCATTTGTCATTTGTCATTGGTTAGTAGTTAGTGGTTGTAGAGACGTGCCATGGCACGTCTGTACAGTAGTTAGTAGTTAGTAGTTGGTTATTCCTCACACTCCCCACACTCCTCACACTCCCCACACTCCCCACCTCCCCACTGCCCCTAATCCCCACTCCCTTGGGGGAGTGGGGGCCCCGAGTTCCCCACCTCCCCACCACCCCATCTCCCCACCTCCCACTGGACGCCGGATTCCGGTACACTGAGTCTTGGTTTATTGCATTGTGAGTTGGCATGGAAATCGGACAAAAAGTAAAGGTTCTTCGTTTGCGCGATCGCGTACCTGCTCCTATTGTTAAGAGACTAGGACAAATCGGTACTATCGAAGGTTACAAAATGACCGATGGTAGCGGTGTTGGCATCGTGGTCAAATTTGATGATAATTTTTCCACTTGGTTTTTTGAAGATGAACTCAAACTAGTACAGTAAGTGATCGGCGGGGGTGTCCTCTGAGTGCTGAACTTGAGAAGGAAGCTACTCAAATCAGCCGAGTGCTAAGTTGGAGTTGAAAAAATCGGCGGTAAAAAATAGGAATCAAGTAATGGCCCTGATATTGACATTTTTGGGCAAAAGCGGCAGTGCTAGGACAAAAGTAGCGATCGCCGCAGCCAAAAAATTAGTAAGCCAAGGAAAGCGCGTACTTTTAGCTGGGAGTGCAGAACCAGCATTGCAAATCTTGTTGGGTGTTCCTATTGGTTCTGACCCCCAAGAAATTGCTGCTAATTTGCACGTTGTTCAGTTTCAGACTTCTGTACTACTAGAACGTAATTGGGAGGACGTGAAAAAACTGGAAGCGCAATATCTCAAAACGCCCATCCTCAAAGAGGTTTATGGTCAAGAACTATCGGTATTACCGGGGATGGACAGCGCCCTTGTCCTCAACGCCATCCGCGAGTACTACGAAAGCGGCAAATATGACGCGATCATCTACGATGGTAATGGTGACACCTCAACTTTGCGAATGTTCGGGATGCCAGAATTTCTCAGTTGGTACGTGCGGCGATTCCGACAATTGTTTGTCAACTCCGATCTCGGGAAAGCAATTTCTGAATCGCCCTTGATTCAACCGCTAATTAGCACCTTTTTCAATATCAACTGGACATCGGATAACTTCGCCCAACCTACTAACCAAGTTAACAACTTTTTAGACAAGGGTAGAGCCGCCCTCGCTGATCCCAGGCAAGTTGCTGCTTTCTTGGTGACAAGCAATGATCCTGTGGAAATTGCTTCTGTGCGCTATCTTTGGGGTAGCGCTCAACAAGTTGGTTTAACCGTGGGTGGCATTATCCTTGTATCTAATAATACAGATATCCATATTTCCGAGCAATTTACTCCCCTTCATGTGAGCGTGGTTCCAGATGTCAAAACAGAAGATTGGCAAGCCCTTGTCGATGTCCTACCCAACTTTGTAGAACAAGCGGTACAGGCTCCCAAACCGATTGAAATTAACATCCAAGAACACAAGGTAAGCTTATTTTTGCCTGGATTTGATAAAAAACAGGTCAAACTTACTCAATACGGCCCAGAAGTAACTATTGAAGCTGGAGACCAAAGGCGGAATATTTTCCTACCTCCCGCCTTGAGTGGTAGACCTGTTACTGGTGCTAAGTTCCAAAATAATTATTTGATAATCTCGTTTTAGGCAAGAGGTGATGGGTAATCGGTAATGGGTAATGGGAAAACCACCAAATTACCAATTACCAATTACCAATTACCAATTACCAATTTACAAGTACAGCCTATGTCTGATTCAACTCCCATTACCCCTGATTCCAATACATCCACAGACCAAGCAAATGGTACTGTTGACCGCAGTGCTAAGACCAGGCAACTTTTGGGTATGAAAGGTGCAGCGCCTGGAGAAAGTTCGATTTGGAAAATCCGCCTGCAACTGATGAAGCCAATTACCTGGATTCCTTTAATGTGGGGTGTAATCTGCGGTGCGGCTTCTTCTGGTGAATTCACTTGGACGCTAGAAAATGTCTTGAAGGCGGCAGTTTGTATGGTGCTATCAGGACCATTGATGGCAGGTTACGTGCAAATCATGAACGATTATTATGATCGCGAAATTGATGCCATCAACGAACCCTACCGCCCAATTCCCTCTGGAGCAATTTCCATACCCCAGGTAATTACGCAAATATGGGTATTACTTATTGCTGGTATAGCAGTTGCCTTTGCCCTTGATAAATGGGCTGGTAATGAATTTCCCACAATTACAACAATTGCGATCATCGGTTCATTTGTCGGCTACATCTATTCTGCCCCGCCCTTGAAGTTGAAGCAAAACGGTTGGTTGGGTAGCTATGCTTTGGGTGCAAGTTATATTACTTTCCCCTGGTGTACTGGTCACGCTTTATTCGGAGAACTCAACTGGAAAATAGTTGTCCTTACCCTAATTTACAGTTTGGCTGGGTTGGGTATTGGTATCATCAATGACTTCAAGAGTGTCGAAGGCGATCGCAAACTCGGATTAAAATCACTGCCTGTAATGTTTGGTGTGACGACAGCTGCTTGGATTTGTGTGATCATGATCGATGTCTTTCAAGCTGCGATCGCTGGTTATTTAGTTTACATCCACGAAAACTTGTACGCCGCTATTTTGGCATTACTGATCATCCCGCAAATCACCTTCCAAGATATGTATTTTCTGCGTGACCCTCTAACTAATGATGTCAAATATCAAGCCAGCGCTCAACCTTTCCTAGTTTTGGGGATGCTTGTGGTTGGTTTAGCAATTGGTCATGCTGGCATCTAGTGAAAAGTGATCAGTGATCAGTTCTCAGTTAACAAAAACTGAATCACTGATATCTCTTTAGTCAGAAGTCATGAGTGAGGAATGAGGAGTTAATATAACTATAACTTCTCATTTCTCACTCACATTTTTTGTAGCTTTTCGCAATTCTTGCCGTGTCGCAAATAATACATTTTCTATTTTTTACAATTCAAAAGCTTCTTGTACCGATTTGTTTTGTCAGTGCCTGGGTATTGGTTACTATAGTTGTTTGGAGTCTGTGGGCTGCAACTCGTGATGGTGTCAAAACAGCCAAAAAAATGCACCAAATTCCCTGCGCTGGTTGTCAGTATTTCACCGATGATCATCGTCTCAAATGCACAGTCCATCCTTCCATTGCTAATACAGAAGAAGCGATACAATGCATAGATTACCAACCAAAAACGAATTCAATGTTTTATTAGTTGTTTGTTGGTGGTTGGTGGTTGGTGGTTAGTAGTTAGTGGTTTACTCCTCACACTCCACCCTGCACCGAAGCCCTCCGGGTAGTTCCCTCCGGGACGCTACGCGAACGCAGTCGCTCATGGGGGACTCACCGATCCCCACGACCGACAGGGAGTGGGGATTGGGGGCTAGGGGTTCCCTTTGGGGTTGGGGGAGGGAACCCCCTTCTGCGCGCTGTCTCACCGCTACCGCGTCTACACACTCCCCACTGCCCCTAATCCCCACCAGGGGCCGGTGAGTTCCCCATTGCCCCCCCAACCCCACAAAGTGGGGACCCCTAGCCCCCCATCACCCCATCTCCCCATCTCCCCATCTCCCCATTGCCCCTAATCCCCACTCCCTGTCGGTCGCGGGGGCCCCGAGTTCCCCATCACCCCATCTCCCCATCTCCCACTACCAATTCTCCATTTCCAATAGCACCTTCAACACACCTTTTGTTTCGGCGTGTCCAAAAGCTGCTATTGCTTCTGCAAGTGGGTAACAGGCTTGAATGAGGGGTTGTACGTCCACTTTCTCTTGTGCAAGTAGTTCTAGTGCAGGTGCAAACGGTCCGCAACGTGAACCAATCAGAGTAATTTCATCCACTACCAAAGCAGAAGCATCTAGACTGAGATTGCCAGCATAGGTGCTTTTTAGTACCAGTGTACCACGGGGACGTAGAGCACGACGAGCGATCGCAAATCCTTCAGCATTGCCTGTACACTCTACGGAAATATCAAAAGTCCTGTCTGTAACCGCATCCGCGAAGCCTGTTTTAATGCCCCGTGCTTCTAAATTAGCCAGTTTCTCACGATGTCGTCCCACTACCAAGAGATCACAACCAGTCAAAGCCAGAGTTTGGGCTACCAATTGTCCTAGCTTACCATCCCCAACTACTAACACTTTGTCATCTGGACGCAATGCTACCTGCTGCTGAATTTCCAATGCCGCAGCTACAGGTTCAGTGAATGTGGCGACTGCTGTAGGAACACTCTCTGGTACAAGATGAAGATTTTCTACAGGTAAACACAGATAGTCAGCAAAAGCACCATTGCGGTTAACAATACCAAGCACAGTCCGGTTTTCGCAATGAGTCGAGTTGCCGCTACGACAAAAGCGACATTTACCGCATACAGCGTTAATTTCACCGACAACACGGCGATTTATTAAGTTTTCTGGGCCTTGTTCTACAACACCCACAAATTCATGACCTAAAATGCCAGTGTAAGGGTAATAGCCTCTGGTTAGTTCTAAATCAGTGTTACAAATACCAGCACATAAAACCCGTACCAATGCTTCCCCTGGTGGCGGTTGGGGAATGGGAATATCGGTACGTAATTGGAGTTGCTTGTTTTCCAGCCACAGTCCTTTCATATTAATAGCTGAACCTATCGGGCGTTGTGTAAAGAAAATGACACTATTTACTCAAAGCAAGTTACTGGCATACGCAAGAATCCTAGCAAATGAACAGCAAAGCTTCCCAAGCAAAAAACTATTTTTTTACCTTTTAACTTTTACTTTTTACTTTTTACTCTCGACTTTACCTGCCTGCGCTGAAACTGTCAAAAGTTCCTGTCCTCCTAAGTTAGTTATGGTTGCGCCACCTAGCAATATAGATACAATCTTTCCAGATTGGGATAAAAGTTGTGGCAAACCAGAGAATTTTATTTACAGTCGTCAACAGATGTTGACGGAACTAGCAAAAGCAGATGTGGTGTATTTGGGGGAAACTCACGATAGTTCTGTGGATCATCAAAATCAACTGCAAATTATTCAGGAACTCCAGCGGAGTCATCCTAAAATTGCTATTGCGATGGAGATGTTTCAGCGCCCCTATCAAGGCGTTGTTGATCAATATTTAGCGGGTAAACTGACTGAACAAGAACTAGTAGAGAAAAGCGAGTACGAAAAACGCTGGGGTTTCCCTTGGGAAGATTACGCCCCAATTCTCCGCTTTGCCAAAGAGAAACAACTACCCGTTTTAGCTTTAAACACCCCGACAGAAATTACACGCAAAGTTGCACGTCAAGGTTTAGAAAGTCTTACAGTATCCGAAAGGAAATTCATTCCGCCTTTTTCAGAAATTCGTACTGATAACGAAAAGTATAAACAATTATCACAACAAGCTTTTCAACAACATCAAAATGATGGACACGGTAATAGTTCTGGTGCTGAACGCTTTTTTTTGGCGCAAGTATTATGGGATGAAACAATGGCAGAAGGAATTGCTGAGTTTGTCAAAGCCAATCCAGATTATCGAGTGGTGGTGTTGGCTGGACAAGGACATATTGTTTACGGTTACGGAATTCCTAGCCGGGTTGCACGTCGTCTTGAGGGTAAGAAGTTGATGCAGCTATCTGTTCTTTTGAGTCCTCCCCAAGAAACTATAACAGGTAAGGATGAGGTGGCGATCGCTGATTTTATTTTTAAATAATAGATTTAAGTAAGGTTTTGCGTATAAGTTTGGTTTTTTTAAACGCAGAGGCGCGCGGAGGGTACGCAGAGGTACGCAGAGTTTTCTAATAATTTGTGATGGTTCCTTCTGCCATCTGCCTTCTTCAATAGCAAGTAGTGATTTCAGTGTTATCTCTGATGTGAAGAAGGCTGAGTGTGGATGAGATTAATAGTATCCAAAAACCACATCAGGTTACGAAAACCTATCTGGGTGGCAGCAATTGACACGATCACGACTAAGACTATAGTCCAGGGATTTTTTTGCGACATCATTTTTTCTTAAGGTTGTTGTCCAAAAAATGTTTGTGTTTCGTCCGGAATGCTGAACTTCGACTTTGTAGCTTACAATAACACCACTCGATGGTGATTATGAATTAAATCTCCTAACTTTAAAGTGCTATACGTAAATCTCACCACATTGCTACAACAGTGTGGTTTTATATTGCAAGGTTAGGTTAATTTCATTCGCTTTCAATCTAACCGAATGACAGACTTGTTAAGCGCTGAAATAAATTTTGCGCTCAAAGGTAAAGTTAGCTTATAGCTAACTTAAGATAAGAATGTTAACCCCTTTTAACTAACATCTTTCAGCAATCTAAGGAAGAATCACCCACAGTTAATTTTCATCTTCTTCTGATGTATCTATTTCAGGGAATTTTAAGTCATTTCCACTCGGAACTCAGCCCAAAGCATCAGCAAAATTAGCTGGGTTTCAATCCCTGATAGGGATTTTAGTTGATTTCAACGATATATTCCCTATATCTTCCGTGTTGTTCTTGAAGTTTCAATCCCTGATAGGGATTTTAGTTGATTTCAACTCTAGACAACTAGATATCCTGTAGGGCCTAAGGGAGTTTCAATCCCTGATAGGGATTTTAGTTGATTTCAACTCGGAGAGCCAGCTAACCCCGTGTCGATCCTGGAACAAGGAGTTTCAATCCCTGATAGGGATTTTAGTTGATTTCAACCAACTCTTCAAAGAGGTAATAATTCTGCATTAAGCGTTTCAATCCCTGATAGGGATTTTAGTTGATTTCAACCACGGCAAAGGTAAAGTCAAGAGAAAGAAATCCGTAAGTTTCAATCCCTGATAGGGATTTTAGTTGATTTCAACCGTACTGATAAGTTTTTCCTCTCCAAGAATAGGGTGTAGTGTTTCAATCCCTGATAGGGATTTTAGTTGATTTCAACATAGATTTAGAAAGCGATGGGATTTGCACGATCGCGTTTCAATCCCTGATAGGGATTTTAGTTGATTTCAACCACGGCATTCTGTTTTGTTTCCACCAATTGAAGGCGTTTCAATCCCTGATAGGGATTTTAGTTGATTTCAACCTGCTGCTGGAGTAGTCGGTATTGCGATCGCACAAGTTTCAATCCCTGATAGGGATTTTAGTTGATTTCAACGCTAGCTTTTATGGGGTGGATGGACTTGCTTGCGTTTCAATCCCTGATAGGGATTTTAGTTGATTTCAACTTTGCGCAAGCTCCCCTGTATTTTACCCTCCCATGCGTCAATGTTTCAATCCCTGATAGGGATTTTAGTTGATTTCAACCTACACCTGATTTGGTGTTGGCATCGCCTGCAAGTGTTTCAATCCCTGATAGGGATTTTAGTTGATTTCAACGCCAAGAATGCTAGGAAGCTGCTGCCACCAAGACCGGTTTCAATCCCTGATAGGGATTTTAGTTGATTTCAACTTAAATGTTTTGTCTGCAAGTCTGGAAGCGATCTCCAGTTTCAATCCCTGATAGGGATTTTAGTTGATTTCAACCAAGATCGAGCAAGAAGAAGCCTCCAAATACGATGTTTCAATCCCTGATAGGGATTTTAGTTGATTTCAACGTACATCCTTTTGGCGATTTTCTGGATCTTCTTGGTTTCAATCCCTGATAGGGATTTTAGTTGATTTCAACCATAGCAGGTGGAAAAACGCTAAACGCAATAAGCGCTGCTCGTTTCAATCCCTGATAGGGATTTTAGTTGATTTCAACCGCCTGCAATATGAGTCTGCAACAACCGTTGTTTATAATGTTTCAATCCCTGATAGGGATTTTAGTTGATTTCAACGGACGTATTTGACCTCTTTGGCACTCCTAACAATCTGTTTCAATCCCTGATAGGGATTTTAGTTGATTTCAACCCTAAAGGCCTGGAAGAGCATCTGGCAAGCATTTGTTTCAATCCCTGATAGGGATTTTAGTTGATTTCAACCCTAAAGGCCTGGAAGAGCATCTGGCAAGCATTTGTTTCAATCCCTGATAGGGATTTTAGTTGATTTCAACTACTTAACCTTAGTCTCGAGTAAGGAGTATGGGTTTCAATCCCTGATAGGGATTTTAGTTGATTTCAACCCTCTTGGAGAGTAAGGGGGGGAAACCAAGGGGAGCGTTTCAATCCCTGATAGGGATTTTAGTTGATTTCAACATTATTTTCACGACAAAAAGCGCCCACACAGAATTGTTTCAATCCCTGATAGGGATTTTAGTTGATTTCAACCGTCCAAAGGCAGGCGGGAAAGTCTGCTGGAGAAAGTTTCAATCCCTGATAGGGATTTTAGTTGATTTCAACTTTGCAAAGAATTAGGTATTGCTAAGACTGCCTTTTATGTTTCAATCCCTGATAGGGATTTTAGTTGATTTCAACTGTATAGATTCTGCACAGTCCGCACGATCCTGGTTTCAATCCCTGATAGGGATTTTAGTTGATTTCAACTCCAAAGGGATGAGTTCAAGAAACCTATCAAGGTCGTTTCAATCCCTGATAGGGATTTTAGTTGATTTCAACTCATGTCCGATCCCGTACTCGCGGCTTCTACCGCTACGGTTTCAATCCCTGATAGGGATTTTAGTTGATTTCAACAGAGATGAGACCCAAACCGAACCCGTGGGGGTCGAGTTTCAATCCCTGATAGGGATTTTAGTTGATTTCAACGTTCCAATCAAATGCGATCGCACCGATTAAGTAGTTTCAATCCCTGATAGGGATTTTAGTTGATTTCAACAACAAAGGAGACCAAATAAATGAAACTAGCGCTTTTAGTTTCAATCCCTGATAGGGATTTTAGTTGATTTCAACGCTGAAATCAGTAGCACACTAGAGGATTATTTGCAAGTTTCAATCCCTGATAGGGATTTTAGTTGATTTCAACCAAACAGTTCTGGTCTTGCAAGCGGCTGTAACTCGTTTCAATCCCTGATAGGGATTTTAGTTGATTTCAACAATCCGTGTAATAACTTTGTAATAACTTTGTAATGTTTCAATCCCTGATAGGGATTTTAGTTGATTTCAACGGGTCTTCCTGGATCTGGTAAAGGGATGCTTTTGGTTTCAATCCCTGATAGGGATTTTAGTTGATTTCAACTGAAGGATTGTTCAAATTTGACCGCATTATCAGGGTTTCAATCCCTGATAGGGATTTTAGTTGATTTCAACTAAAGTTTTCTGGGTTTGATGTGGACTACGATTTAGATGTTTCAATCCCTGATAGGGATTTTAGTTGATTTCAACTTGATATTAAGCAGCTAATTCGCGCCAAATAGCGTTTCAATCCCTGATAGGGATTTTAGTTGATTTCAACCCTGGACAGGAATAAAAGCAAATTGGAAAAAATGGGTTTCAATCCCTGATAGGGATTTTAGTTGATTTCAACTATCGTAGAAAGTGTAGGTCATGTAACCTCCCTAGTTTGTTTCAATCCCTGATAGGGATTTTAGTTGATTTCAACTCCGCACCCTTTTGGAGGAGGCTCGGGATGCTAGGGTTTCAATCCCTGATAGGGATTTTAGTTGATTTCAACACTCCAGAAGAACCCCCAATTCATCGATGCCCTTAAGCAACGTTTCAATCCCTGATAGGGATTTTAGTTGATTTCAACCCGTCGGATCTCCATTAGCGCCGCCTCTATGTGGGTTTCAATCCCTGATAGGGATTTTAGTTGATTTCAACTTATCAAGAGTCGGAGGTTGAAACATTTGTGCCAGATGTTTCAATCCCTGATAGGGATTTTAGTTGATTTCAACTTTTGGCTATGCCAACTGGTAGTGGGAAAAGCCTGTTTCAATCCCTGATAGGGATTTTAGTTGATTTCAACTGATAATTGCGCTATAGAAGGGTGGAGGATCATCCAGTTTCAATCCCTGATAGGGATTTTAGTTGATTTCAACATTACCGAGGCCAAGGGATCGGTTCTCGGCTGGTGAAGTTTCAATCCCTGATAGGGATTTTAGTTGATTTCAACCTCGAATGCCTAAGGAGTTGGCCAGCTTCAAACCCAATTGGTTTCAATCCCTGATAGGGATTTTAGTTGATTTCAACAAGCTTGAATTTCGTCATCAACAAGATAATAAGGCGTTTCAATCCCTGATAGGGATTTTAGTTGATTTCAACAGTTTGGGATTATTGCGATCGCCACGGCTTGAAGCGTTTCAATCCCTGATAGGGATTTTAGTTGATTTCAACATTTCACGCCTGGGAATTTGGACTCTTACACAATCGTTTCAATCCCTGATAGGGATTTTAGTTGATTTCAACATCCAGCAGCACTACACCGCGCACAACACTTCCGCGTTTCAATCCCTGATAGGGATTTTAGTTGATTTCAACACGCTGTAGGGGAAGTATTTGGAGCGGATCCGCAAGTTTCAATCCCTGATAGGGATTTTAGTTGATTTCAACTCTCCAACCTGTTGCGCCATGGAATCCAGGACAGCCGTTTCAATCCCTGATAGGGATTTTAGTTGATTTCAACTCCGTATCTAGAGCCTTATCGGAGATCTCGTACCGGTTTCAATCCCTGATAGGGATTTTAGTTGATTTCAACTTAGCTTTTCTAGGATCTGTTAATAAGCGTTTAGAAAAAGGTTTCAATCCCTGATAGGGATTTTAGTTGATTTCAACGTAAATATAGGGGATATTCCAATTTAAATCTTATCAGTTTCAATCCCTGATAGGGATTTTAGTTGATTTCAACTCAAATCATGGAGCGAGTATATCACGGTTGATCAAACGTTTCAATCCCTGATAGGGATTTTAGTTGATTTCAACTATTCCATTAGAAGGGACAATGGACACCAAGACTGTTTCAATCCCTGATAGGGATTTTAGTTGATTTCAACTTCAGCTGAAATTCCAGAATCTTTTATTGAATCTCTAGAAGAGTTTCAATCCCTGATAGGGATTTTAGTTGATTTCAACACTGCTCACATGGGAAGCGCGATCGCGGTTTATGATGATTGGTTTCAATCCCTGATAGGGATTTTAGTTGATTTCAACTTTAAAAGCTTGATTTTAGCTGTATAAGCTAATTGTTTCAATCCCTGATAGGGATTTTAGTTGATTTCAACTTTTTTGAATCAACTGCCCCTCCGTTCATAAAAAATTGTTTCAATCCCTGATAGGGATTTTAGTTGATTTCAACAGAATTTTAAAGCTAAAATAGCTTATAAGTCCTTGTTTCAATCCCTGATAGGGATTTTAGTTGATTTCAACGCAATCGGCAAATTACTTGAATTATTCCAGATTTTGTACGTTTCAATCCCTGATAGGGATTTTAGTTGATTTCAACTTGCAAACTTGATTTGTGAGTTCTACAGGGCTGCCGTTTCAATCCCTGATAGGGATTTTAGTTGATTTCAACTTTAGGCACCACGATTCCTTCAGTGGCTTACGCAGTTTCAATCCCTGATAGGGATTTTAGTTGATTTCAACTGTGTCCTCCCCTTATTCCCCACTCGCGCATTTGCTGTTTCAATCCCTGATAGGGATTTTAGTTGATTTCAACTCCCGACGCTTCTCACCTTATCCGAAACTGCCAGTTTCAATCCCTGATAGGGATTTTAGTTGATTTCAACTGCTATGGACTCAAACCCTTACAGTATTTAGTTTTCAAGGTACAGTGGTGCAAACCTGTCATCATAATATCATTTCAGCTATTAGGTAACAAGAAAGTCTCTCAAAATTTAAGCCTGAAAGCTTTGTATAGTAAGCTTTTTACTACTGGTGCAGACCTATCTTCGGTACTTAATCGATGAAACTATTGCTGTCAAACGGATTAAGGTACTTTTTATAGACTAGCTGATTTTTACACCTACCCATCTGCACCATAAAGTCAATCGAGCAACTTGGAGAGTGCCAAAGTTCAAATCTTCAACTCTTCCAAACATGGCTTAAATGTAGACACCAATTCTGGACGACTGACAACCAAAGTGGGGAAAGAGCGATCGCTATAATCAACGCCAGCAGACAAAGGAAAAGGTTCTGATTTGAGTGAGATCCAACTTCCTCCCGCAGCTTTGACTATTACCCAAGCGGCGGCTATATCCCAAACTTTTGGTGTCGCTTCCACACCACCTAATACTGCTCCTGTGGCAACTGTCAGGAAGTTATAGCTAGCAACACCCAGCATCCTAATTTTACAAGGAAAATCTTGTTTGATTACCGAGGTACTACGGGAACAGAGGTTAAAAAAGTGATGCTGACTGGGATCTTCTTCACTAGTATGAATCGGGTGATAATTGCGAAAAGCCCCCGTGGAAGCTCCTAGACCCGATGAACCCTCCCAGAAGCCGTGAAATGATTCTCTGAGTGGTGGCACGTAAACATATCCAAAAACAGGTGTGCCTTTATACAGTAACCCTAGCGAAATTGACCAAATGGGAATACCACGCGTAAAGTTAGTAGTGCCATCCAACGGATCAACTACCCAACACCATTCTGTACCAGGAAAAACCTTGTCACCCTCTTCAGTCAAAATTCCATAATCAGGAAATGTAGAGGCGATCGCATTTCGCAATTCTTGATCAGCCCATTTATCAGCACGGGTGACTAAAGAACCATCAGCTTTATGGGAAGCTTGTACTTGCCCAAAATCTTCCATTAACTGCTTACCTACCCTGGCGGTAGTAATTTGGGCAAACTCTAAAACTGTAGTCCAAAGTTCGGTCATTTGATAAATAGTTTATTGTTGGTTGTTTGTTGTTGGTTGTTTGTTGTTTGTTGTTTGGTGTTTGATGTTTGGTCTTTGTTGTTTGGGTGTTGTAACAATCAACTATCAACCACCAACTATCAACTACCAACAATCAACCACCAACAACCAACAAATTAAAATTAATCTAATTCGCTTTCCAATATAGATGCGATCGCTTGTTTAGCATTGCGCTGAAATTCTGTGACATTCACCCAATTCAATAATCCTAGCGCCAACAACATGATTACGGCTTGTATGGCAAACACCAACCCATAGGCAAATAATGGCGTTGTCAGTAAAGATTTACCCAAGTTTAGCACTGCGCCACCAGAAACCGTAGCTAGGGCCCTTGCCATTGCCTGCGCTAACCCCCAAGCACCAATGAATGTACCAGCGGTTTCCGCAGCAGTCAGATCCAGCATTAAGCTGAGTGCCCCAGTAGTAGTGACACCAGAAGCAAAACCAAACAAGATTAAACTCCATTGCAGGAATTTGGCATTAGCAGTAGTCCCTGCTAGGACAATTATTATCAAGCAAACTGCCACAGCCACGCATCCGAGCTTGGTTGTATTTTTCTTACCCAAACGCGGGGCAATCAAAAAGCCAGTCAAACTCAAGCCAATTAGCGTCCCTGTACCAAAGAAAGCATTGAGTTTTGTGGTTTCGGCAATAGTCATTTTAAAGACTTCACCGCCGTAGGGTTCCAACACCGCATCCTGCATAAACAAGCTGAGTGTCATCAACAGCAAAAATGTGAAAAATATTGCTGTTTGGCGGCTAGCAGTTAACACCTGCATTGCCATACCAAGAGTAATCTTATCTTCACGGTTAGTCGCTGTGGAACGCATGGTAAAGCGAGAATATTTCTTTTCCACACCGACTGTTGATAGCAGACAAAGTGCGAAAGCAATGCCTGGGACGATCAAAAACAGGCGGTTGACTTGAATTTGGATTACCTCTAGGGGTGCATCTAAGGTAATTTGTCTGAGTAAACCACTGCTAATAATTGCCCCAATAATAATACCCACCATCAGCATTGACCACACAACCCCCACCAATTTTGAGCGGTTGTCTTCATCGGAAACATCGACTAACAACGCTGCAAAAGGTGTGGAACTAGCACTAATGGCAACTCCGTAGAGGGCAAAGATCAAAGCTAAAAGTGCAGCCCAACCAGAGGTTTGAGTTGTCCAACCTGACTGCAAACTGAAGCCCAGTTGCCAAACTACTTGCACAGCGAAAAATGAGACGATCGCAAATAAAGCTGCACCAACCCAAACATAACCACTGCGGTGATAGCCAAGCAAAGGCTTGGTGTCTGACATTTGCCCAAACCACACTCTGATCGGAGCCACAAATTGATGCATTGCGATCGCCCCAGCTACAATTAGTGCTGGCACTCGCAATTCCTCAATCATGACTCGATTTAGCACTCCCAAAGTCAGAATCGACATGATGCCCAATGCCATCTGAAACAGGCCCAGTCGAAACATTGTCCATAGTTTCACTTTGGGAATGGATGTGGATTTTTCTGACTCGCTTGATTCAGAATTGGGTGACACATTACTAGTTGCCATAACCACTCCCAATCAAAACAGCAAAATTATTCCATAATAACCAAGGTGAAGTACCCTAAGTTTTGCTAGGCTTTACTTAGAGCTTCCTGCCCTGAACCAGTATCCCGGTTCATACCTAGTCTTACAACTAGCTGGTCAGGCGTAAATTTCCCTTCTTCCAAGGGTATTTTAACTTGCGAAAACAACATTAAATTGATTGCTGCGTTGACATCTGTGTCCCAAATGATTTGACATTCAGGACACTGCCACTCACGAATAGAAAGTGTTAAATCTTCTTTGATGTAACCACAATTAGAGCATCTTTTAGAACTAGGGAAAAATCTATCTACGTAGTGAATCTCACAACCATAGATATCACCCTTGTACTCTAACATCGTCAGGAAATTACCCCAAGCAACATCACTAATTTGTTTAGCTAACTTACGGTTTTTTACCATGCCCTTGATATTCAGACTTTCCACTGATATTGCTTGGTTTTTGCAAGTCAGTTTGAGACTGATTTTATGCTGGTAGTCTTGTCGTTGGTTAGCCACTTTTTCGTGAATTTTGGCAACGGTTAATAAGGCTTTGTTACGATTATTAGAACCTTTTTGTTTCCTGCTTAACCTCTTTTGTCTAATTTTGAGTCGGCGCAATGACCTCTGAAAATATCTGGGATTTTCAAACTTTTCTCCAGTTGATGTAATCACAAATTCTTTTACCCCCAAATCTAGTCCAATCTTGTCCCCGTTCAATGGTGCATGGGGGATATCTTGTTCGGTCACAATTGAAGCGTAATATTTACCAGAGGGAGTTTTAGAGATGGTTACATTTTTCGGTGTTCCCAATATTTTCCGATGAATCACCATCTTAATCGGTGTCATCTTTGGTAGTCTTAAAAAACCGTTCTCATCTATTGAAAAATACTGTGGTACTCGAAACGATTGCCGATGACTTCTCTTTTTAAAGTTTGGGAATCCCCCTAACTTTTTAAAAAAACGTGTAAATGCAGATTCTAAGTCTTTAAGTGTTTGTTGTAGTGATTGGGAATTAACTTCTTTAAGCCATTCAAATTCAGATTTCAAATTCACTAAAAGCTTTGCCCACTCTTTGTAGCGCAGAGATTTTTTAGACTCAGCGTAAATATCTGTGGTGACTCTCAAAAAATAATTGTAGACAAATCTTGAGCAGCCAAAACATTTTGCCAAAAAAGCTGACTGTTCATTATTTGGATAGATTCTGAATTTGTAAGCTTTGCTTCCCATAAGGGACACTATACAAGACTTATCTAATTAGAGTCAATTAGTTAAGTACCCTAAATACAGCCCTAACTCTCATTCCAAGATTTCGTAAGCAACACAAGGGGTCTTCCCACCAGGATCGATAAACCGTAATCAGTTATTAGTTCTTGAGCAAACAGATGAGACGATAATTGTAAAGTTAAACTAAATAAAGTAAATAAATGTAAATAGGTTTGATCAAAATGGAAACCATCACGTTGGGGCAAAGCGGCCCTGTCGTCACACCCTTGTGTATCGGTACTTGGGCTTGGGGCGATCGCTTATTTTGGAATTATGGCAAAGAATACGGGCCACAGGAATTACAAGCAGCCTTTGATGCTTCCCTAGAAGCTGGTATCACCTTTTTTGATACAGCAGAAATTTACGGATTCGGGCTTTCAGAGGAGTTGCTTGCCCAATTCCTCCAAAAAACCACACAAAAAGTCCAAATTGCCACTAAATATGGCCCTTTTCCTTGGCGATTCACAGCCCAGTCTGTTGCTGATGCTCTCACAGAAAGTCTCAAACGCCTACAAGTTCAAAAAGTAGCCCTCTACCAAGTCCATTGGCCTTTTACTTTTTTGATGAGTCAAGAAACCTTAATAAATGCCCTCGCAGATGAAGTGGAACGGGGCAGAATAGAAGCAGTAGGCGTGAGTAATTACTCAGCCCAACAAATGCGAGAAGCACACCAAATACTAGCTCGAAGGGGCATACCTCTAGCTGTGAATCAAGTGCGCTACTCTTTGCTAACTCGCCAAATTGAAAGCAATGGAATTCTCAACACCGCTCGTGAATTGGGTGTAACAATTTTAGCCTATAGTCCTTTGGCTCAGGGGCTACTAACTGGCAAGTACACTCTTGCTGGAGGCTCAGCCCCCAGTGGTGCGAGAAAATTAGACTCACGCTTTAGCAAAGAAGGCTTGCAAAAAATTGAGCCAGTAATCTCTTTGCTACGCCAATATGGGGAAAAATATGGTCGCACTCCTGCCCAAGTCGCCCTGAATTGGTTAATTGCTCAAGGCAACGTTATTCCGATTGCTGGGGTGAAAACAGCCCAACAAGTACGAGATAACGCAGGCGCTTTGGGCTGGAGATTAAGTGAGGATGAAATCGCCCACTTAGAAGAAGTTAGTCGCCCTTGGCTAAATTAAGTTAAGAGTCATTTGTCATTTGTTGTTTGTCATTTGTTATTTGTCATTTGACCAATAACCCTTGACCCACTAATCACCTCTTTGCCAATGACCAATGACCAATGACTAATGACTACGAAGCAGACTCTCTAGCCTGATGAGAACTTACCTTTTTCGGCACCGGAGTATCCCGTCGTCCTGTCCGCAGTTTGGGCTTGGAGGAACCGCGTTTGTCTCCTTCTGCACCTACTTCTGATGACACCCAAGAGGAACGGCGACGGTGTTCACCACTAGACTCGCGATTAGAGTCGCGGCGACCGCCACCCCGTAGTTTGGGTTTGGGAGTGGGTCGGAGGTCTTCTTCGGGATAGTCGGCTTCTGATAGCAACCAAGCAGGACGGGTTTGGTCGTAGGCGATTTGTAATGCAGCTGCGGCGATCGCATGAGCATCATATTGTTCGCTCAGCTGGCTAACGATGGACAAAAATGAAGCCATACGTTCACCCACCAAAGCTTCTTGCACCTGGGTTTGTAATTTTTCCAGTTGTCTAGCTTCAATTTGTGCCCGTGTGGGAATCGAAAGTAATTGCCAACTTTGACGCACATGGCGCTCAAACAACTGCTGCTTGCGTCGTTCAAAGGGCTGCACCAAGGTGATGGCTGTACCTTCTTTACCAGCGCGACCAGTACGGCCGATGCGGTGGACATAGGTTTCCACACTGTCTGGTAAATCAAAGTTGATCACGTGGGATAGTTGGTCAACATCTAAACCCCGCGCTGCAATATCAGTAGCTACTACCCAGCGCACCTGACGATTACGGAATCGAGTCAACAAACGTTCCCGTGCTTGTTGGGATAAATCACCGTGGTATTCATCAACACTGTGACCAGCAGCTTGCAATTGATTGGTGAGTTCAGCAGCCGTGCGTCTAGTGCGAACAAAGATCAAAGCCGATTCTGGATCTTCCATTTCCAGGATGGGCTGTAAAGCTTTGACTTTTGACCAATGGCGCGGTACTAGATAAGCTACCTGATTAATTTTGTTGGGAGCAGCTTTTGGTTGTTCAACGGCGACTGTTACTGGATCATTCAGGAACTTATTCACCAGCTGGCGGATCGATGGCGGCATTGTGGCAGAGAATAAAGCTGTCTGCCGTTCTTGGGGTGCTTGGGAAAGAATCTTTTCCACATCATCGATAAAGCCCATGCTGAGCATTTCGTCGGCTTCATCCAAAACAAACCATTTCACATGATCCAACTTCAAGCTACCCCGTTCTAGCAAGTCTATGACTCGCCCTGGTGTACCCACGACCATGTGAACGCCGCGCTTGAGTTGTAAAATTTGGCGATCTATAGATTGACCGCCGTAAATTGCCATTACACGCAAGCCTTCGTTGCCCAGAAACTCACTGATAGCATCTTGAACTTGAATTGCTAACTCTCGAGTTGGGGTCAAAACCAGTGCTTGCACTGCTTTTTGACTTACATCCAGCCGCTCTAGAATTGGCAGAGAGAAAGCAGCGGTTTTACCTGTACCTGTTTGAGATTGACCAACGACATCGCGACCCGCTAAAAGTTGGGGAATCGCTTGGGCTTGAATATTGGTTGGTGTGGTAAAACCAATTTTTTCAATTTGCTCAATCCGTTCTGGTGAGATACCTAGTTCTTGAAAAGAAAGTGTCATTAACTCTCCTAATTTGTATTTAGTTATTTGTTGGTTGTTGTTTGTTGTTTGTTGGTGGTGAGTCAGCGCGCCCCAAGGGGGGTCTTCCCCCATGAGCGACTGACGAACCCGTAGACACGAAGTGGCTTCCCGTAAGGGTAGGGTTGTTTGTTGGTTGTTGTTCCAATCAACGATTAACTACCACCAACTACTCCGTACAAGTCGTACGTATCAGCTTCTTTGATGGCTACTGGTACGATAGTTCCCAATCTTGCTTGCCCACGAACGTAAACTTGACCATCTACTTCCGGAGCAAATCTAGCCGAACGACCGATTAATTCTCCTGTTGAGGGATTTTCTTGTTCAATCAAAACATCAACGACTCTGCCAATTTCTTGCTGATTTTTACGTAGAGAAATCGGCTGTTGCAGTTCCATCAATATGTCCCGTCGCTCATCTTTGATTGCTTGCGGTAACTGATTGGGTAGGTTGTAGGCTGGTGTTCCTTGCTCTGGAGAGAAGGTGAAAACACCTACATGATCAAATTCATGGCGTTGGATGAATTGAAATAAATGCTGAAAATGTTCATCACCTTCGCCAGGAAACCCAACAATAAATGTTGTCCGCAGTATCGCCTGTGGTAGTGCTTCCTTGATGCGTTCGATAATTGCATCGTTGACTTGTCCTTGCCAAGGACGGTTCATGGCGCGGAGAATTTCCGGATGGGAATGCTGCAAAGGCAAATCCAGATAAGGTAAGACATTGGGTGTTTCACGAATTGCCGCGATCACATCTGGAGTCAGTCCCGTCGGATAAGCGTAGTGCATCCGAATCCACGGCACGTCTACTTTCCCCAAAGCACGAAGCAATTCTGCTAATTTAGGTTTCCCGTAGATATCTATACCGTAATTTGTGGTGATTTGGGAAATCAAAATGATTTCCTGTACCCCTTGACTTGCTAACTGTTCAGCTTCCGCGACTATTGATTCTATAGTACGCGATCGCTGGTTTCCCCGCAGATGCGGAATGATACAAAACGCACAGCGATAGTCGCATCCTTCCGCAATTCTTACATATGCCACACCTTCGGTTGTAGTGCGATAGCGGGGTGTGGTTTCATCGGCGATGTAAGTTGGTTCGGCGCTAACTTCTTTGACGCGATCGCCCTGTTCTACTCGTTCAATCACGCCAACGATTTTGTGATAATCGCCTGTACCTACTACTGCCACTGCTTCGGGCAACTCTTCCAACAATTGCTCTTGGAAATGCTGCGCCATACAACCTGTAATGACGATTTTTTTATTTGCCTCTGCCAGTTCTACCAAAGTTCTGACAGATTCTTCCCGAGCTGCTTCGATAAAACTACAAGTATTAACAATAACGTAATCTGCTAACTCTTCATTAGAATCTACGCCATAGCCTGCTTCTACCAGCAGTCCTAACATATGTTCTGTATCAATTCGATTTTTTTCACAACCCAGGTGAGATATTGCAATGGTTGGTTTTTCACCCATACTAGAAAAATAAAGTTTTCAGTTTTTTTGCACTCCAAAAGTTAAATATTAACTAAGGATTTTCAGACACTTGCTCAAGAGCCAAGCCCTTTTACATCATGCCTGCATGACAAAATCCAAACGCACCCAAAGGAACTTATGATCCCGATGAATTGCACAGAGATCATGCTATGATTTTCTTACTATTCTGTGTTTCCAAGGGAAAAACAAATAGTCGTTGGGTAAAATAGACACTCGTAATTCTTGGTGCAAATTGCTTTTGGTATTTTACATTACCGCAGCGCGTGCGTTGTGAATCTACTCTACCCTATAGGGAGCCACTTTCCCCTATGGGATGTGTGGTGAGAAGTCGCTACCATCTAGGAAAACACGCACTAAAATTAACGCCTTGACAGCGGTAATGCTACCAATCAGTTCAGGTTTTACCCGCAACTGTAACAGACTCTTTAGCTGTTCGAGGAAGAACAGCTACCTTACGGAAAGCCGCTTGGCGTCTTGTGCGTCTTGTGAGTTGCAAACTCCTCTTGTAAACAGTTTTTATCTTAACATATCTTATGGAAGGTTTTACGTTAATTTCCATCTTAAGGGGGAGGCGGAAAACCGACCAACTTAAAAAAAGTTGGAAAAGTTAGTCAAAAGTCAACAGTCTAAAGTCCTAAGTCAACAGTCCAGAATTCTCAGTCTACAGGATATTGACTGCCAATTTTGGATTATGGATTGTAAATTTTGGATTAAATTTTTTTAGTATACGTTCCAACAGCAAGTCAGATGGGACGAAACAAAAATTAACAATCCAGAATCTGTAAGCCCTTGAGTGGGATAAATCCACAATCGCCAGATTATTTCGGTTTATGCTCAGCCCCTTGTGGGCGGAACAAATCCAAAATCTAAAATCCAAAATCCAAAATCGATTGACCATTGACTATTGACCATTGACTATTGACTATTGACTCTGGACTGTGTGTTACGGATTAAAGACGTGGACTTATATCAGCTATTTAAAACCCGCACACCGATTATTGGTGTAGTTCATTTACTACCATTACCTACCTCGCCCCGTTGGGGAGGTAGCCTAAAAACAGTAATTGACCGTGCTGAACAAGAAGCAACAGCCCTAGCCAGTGGCGGAGTTAACGGTATCATTGTAGAAAATTTTTTTGATGCACCGTTTACTAAAAACCAGGTTGACCCCGCAGTTGTCAGCGCGATGACTGTGGTAGTGCAGCGGATACAGAATATGGTGACGCTGCCCATTGGCATCAACGTTTTACGGAATGATGCCAAAAGTGCAATGGCGATCGCTAGCTGTGTGAGGGCGCAATTTATCCGTGTGAACGTCCTCACTGGAGTTATGGCAACCGATCAAGGTTTAATTGAGGGAGAAGCCCATCAATTACTGCGCTATCGGCGCGAATTGGGTTGTGATGTCAAAATCTTTGCTGATGTCTTAGTTAAGCACGCTCGTCCATTAAGTTCACCAAATCTGACTGTAGCAGTGCAAGATACAATCGAACGGGGTTTGGCAGACGCCGTGATTTTGTCTGGTTGGGCTACAGGCAGTCCACCTAACCAAGAAGATTTGGAATTAGCTGCACAAGCAGCAGCAGGCACACCAGTATTTGTTGGTAGCGGCGCATCTTGGGAAAATGTTGCGACATTGTTACAAGCAGCAGATGGAGTGATTGTCTCTAGTTCCTTAAAACGTCACGGTCGTCGCGAACAAACAATTGACCCAATTCGTGTTAGTCAATTTGTAGAGGCCGCACACCGTAGCTGGAACAACAGGGGCGATCGCAAATCAATTTCTTCTGTGAGCCTAAAATCTTAAATTGGGGATTGGGGGTAAGGGATCGGGGATCGGGAATTGAACAATTGGTGTTTATTCTCCCTTTGTCTTCCTTGTCCCCCTTGTCCCCTATCCTCTATCCCAATTACCAATACCTGCTTATGAAACGCCGCCTTTCTTCTACCCCTTGGATTCATCGTCGATCGCGTTTGCTAATTGGTGCGATCGCTATTTTAGGTGCATTAACCACTGCTTACCTGACCATAGTTAAATTTAGCCAAAGCTCAGCTGCTTGTCCTACTAAAAGTTGCGATATTGTACTACAGAGCGATTATGCGACGGTTTTCGGACTGCCTCTGGCTTTGTTCGGTTTTTTAGCTTATGTGAGTATGGCAGTTTTTGCCTTAACCCCGTTGGCTGTCGACCCAGTTAAAAAGAAAGATTCTCGAAAAAAGCTGGAAAATTTAACTTGGTTGCTGCTGTTGATCGGAGCGATCGCTATGTCGGTGTTCAGTGGTTTCTTGATGTACCTGCTGGTATTCAAGATTAAAGCATTATGTATCTACTGTGTTGCCTCAGCAATTTTTTCCTTAAGTATGTTAGTCCTAACTATTGTGGGTCGTGCTTGGGAAGAAATCGGGCAAATCTTTTTTACTGCCATTGTTGTCGGCATGGTGACGTTAGTTGGGACTTTAGCTATTTATGCTCCTCCACCAAATAATAATAGTGGAGTCACTATTGTAGAAAATCCCGGTCAACCAGCAATCATCAGTTTCAGACCACTGCAAGAACCCAAACCAGGTGTTGGTTGGGAAGTTACCACTGCCTCCGGTGAAGCAGAAATTGCCCTTGCACGTCACTTAAAGCAAATAGGTGCTAAAGAATACATTGCTTGGTGGTGTCCTCACTGCCATGAACAGAAATTACTTTTTGGTAAAGAAGCTTACAGCGAAATTGAGCATATAGATTGCGCTCCTATTGATAACCCAAATGGTCTAAAAGATGAGTGCAGAGCAGCTAAAATTCAAAGCTATCCGACTTGGATTATTAATGGTAAAACCTATGCAGGAGTGCAAACTTTAGAGCAGCTAGCAAACATTAGTAATTACGCAGGCCCACGTAGTTTTAAGTATGTTTTAAAACAAGCATAAAAATGGCTGTTCTCAATATATTTGACTCTAGCAATCCTATTTGAGTTGTAAACAGTTACATTGCCTAGATCCCCGACTTTTTTAGAAAAGTCGGGGATCTTGTTTTTCACAAATGATTTAGGATTGCTATAGTTAATTGTCTACAAGACTTAGGCAAAAATTGACAAAAACCCATCAATCAGCAGCAAGGCAAACGCTTCGTGAGGTTAATATTCCTGTTGAAAAAATTTTTGTGTCGAGGAAACAGAGAATTTGTCACTGCCTCTAGCGTTGCCCTCTGCATTTTACTACTGCGTTTTTTTGGATTATTGCAATCTTTAGAATGGGCAGCTTTGGATCAATTTTTTCAATTACGGCCCATCGAAACACCAGAAGAATCAATTACTATTGTTGCAATTGATGAGGCTTCTTTACGCGAGGTTGGTTCTTGGCCAATTCCCGATGGTGTAATTGCTGAAGTTTTACAAAAATTACATCTCCAACAACCACGTGCTATTGGTTTAGACATTTTTCGAGATTTAAAGGTAGAACCTGGTCATAAAAATTTGTTAAATACTTACAAATCAATACCAAACTTGATTGGGATTGAATTGCTTTCCAATAAGCAAAATAATAGTGTTGCACCACCACCGGAATTAAGTAAACTTAAACGAGTGGGTTTTAACAACATACTACTAGATGCTGATGGCAAAGTACGTCGTAGCTTATTGTACTGGCATGTTGAAGACCAAGCACACGAAAGTTTTGCTTTAAAGTTGGCAAAGCTTTATCTCCAGGCAGAAGGTATTAGAGCTAAAAAAGCCGTGCAAAATCCCAAGAATTTACAGTTGGGCAAGGCAGTATTTCATCGTTTTCAACCCCATGATGGTGGCTATGTAGGGGTTGATAATAAAGGCTATCAAATATTGTCAAATTTTCCGAAATTAGCTTGTAGAAATTCATTCCCCGATATTTGTGCCTTCCGTAGGGTTTCCATGCGAGATGTGCTAACTGACCAAGTACCTCGCCAGTGGATTCACAATCGCATTGTCTTAATTGGTTCGACTGCACCTAGTCTTCAAGATATCGTGCTAATTCCCTACTCTAGTCGGTTGATGGGTACAGCAAAGCCTGTAGCAGGTGTGGAACTGCAAGCCTATTTTATCAGTGAATTCATCCGTGCTGCCCAACAAGGAAGACCTTTACTCAAAGTCTGGGCTGACTTAGTTGAAGGGTTATGGATTTGTGTTTGGGCTTATGTGGGTGCAGCCACGAGGTGGCGAGTACGGCGGTTGAACAGAAGTATCTTGAGTATCCTGTTGTTTTGCTTGGTGTTGCTTGGTAGTTGTTATGTTGCTTTCTTGTTTGGTTGGTGGATACCAATGATGCCTGCTTTACTTAGTTTTGGTGTCTCAGCAATTGTGATGACGTCGCAAATCGCGCACATGCAGGAAGAGTTAAAACGATCTAAGGAGTTCTTACATCAAGTTATTAATACAATTCCTGATCCAATTTTTGTGAAAAATGAAAAACATCAATGGATTGTTTTAAATGAAGCTTATTGTCAATTAATTGGTTATCCTAAGAGTTTATTACTAGAAAAGTCAGAGTATGACTTTTTCTCTAAAAAAGAAGCTGATTTGTTTCGTCAGCAAGATGAATTAGTGTTTCGATCGCAGCAACCCCAAGAACACGAAGAAGAATTTACTGATGCTAAGGGTAAAACTCACTTTATTTCCACTAAGCGATCGCTTCACAAAGATGGCGCAGGTAATTTCTTTTTGGTTGGGATAATTCGTGATATCACTAAACGTAAACTTTTAGAAGATGAACTCAAGCGCACTGCTGCTGAGTTATTCCGTTCTAACAGTGAATTAAAACTTCAAGAAGATCATTTACGTTATTTGGCATATCACGATCCTCTGACTGGTTTACCTAATCGGAAATTATTTGCTGAACAACTACAGGAATCTGTGGAATGGGCGCGCAATAATCAATTGTTACTAGGACTGCTGTTTATTGATTTGGATGGCTTCAAGCAAGTCAATGATAGCCTTGGACATGAAATAGGCGATCGCCTGCTGATCACTGTTGCGCAACGCCTCAGCAATTGTTTACGGGGTAGTGATACTGTTTCTCGCTTGGGTGGCGATGAATTTACCGCAATTTTACGAGCAATCCCCAAACTAGAAGTAGCTGCTATAGTAGCTGAAAAAATTTTAGCAACTATCACTGAGCCAATTGTCTTGGATGGACACACCATAAAAATATCCGCCAGTATTGGCATTAGTGTTTATCCTCTCAATAGTCACGACTATGAAACTTTGATTAAACAGGCAGATGCTGCAATGTACCATGCTAAGCGTCTGGGAAAAAACCGTTATGAATTTAGTTAGTACTTTGCATTCATTCGTAGTGTTTTTAAACGCAGAGGATCGCAAAGGCGAACGCAAAGGGACGCAGAGTTTGGTTGCAGGAATTTCGCCATGAATTTGGGGCTGCTTCACAAAGAGACGGTATAACTACCAATCGCTAACAACCTTTGTAGAAAAATAACATTATTCTCAAGCAGAGCGTCATTGAAGCTATATATAAG